>NZ_JRHO01000014.1:0-334335 GCF_000765475.1 Methanococcoides methylutens
GAACATTTAACTCGCATGGCTTAGTCGAATACCGATAGCAGTAACCTCTGGCAGGATCAACCAGAGTTATTTGTTAAAGCACACAAAATTTGGAAGTTAACTAAGAATTGTCGGAAAAGAACTCTTTGTTTAATTAGAGAGTTGTTTTCTTTGCACAATAGTTGGTTAGTTCTTTTGATAGATAAAGTCACTATCAGTCAGAATTAACCGAACTGCCACTTTCAACGTCAGACCGGAAAAGCTCCGGTCTCCACTAATGATTTTGAAATGGAGGTGATTGAAATTCCACGCACGTTGTGCGGGATTCTCATAATACATCTCATCGCATATATACCTTCCTGATCGGAAGATTATGACACATTTTTGGAGAATGTATCGATATACGTGAAATGCATGACGTTTTTCGAACTCTCAGTAGATCGTGTCAGAATCGACAGCGACCAGCTCACTGAGAGCACCCCTACAATAGCTCACTCGTATTTATACGTTGTGTGTCAATGTGTGACACGGATATATATGCAAGGAGTAATGCTCAAATTTTGATTATAAAATAAGCGTTTTTCACAATTTATAATTGGAGAGTAATACAATAAAATAGTGATCACTGATCGGCATTTCTCTTTACTAAAATAAATTAAACATGATAGACGGATTACCTACCTCACAGGTCTTCACTTCGGCAGATTCACATGAACCGTTGTCCCACTACCTTCCTCACTCTCCACCCAGATCTTACCATTATGTGCTTCTACAATGTTCTTGCTGATGTACAGCCCCACTCCTGTGCCTCCATACTTGCGTCTGGTCGAGGCGTCGATCTGGTAAAACCTCTGAAACAGGATCGGCATCAATTCTTTTGGGATACCGATCCCGGTATCTTCAACACTAATGTGCAGATCGTCCCCTTCCTCTTGTGCAGTCACACTTATCCTGCCTCCTGATGGTGTGAATTTGATAGAATTATCAACAAGGTAGACCAATAGATCGGTCAATTTATCTTTATCCCCTTTTATTGAAGGTAAACTGTCAGGTATGTGCTTTTCAATGGTCAGATCATTCTCCCTGAACCGCGGAAGCATATCAGTAACAACGTGGTCCGTGATCTCTGCGATTCGGACCGGCTCAAATGTATATTCAATGGCACAGGCTTGCATCTTGCTAATGTAAAGGAGAGAATCAACAAGACGCCTGAGCCGCTCGGAGTTGCGCATGATCGTATTGACTGATTTTCTCTGCTCCTCATTAACTGAACCCAACGTTTCATCGGACAGGACCTGACTGTAGCCTTCGATGCAGGTAAGAGGTGTTTTGAGCTCATGGCTTACGTTCGACAGGAACTCATCCTTCATCCTGTCAAGGGATTTCAGTTCCTCGTTAGCGTTCGCAAGTTCCTCTGCGTATCGCTGAAGTGCATCCTCTGCCCGCTTGCGTATGGTGATGTCTTCAACAATACAGATGCCGCCCTTCAGAGTACCATCTTCAGATATGTTCGGGCTGAAGTCGGCCTTGATGGGTGTGATCTTGGTGCCAGTGGTGGGAATATACTCCCCCTCGTACTGTCCCGACCTCCTTTCCAGGACCGCCTCAAGAGCAAGCCGCATATTTTCATCCCTTAAGGATACCCCCATGTTAAAACCGACTACCTCTTCTTTCGGCAGACCAAGAATCTTAAGAAGGCTTTCATTACATTCAGTAACGATCCCGTTCTTATCAAAATGGAAGATCCCCAGCGGCGAATTCTCAAAGATAAGCCGGTACTTCGTCTCGGACTCACGTAACGCCTTATCTGTCTGTTTATTATTAGTAGTTAGGATAAACCAGCCCCCCATCACTCTGCAAGAGTTAATTTGCATTGTCCATGGACATAAATGTTGTTCCCTGATTCATGGGATCTACACAGTATTGTTACGCAGCATACGAAACAAAAACTGTATGCTAGATACTGTTGAACAGCTTTCAAGTGGGACGAGATAAAAAGGGATGATAAAGGAAGAGAACCGATAAAAAGCGGAAGAAATACTTCCTAACAAGAATCCAATGGCTTTGCCGAATATAATCCTCCGTTAGATATACCAAAAAAAATCACAAACTATAACACCCCTCAAATCTTTAACACTCCATACAACATTTTCCAGATCACGAATACAAAGGGGTACTCAATCTTGCCATCCACCAACCTTAACGATAACCAGCAAAAAGCAGTCACTTACACCAACGGTCCACTTCTTATCCTCGCAGGTCCCGGCTCAGGAAAGACATTCACCATCACAGAGAAAGTGGTCGATCTTACCGAAAAATCCCTCCTTCCTGAAAAGATACTGGCACTCACATTCTCAGAAAAAGCAGCCGGAGAGATGCAGGAAAGGATCGAGAACAAGATAGGTGTTGGAAGCGGCATCACAGTTTCCACATTCCACTCATTCTGCAATGACCTGATACGTGAGTTCTCCCTTTACCTTGGCATAAACCAGAATGCAAAACTGATTTCAAAGGAACACTCCCACGTCTGGGGGATCAAGAACATCGACTCATTCGATTTCCAGAACCTGGCAATCCCGACACAACCATACGACCTCATCACAAGCCTGCTGGAAGGCGTCTCCCAGCTGAAGGACCACCTGATCCCACCAAAGGAACTGGCTGAATATGCAGGCAGGAAGCTGGAAGATGCCAGCATTGACGAAGGTGAAAGGGATGTCCTGCTGAAGCTGAGCGACCTTGCAAGGTTCTATGAGCATTACCAGCAGTACAAGAGTGACAACGGGTTCCTTGACTACGATGACATGATCTCCATGGCCTGCAACCTCCTTGAGACGAACGATGTTGTCAGGAACATGGTGAAGGCCAGATATGACTATGTGCTCGTGGACGAGTTCCAGGACACCAATTTTGCACAACTGTTCCTGGTTCACATGATAGCGGATGGCAATAACCTGACCTGTGTGGCTGACGATGACCAGTGTATCTACCGTTTCAGGGGAGCATATCTTGCCAACATCGAGCAATTGCAGGAATACTACCATTCCCTTGAGAAGATCCCGCTTGAGAAGAACTACAGGTCAAGCTCACAGATCGTATAGCTGTCCCAGCAGCTCATTGCGAACAACCCGCAGAGGCAGGAAAAGAACCTCACGGCCCACAATGGTGAGAAGAGCGAGGTGAAGGTTGTCAAAGCACCTGATGATGTGAGCGAGGCAGAGTGGGTCGCTGAAGAGATCACGAACACGATCAATGAAGGCGTTCGCCCAGGGGAGATCTTCATACTTACCCGAAAAAGGGCTGACGGAAAGAAGTTCAGCGAATCATTGAAGCAGAGGATGGTGCCGGTGGAATTCGTAGGCAGCCTCCAGCTGAACCGTTTCCCGGTGGTGAGGGAAGCGATGGCATACCTCCACGTGGTGGCTGATCCGTTCAACAACGGGATCGCCTTTGCAAAGATACTGTCAAGGGAAGGAGTGAGCGAGCACAACCTGCAGAAGATCAACCTTCAGGCATTGAAGATCAGCAGAGATGACAGCGATACAGGGGACGGGATATATTCCGTGCTGCTCTACCAGCTTGATGAAATTGACATCGGCCAGAAGGACCTGATCAGGTCCATCGTGTCCCGGCTCAATGAGCTGATCGAATACAAGAAGATCCACCTGCCATCGGATACTGTGAAGCACCTGCTGTCCGAGAAGACCGATTTCTACAGGACACAGCTGCAGGAGGATACACAGGCATCCAGAAGGAACATTTCCATCCTGAACTCCCTTGTGACCACTGTGGAAGACCTTGAACTTGTTGATGGCGGCAGTGAACTGGAGACCGTGGTCGAGGACCTGGAGCTGGTCTTCGGCCTAGACCTGGACGAGGGAGTGTCCAGTGATGAGGATACTGTCAAGGTGATGACGATCCACCAGTCCAAGGGCAAGGAAGCGAAGGTGGTGTTCGTCTGCGACATGGCCACCAGACACCTTCCTCTGAACTACAGGAGAAAGGCCTTCACCGTGCCAAAGGAGCTATCAAAGGGCCGCCAGAGGGATGTGGACGAGAAGGTGCTGCACCTTGAGGAGGAAAGAAGGCTGGCCTATGTTGCCATGACAAGGGCAAAGGAAGAGCTTTACCTGGTGTTCCCTGAAAAATATGAAGGCAACAAACGGAAGGTCTCCCCCAGCGAGTTCCTCACACAACTTGAGTACACGTCAAATCCGCTGGTCGGGTATATCGAAGCAGAGCAGTTCGAAAGGAAGAGCGAGGTGGAGGACGTCTCACCCCTGATGAAGAAAAAAGACGAGTACCTCTGGATGCTCGGCATGTATTCAAAGCAGGGACAGTTAAAGCAGGCCCTGGAATCCCTTGTGGTCCTCGCCCAGCTCAGGGAGATCGAGGCCGAAGGCAACCTGTCCGCTTTTGATGCAAAGGATTTCCTGCAGGTCAACCCTAAGCAACCTCAGGAGCTGGAGGACCTGATCGACAACAAAATCCCGCCCCTTGTGGACCCGAACATGAGATTCTCGGCTTCAAAGATAAAGACATACCAGGACTGCCCGCTGAAATTCAAGTACGGGACAGTCCTCAACATTCCCACTCCGCAGAAGACCTATTTCCAGGTCGGTACAGATGTCCACTCCGTCTACGAACAACTGTCCCGAATGGACATGAAGGGAGAATCCATTGATATCTCCACAGCCAACCAGCTGCTGGATGACATCTGGGACCCTGCTGCCTACCCTTCCAGGACCCAGGAACAACAGGAACACGGCAAGATGAAGCAGATGATGGACTTCTGGTTCCGCTTTGAGGCCGACAATCCCAACGAGACCGTTGCAGTGGAAGAATTCTTCGACCTTGACCTGAACGGTGCCCATTTCGGAGGGGTCATCGATAGAATAGACCGGACCCCGACAGGCGAATACATCGTCATCGACTACAAGACCGGCAAGACCACCCTCTCAAAGAACAAGATGAAGGACGATGTCCAGCTGGCCCTCTATTGCCTGGCCGTGAAGGAGATGTACGGCAAGCTCCCGGTACAAGCCGGATTGCTTTATGTCAACCCCGAGGTCCAGGAGCTTCGTATGATGAATGTCGATGAGGAGAGGATTAGTGTTGTGGTTGATGGGATCAATGCTGTGGTTGCAAGGGTTTTAAAGGATGACTTTGAGGTTGAAGGGGAGCCGAATTGTTATTTCTGTGATTTTAAGGGGATCTGTGAGTGGAGGGAGGGGGAGTGAGTTTTATATTTTAGAAATCAGTAAATATTTATTTTCTGTTCAATGAGGGGTACAAAAATAGCTCAGATATTAAAAGAACAAGATAGTCTCGATGAGGCAGGTGGCAAGAGAATCTTAGGAGGAATTATAGCAATAATCCTGGGTCTATTGACACTCTATTTCACTGAAAGTGGTCTAATAGGCTTCGGCCTTATCGTTGTAGGAATCATAGTAGTCCAGCAGGGAAATGCTTTTTGGAAAGGAGCAGATGGAGAAAATATGGTCACTAACCTTCTTGAGAACCTGCCTTATAATTGGTCTGTACTTAACGACATGGTGGTAGGCTCTTCACAGATCGATCATATTGTAGTTTGTCCTAAAGGCGTTTACACGATTGAAACTAAGAATTATAGAGGAACAATCTATGGGAATGCTGAAAAGAAGGAATGGATGCAAGTTTTCCCTAATGGTTCAAAATATGACTTTTATAATCCAGTTAAACAAGGCAACAAG
Organism: Methanococcoides methylutens; assembly: GCF_000765475.1. Lineage (NCBI taxonomy): Archaea > Methanobacteriati > Methanobacteriota > Methanomicrobia > Methanosarcinales > Methanosarcinaceae > Methanococcoides > Methanococcoides methylutens. Next base: position 5,712 of record NZ_JRHO01000014.1, read on the forward strand.
CATTCTTTAGAATTAAGTAGATATCTTGAATCAAATGGGCTCAAAACGTGGGTTAACACCGTAGTTGTGTTCCCGAGTGACGAAGTAGAATTGAAAGTATATTCACCAAAAACACAAGTGTTGTATCTTAAAGATGTAGCTGCATATTTTATGAATCAGAAAGATTCAATTGATCAGAATACCTGTGATGATATTGTGAAGTGTATACAGAATTTGAATCCTGCAGAGTATGAGAACGTTGGTTACAATAATTGATTTGTTGACAGTTCTATTGGGATACTGAGAATGGTATTCAACTTATATTGAATTTTAGTCAGGAAAGAGTAGAAAACTGTGAAGTTTCTCTGGAAAAATAAAACAGAAATTCCAATAGAACAAGTTGTACTTTTGTAAAAGGTTATTTAAAGAAATATTAACAGATTAAACTAATAGTCATATTCGAGTTGACGGGGGACAAATCAATCATGAACACAGACCAAAGAAATCAAACAATCAAAATCATCACAGCAGTAACGTTCCTGATAATGATCACCGTCAACGCACTGGCCAACATCCTCCCCATCAATGACATGACCACCGGCCAGCTCTCAGACTCCTACCCCAATCTTTTTGCCCCTGCAGGAGCAACCTTTGCGATCTGGGGACTCATATATCTATTACTGGGCGGCTACACACTTTACCAGCTCGGCATCTTTCAGGGAAACACAACCACCGACAGGACCGAGCTCATCTATAAGATCGGAATCCTGTTCTCTGTATCTTCCATTGCCAATACATCCTGGATCTTCGCATGGCACTATGAAATAATCCCATTATCCATGTTGCTGATGATTGTTATACTCATTTGCCTGATCCTGATAAATCAACTTACAAGCAGGGAACATTTTTCTAAAGACGAATACTTCTTTATCAGGCTTCCTTTTAGCGTTTACTTCGGATGGATCACAGTAGCAACCATTGCCAATGCCACTGTACTCCTTGTCAGCCTGGGCTGGAAAGACTTCATTTTGAGTGACGCTTCCTGGACTGTTATAGTAATTGCTTTAGGACTTGTTATCGGCCTTGTGACAATGCTGAAGAACAGGGATGTTGCCTACGGGCTTGTTATTGTCTGGGCTTATTCGGGGATATTGCTAAAGCATACATCGCCTGAAGGATTTGGGGGGCAGAATCCCGTGATTATCAATACGACGATTGGGTGTATTGTTTTGTTGCTTCTTGGTGTGGTTTATTTGTTGATTTCGAAAAGGAAGAGGATGGGGTATTGAATAAGGAAGATATAATGGACAAGATACTGCAATTAACTCCTGAGACAGCTAGGAGGGTATTCATAGATTATAGAGGTACTCTGAAGAGGATACAAGATAAAATAAGGCTAACAGGAGAAATAAAACTCAATGCAAGGTTTATGATAGTACTTGCAGATAAGCTCATGTGAGAGCTTATTCCTCTTTTTCTTTTTTGTTGCTTTGTAAACTTAATTTATGTGATTTTGCTTTATCGTTAAATTCAGGTAGGCAGTTAAACTTTTCAATATAGGTTGCAAAGCACTCATATTCAAATTTTGCTACTTTTCCCATAGTTCTTAAATCTTCAGGATAATTTGTCTTTACATCGCATATGAATGGACGAACAGAAACAAAAAGTACGTTAAGAAGGTCTTGAAGGTTTTGATATTTATACATAAACCTGTCAGCTCCTACATGCTTTGTCTTTCCATTAATAGTACTATTAAACTGCTTTAAACGACCTTTTAGTCCAGCTCGTGAATTTAGACATACCCACATATTTAATTTCACGAATCCAACTGAAATCTTGTCCAGACAAATCCAATTCTGAAAGAGCTATGCAATAAATTCCCGGATATTCAATATCAGGTAGGTTATCCCTGACTCACCATTTTACCCATTTAGTAAATATAGTCTCATCCATTTGATATTCCTTTTTGTCTTACAAGTTCATCGAGTGTTTTACCGTCTTTGTCCTTCCAAAGCATCCATCCATTAGCAGCTCTGCCTAGTACAACTGATGCCGACATGGATGGTGAAGAAAAAGTAAAATCTTCTTGGTAAACATAGACACCATCTTCTTCCTTTACAATTCCCTTTTCTAATAAATTGGCTCTAAATGCCCGTATACTTGGTTGAAGAGAAGTTGTTTCTTCCATATTTGATTTTGATCCCTTATTAACAACAAAACCTTCTTCAGTATATTCACCAATGGCATTTGCATTTTTGCTCTTGCAGAAATATGTGTGTCTCTTGCTACGTTTTGTTTGTTCAAAAATAGGATAACCAAGAGTAGCCATTATAATCTTTAATTCATCAAAGAAACGTAAAACGAAATCCCGGTCTTGATCTGTTAAAGATGATTTAGTAGGAGTATTACTATTTTCAAGAGTACATTTATTGACTAATTTAGCCTGCTCACAAGCATGATTTTCAAGATATTTAATGTGAGCTTTGTTCAAGTTATTTTTCTCTGAAACAAAGCATATAGCTTGATTCCAGAAATCCTTCTTTTTGTGGTGATCGCTTAAACGAACAGTCAGTATTTCAGATTCACCAACATACACTTTTGGTTTTCCAACTTCATCTTTTTCGCCGATTAGAAAATATAATCCTGGCTGTTCAAGCTCTGATCTTTTTAGGCCTGCGTCTAATTTTGCTCTAGGAATGGAAACAGCTTTGACAATAGAATCAAAGAATTCACATATTTTTACTCCCTGTGGATTGGCATCTGGCAGGTAAATTGAAATTGTTCTTCCTATTGTCATGAATCGATCCTCAGAATAATTAGTTTTATTGACAAACTTCAAAACATATTCTATTTATATGTATAAATAAGTTAATATTGAATTAATATGTGATTGTTTTTTGGATCAATTTAGATAGAAGGAGAGAAAAATGAATAATGAAAGATACGTTGAATTCTATCGCATAGCACAAAGTGTACTTGGTGATAAGCTTGTAAAGCCTATTGAAGAGGATAAAGAAATAATATCAGAATGGGTATCAAATGAAGGTTGGTTAATGTTACCATTGCCCTCTGAATCATGCATGAGTGATGCAAAAAACCGTAGGGGACCAAATATTTATGTTTCTGCTAGTGATGAAGAGATCATAATTGGGATTGCAGTAAATACGTTAGAGTCAGTATACCAGTTAAAAAACATTCTTCATGAATTCCACAACAAGGAAAAAAGCGATTTACTTCATGAAATTACCCGATTAGATGACTCTTTTTTAACAAAAGTAGAACGTAAAATAAAGGAGAAACATTTTAATCAAGCACCTAAATATCAGAATGAAATTAAGATACAATCAAATAAGTTGGATAATGAGTCAATCAATGAGATTTTTTTCATCGTGGATAAGATTCGAGAAGATGGATTGAATTTAAAGAAATCCCGAGGTACATCTCATCCTATTGAAACCCCTAGAATAGAACTTACAGGTACGTTATTTGAAAATGATGATGAGATATTCAGAGAAAAACTCAGTTCTATTAAACCTATTTTTGAGACGTGTATTAATATTAAAAGTAGAACTGAATTGAATAAAATAGACAAAGAGAAAATTGTAGTAATTTGTGCAAAATGCAAAGAAATTATTCCCGAAAGTGAATGCTCTACTGGGACATTTTGTAAAAAATGTGGCTCACTTTTAAAAAGAACAAAAATGAAAAAGATTGATGATTCATATCATTTGAGAAGTGATTAAAAAGGTAAAAAATATTTTCTTTTTTTAGCTCAAATTACTTCCTAAAATTCTGAGTACCTTGATTTCAAGATACCTATATCCCCCATAAATGTTCAGGTAGAATAATTCGAACCCATCCACGCACCCTATAAATACCATAACCACCCCACCTTAACTCATGCAAGAACTCCTCACCCTCCTGCAAAAATCAAAATACTGCGTCATCCTCACTGGCGCAGGGATATCCACGCTTTCAGGCATACCGGACTTCCGGGGGAAGGACGGGATCTATAACAAGTTCGATGCGGACCTGATCTTTTCAATAGACTACTTCAACGAGGATCCTTCGTATTTTTATACGCATTCCAGGGGACTGATATATGATCTTGAGAGGAAGGAGCCGAACATCGTCCATAAGGCCCTGGCAGAGCTTGAGAGGAGAGGGATCGTTAAGGCGGTGATCACGCAGAACATTGATATGTTGCACCAGAGGGCGGGTTCTGAGAACGTTATCGAGGTTCACGGGTCTCCGGCGAGGCATACGTGTCTTGCGTGCGGGAAGAAGTATTCCTTTGAGGAAGTTGTGGGGCTTCTTGAGAAGGAAGAGATTCCCATGTGCAATGAGTGCGGGGGGCTGATCAAGCCGGATGTTGTGTTCTATGGGGAGATGCTTGAGCATGATGTGATCGAAAAGGCCATTGAGGAGAGCTCTAAGGCAGACCTCATCATTGTGCTGGGATCAACACTGGTGGTCCAGCCGGCGGCTACGCTTCCGTTGTATACGCTGGATAACGGCGGGGAGCTTGTTATTGTTAACAATATGGCGACTCCGCTGGATGATTATGCAACCGGGAAGTATGATGACCTTGTGGAAGTTTTCAGTTATCTGGATGAAGTAATGGGTCTTAACATTTCAGAACATATATAAATGAATACAGCTTAAAGAGCTGATACATATATAATTTAAAAACGATGAATATGAAACTGATACCGGATCACATAGCAGAGGCTGAACCACAGGCACACGGGCAGTTGATACTGTCCTTTGCCTTCATGTTCCTGTTCCTGCTGTTCCCCTTCGTCAGCTGGGAGGTCCTTATCGGCCTCTTCTTCTCCTTATTTGTAGCCATCAGGTATCTTGAGGACAGACCAGACGCATTGGGAATGTTCGAACCGATGTTGAAGATACGATCGCCTCAGTATCTGGTAGTTTCGATCTTCATCCTGCTTCTGGTAAGCTTTGTGCTCAACCTGTTCTCTGCCACATATCCGCTCTTTGTGATAGGGCAGACGATCACCATATCGACCATGGGTCTGGGAGTTGCAACCATCGTTCGTTGCCACATGAAATCAAAGTATATTTACCTTACAAAGAATGAATACCCTTCAAAGAAATACAAAGATGAAACCAACGTCCTGAATCTCATACCTTCAAGCATCTCAATGCTTATCACCGGAATTATCTTCGCATTCATCGCCGGTGCCTGGATAGTCTACTGGCAGGATTCCGGCATATCCTATAATCTGGTGTTCTTTGTAGCAGTAATAGGCTCAATAACGGCTGCACTTTTCGAATCCATACCATCCAGGATAAATGAGAATATTTCCATCCCGCTTGGTGCAGGAATGGCAATGTGGCTTTTCGTCTCCTTTGGCTATTCCATACCACCCCAGCAGATATTATTCGCCCTTCTGTTCTCATTGTTCTTAGGATACCTTGCGTATTATGCAAAGATAGCAGACATATCCGCATCCCTGAGTGCCACCCTTATCGGTGTCCTCATCATAGCGTTCAGCAATATCTACTGGTTCGTCCTGCTGCTGACATTCTTCATACTTGGAGGCATGTTCACCAAGTACAAGTACAAACTGAAAGAATCCATGGGCATTGCAGAATCAAAGGGCGGTGTGCGAACCTACGAGAATGTTTTCAGCAACAGTACAGCAGCCCTCATACTGGCCATCGCATACGGGATCTACCCGCAATATGGCGAACTGATCATCTTCGCATACCTTGGTACAGTAGCAACCGCTGCAGGTGACACCCTTGCCAGCGAGATCGGTACGACCTCCAACCAGAAGCCAAGGATGATAACCACCCTCAAGACTGTCAGGACCGGCATCGATGGCGGAGTTACCCTGCTTGGAGAACTTTCATCCATAGGCGGATCTGCAGTCATCGCTATCCTTGCAGTGGCTTTCGGCATGGTGGACAATATCACCGCAGCCCTTTTCATAACCATCACAGGTGGTTTCCTGGGTACGAATGTTGACAGCCTTCTGGGTGCTACCCTCCAGAGTAGAGGAGTGTTATCTAACAGTGGTGTCAATTTTGTAGCTACCTTCATAGGTGCAATTATCTCTGCAGGCCTCTATCTACTGCTTTTCTAACCGTTGCAGATAGTACCCCATAACTTAAACTTCAGCAAAACTATATCATCTTCGAAAACAATTTCTTATTATGAAAGTAAATGGCATTGCACGTGAAACGCTGGAGTTCATCCTGGGTGTCAGCAAGGCATCGGCCCCGAACGAGTTTGCCGGGCTTTTGCAGGTGGAGAAAGAAGTGATCGCAGAGGTCCTCATACTTCCGGGAACCGAGTCCAGTGATCAGAATGCTGTTATCAAGCTGTTCATGATGCCAAACGTATCATCCGTGGGATCGGTACATAGCCATCCCGGGCCTAACATAACTCCTTCAAAGGCCGACCTCCGGCTCTTCGGGAAGACAGGAAGCTATCACATCATTGTAGGAGAGCCTTATGATGAGAACAGCTGGCAATGTTACAATGCTGATGGCGAGCCTATTGATCTACCTGTACTGGATGTTGAACTGGATGAACCGGAATTCATCTGATGCTGTGGTATCTACAACATATTAATTTCTATTTTAGTTATTGCAGTCTGAAATTACTCATCCTGCATCTTCTTGTGGACGAGGCCACCGAGCCAGAAGCCCACCATTCCAATTGCAAAGGCTGCCGGTATGAGAATAAGCATCTTAAAGCCGAGTGGTTCCATAAGAGGGAAGCCCACTGCTACGAAAGCAAGAATGAAAAAGATGTAGCCTGCATACTGTGCCTGTCTTCTGGAGATATTGCTCTTTGACATGATGGTCACTTTGTAATATCTGATAGTATTTAAAGGAAACAGATAACATTGATATGCATCCATCAAAAGTTATCACCATATATGACTTATAATTCAAAAAAGTAAAGCGGAATTATTCACTGATGATCTCGTCATCAACTGGTATCGTAAAAGTGAACTTGCTGCCTTTTCCAACTTCGCTTTCAACCCGGACATTCCCGCCATGCATTTCCACAAACTTCTTAACAAGAGCAAGACCAAGCCCTGTACCACCATATTCACTTGAAGTTGAGGAATCCACCTGAATGAAAGGATAGAACAATTTACCCCGGTCTTTTTGTGAGATGCCTACGCCAGTATCTTCTACAAAAATAGAAATTAACTTGTCAGACCTTTCCACCCCTATTGTCACAGAACCACCCTGATCGGTGAACTTGATCGCATTGCTTACAAGATTATAGAGTATCTGCTTGAGCTTCAATGGATCTGCCACTATAGAAAAATCTTCCATGTTAATGCTGTATTTCAGTTCAATATTCTTCTTTTTTGCAAGAGGCATCATGGTCGACGTTATCCCATTGATGATAGCAAGAATGGCAAATTTTTCAGGGAAAAGCTCCATCTTACCAGCTTCGATCTTTGAAATATCAAGAAGATCATTGACTATTTCTAAAAGATGTTTGCCGTTTTTAATAACATTTGACAGATATTTTTTTTGGATGTCACTTAAAGTACCAAAATTCTCATTGTACAGAACATCCGAGAACCCTATGATCGAATTGAGAGGAGTCCTCAGCTCATGATTCATATTTGCTATAAATTCGGTCTTGGCCCGATTGGCATTTTCAGCAGCGATCTTTGCAGCTATAAGCATATCTTCAGCATTTTTGCATTCAAGACCTGCACCTATGATCTGAGAAACCATATTAAGAATATCGAGATCTTCTTTTGTCCACTCCCCGGCATTTAGGACATCATCAAGACCAAGGTAACCTATCAATTGATTATTCATATACAAAGGCAAAACTATCAGAGATCTTATATCCTACATTTCAAGGATCTCTTTCTCTGCAGACGCCTCTTCTGTCAAAGTTGAAACATCTGTAATGTGGATCAACTCGTCTTTATGGAGTTTGTCCATCCACCAGGGAAACATACTTACCGGAAGATCCTGAAGGCTGTCCTTTTGTGGAGTAACACCCACAGGACAGTATTCATGAGTATTATTCATCCATTCCCCGTCATTACTGAATCTAAAAATGTAACTTCTGCTGCACCCACATAATTCACAGATCTTTTGAAGAGCTACATTAATAGTATCATCAATATTTTTAGGAGATACGAACATGGAAGAAATAGAAGATATAGTTCTTTGAATTTCGAGCTTTCGTTCGATAAGCAGGTTTGCTTTTTTGATCTCAGTAATATCCACAAAAGAAGCCATCATGCAAATCGGATCCCCTAGCTCATTAGATATAACGTTAGCTGATAAATTTACTGAAAAATCAGTACCATCTTTTTTTCTGGCAAGTAATTCTCCAGTCCAGCTACCTTCAGAGAATAATTCGTTTTTTGCTTGTTTTGCTATGCTTTTATCCTACCACAATTCTACAGGAGTTCTTCCAAGAATCTCTTTTTCGTCATCATAACCCCACAATTCAAGAAAAGAAGGATTAACATAGGTAAGATTCCCTTCAGGATCAGCAAGAAAAATAGCATTGATCGATGAATCGATAGCCTTCTCTTTTACTAAAAGATCTTTTTCTGCGTCCTTAAGATTTGAAATATCTATAAAGCTCTCGATAAAATATAGATCGTCACCCTTCTCAAACTTCTTGACCGTTTTCAAAATTGGAATTGGTTCACCCTTATAATTTAAAACTACACATTCAGATCGGTCTAAAATTTGTCCAGGGTGAGCAACAGGACATTGACTGGCCTCAGCGGGGCAGATATATTTATGACACACGTTACCAATGATCTCTTCTTTTGGCAGTCCGATCATGTTTGCAGCTGTTTCGTTCGCATCAACTATAACATGATCTTTACTATCAATGATCACAACACCCGAGATAATTGAATCCAAAATAATATCAACTATTTTTTCTTCATTGTGTATCGTTTATCCCCCTATTTTGTGAGTACATTATGATGATGACTCTATTGAATATACCATTAATTACTATAAACTTTGCCATTAAATTTTATGATAAAATAGAAAAATAGTAATTTTATTACAGAACCTATGCTAGTCATATTAAGTATAGATCGATTTACAATTGAAATTTGTTGATCTACTAAAAAATATATTGTCCGGATGAACTGAAGATCATCTTTTGACGATTAATCCATTTAATTCAGTGATCAAACATGTTATGCATCTGATTCCCGTCATTACCTGACCCAAAAATAGAACTCCGGCTATATTATTTCATATATAGCAGACGATATCAAGAACTATATTATGAACTCATCAATACTTTTTAATAGATGTGACCAGAAAAGAAAGCGAAACTATGCTCATTCCAGTTTCAAGCCTTTACTTGATGCCCAGGTTTGCCTCATCAATATTGGTGACACACAAAAAAGAAACCATCAGACAAACCGGATCTCCAACATCATCCTTAATTAGATGTGATGATAAATATATTGTAAATTTGCACTGTTTCGTTCAAGAACCTCATTTTTATCATCATAGCCCCATGATCAAGGAAGGAAGAGTTAACATAGGTCAGGCACCCTTCAAGATCTGCCATTGCAATAGCATTAATTGAAGAATCAATTACCTTTTTTTATTAAAATTTCCTCTTTTTCTTCTTTAAGGCTTGAAACGTCTATAAAGCTCTCGATCAGGTACATATGACCATCCTTCTCTACCTTCTTGACCCTTTTCAGAATAGGAACTGATTCGCCCTTATAATTCAGAAGAATGCGTTCAGATTGATCTATAAGTTGACCCGGATGAGATACAGGGCAATGTCCGATCTCAGTAGGACAAATATATTTGTGACATACTTTACCAATGAGATCTTCCTTTGGAATTCCGATCATCTTAGTAGCTGTCTCATTAATATCAACTATAACATGATCTTTGCCATCAATAACAACTACAGCCGAGATAATAGAATCCAAAACAATGTCAATATAATCTTCTTTCTTACTTATCATTCCCACTCCCCAGCAGTACTAGATGATTGTAATTATAACTATAATTATTATAAGATTAATTTTTTATTTATATTATAAAAATGTTTGTAAAAAATATAGCTGTTTCGGAAAATACGGTTTATATGCAGTTACGTTTATGTCAGAATAGCTATATACTGAGAATATAGAATTCTTGAAATTAATTTGAGAGCCTGCCACTCAATGCCATCACATAACCTCAGAGATCAATATCGAAATAGATATGTACTTTCAGATATGCTTTATTTATGTTCTATAAAGGAAAGTGTTAAAATATCAATGGATATTAGAGCTACTGACAGGCATTGCAGACAAATTTATTTGTAAGATAACTTTAGCTTAAGCTTAAACCTGGAGCAAGAAGGTGTAATATATGGGATTGGGAAACTTTATCAGCAACCTGTTTGGGAAAGAAAAGGCAACTGTAAGCAGCGAACCAATAGTAGAGGAGATCAGTACGAACCTTTACGAAATAAATACACGTGCATTCGATAATGAGGTCGTGAATTCACATTTACCTGTCATAGTGGATTGCTTTACAAAGACCTGCCCGCCATGCAGAAAAATGGCGCCGATCTTTGAAAAGGTAGCAGCAGAATATGACGGAAAGATCAAGTTCGTAAAAATCAATCTCAAGAACTCACCTGGGATCGGAAAGCAGTTCAAGATCGTGGGCGTACCAACCTTTTTGTTCTTCAGGAGTGGGGAAATGGTGACAAACGTAGTTGGATTTGTCGAAGAAGAGAAGCTGAAAGAGAAGCTTGAAACTCTTTTGGAATGATGTATTAAGAATCACTTATTCAGAGTGAGAATTATGAGCGAAGGTAAAACTAAAAAAGAAGATGTCCATGCATGGACTACCAAATATGCCGATAAAGCCGGCTATATGCTTAACCCTGATGAAGAGATGAGGGACCTTGTCCTCGAAGGAATAGCAAAGAACAAGGACACTCACGGAAAGAACTACTGCCCCTGCAGGATAGTCACAGGCGATGAACTCGAAGACAAAAAGATAATTTGTCCTTGCATATACCATAAGGATGAGATCGAGACCGATGGTTCCTGTCATTGTGATCTGTTCTTCAAAAAAGATGAAGATAATGATGAAGATTAAGATCGAACACCTTTTTTGATCTTTTATTGATATGAGAATATTTATCAGGTGAACCTATGACAAATGCATTGGAGATATATCAGCTTCTCCCAAAAACGAACTGTAAACAATGTGGGAAAGCCACCTGCATGGCTTTTGGAGCTGCCCTTCTTTCAAGAGAAGTTACCATAGATGACTGTCCACCCCTTAAAGAGGACAAGTTCAAGGAAAACTATGAGAAGCTCTCACAAATGATCACACCCTCAGGCGAAGCCTCTGAATCCGGGATGATCGTCCATACGGAAAAATGTATTGGATGCGGTAACTGTGTGGTCGCCTGCCCTGTAAACGTCGCAGAAGACCCTCATGGTGCAGGTTCAGGAAAAGCCCCTACCAGTGAAAATGTCATCCTGCGAGTTGAGGATGGTGTTGTACGTCTCTCCAATGTTAACCAGTGCCGCCGTTTTGGAAAGAACAAGATAATGTGCAACGGCTGCATAGTGACATGTCCGACAAAAGCAATAGAGTTCGTCTGAAACTACGTGGTGAGATAAGTGGAACAGGAATATTACGTTTGTACAGGTTGTGCACTTCTTTGCGATGATATCGAAATAGAAATAACTGATAAAAAACTCTCAAAAATTAACAATGCCTGCTTAAAGGGTGTAGCCCGCCTAAAAGAGTGCGCTGAGCCTGCAGAGTGCAAAGTTGATGGAAGCAATGTCAACATCGATGATGCGATAAAGGAAGCAGCAAGTATACTTAAAAATGCCAGCAATCCCCTGATTTTCGGCATGGGAAACTCTACCACCAGTGCCCAGAAAAAAGCTATAGAGCTGGCAAAAACGACAAATGCATATATTGATGATACATCCTCATTCTGTCAGGGACCCGTTATTGAAGCGATCCTTGGAGACAGGATCAAAACATGCACACTGGATGAAGTGAAAGATTATTCTGACGTGATTGTCTATTGGGGTGCAGACCCTTCAAACTCACATCCACGTCATCTCTCAAAATACACATACTTCCCTCGCGGAAAAGAAAGGCAGCGTGGCTGGGAAGAAGACAGGACCGCTATCTGTATCGATGTGAGAAAATCTGATACCGCCATCATATGCGGGGACAAGTTCTACCAGATACCACCACAGGCAGATGAGGAACTGATCGATGCACTTGTCGCTGCATTGTCAGGAAAGGTCCCGAAGGTCTCCTTTGGAATGGGACCAAAGAAGATACTGGAACTTGCCAACATGTTAAAGAAAGCAAAGTTCGGTACCATATGTGTCGGTCTTGGACTGATATATTCCATTCCTGATGTTGAACCTCTTGTCAGATTGATGAACAAGCTCAACGAGGTCTCTAATTTCCACCTGATACCAATGGTGGGACAGTACAACATGCGTGGATTTGATCATAACCTGCATGAAGAAACGGGATACATCAATCGTGCAAGATTCCAGGAAAGTGATGTCGAGCATGGTCCGCAATGCTCAATTGTTGAACTATTGAGAACAAAGAGTGTGGACGCAGCCCTTATAATAGGATCTGATCCAATGTCAAGCCTGCCGGGAACTATTGCTAAAGAACTTCTTGACATCCCTGTGATAACCATCGATCCCTGTGTGACAATGACGTCCAGAAAAGCGAAGGTAGCAATAGCTTCTGTTACCAGTGGTTCTGAATGTGGTGGCACTGCCATAAGAATGGACGGTGTTGAGGTCGAGTTCAAGCCGATGATACCCACTGACGATCTGAGCGATGAAGAGATACTTAGCCGCATCATGGAGGCATTATAATGGGATTTGGACAATTTCTTGCAGCTCCTGAATATGACATTAAGATCATAACATACCGGGACATATTCCAGAACACTGCTCTTGAGTCCTCAAGGAGCGGAGAGGAATACCTCAACCGTTCAGCAGTCATAAAGATAGACGCAAATGACATGAAAAAGATGGGATTCAAGGAGAACGGTCATGCTATCCTGAAGAACACACTTGCAAGGATCGTGGTTTCTGTTCAGCTATCCGAATATGAGGAGGCACATGAAGGCATTGCCTACATGACAAACAGCCCTTGGTCAAATGCACTTGTATCCGCTGACGATGGTACAGGAGTACCAAAGTTCAAGATGATAACTGCAACGATCTCTGATGCAAAGGACGAGAAAATAACAACTTATGATATGTGATATCAGACCTGATATCTTATATTTATCAATTTTTTGCACTCGTTCTGCAAGTGGTCATTAAGGATCATAAAAAAGATTTTGCCGAAAAGATCAGACAAGATTTTTCGGCTGCTTCTTTTCAGGAAGCATTGGCAGTGGCATTGTGTTTACAAGGATCGGACTTTCTACTTCCTTGGCACGTTCAAGCAACAGCTCCTTTCCTTTTTGAGTGAGTCCAAATAAAGGCACAGCAGTTCCTACCTGTACCAGAGGCTTTATTGTATCCCTTATGTTCTTTGAAGCACATGAAGTTATGATATCAAGATATTTGATTATCTCGAGAGCATCTTCCCTGCTAAGACCTGTTGTATGTGCACCGATTATCATAAGTTCAAGGTCATTCTCTTTCTCGATCTCACGAAGGGTCCTTGCAGTAGAAGGGTCGACCACAGTCACTGCGATCCTTTTGAAGCCGAGGTTACTTGCTTTCAAAACACCACCGACAGGATCAATACTTGCACTTGAAGGATCGAGCACGATGCCTCCCCTGTCCTCGATACCGTTGATGACCTTATCAATAGGTTCGGTCTCCACAAGACCTGATATCCTTGCACCCATTCCCTGAACAAGGGTTGGATTATTGGTAATTACAGTACCTGCACCATCACAAACGGTTATCGTGGTGTCCAGCATGTCACGGTTCAGTCCGGTCATCATAACTTCTGAAGCACCAAAACCCACAAAGACATCCATCTCAAGTTTACGGTCCTCAGTAAAAAGACCAAAGTCCCTTATGCGAAACTCCATGTTCTCCTTTACAGCCTCACAGGTGATCTTTTTGATACCTCTTGCCTTTTCAAAAAGAGGACACCATTGGAGCTGTGGCTCGCCAACTTCGACAACCTTTCCATCCTCGACGACAACCCTTGTCTTTCCAAGGATCTCCATAATGTGTACCATACTTTAACCTCTGGAAATAATATGAAATAATGAAGGGTTAGATAGCTTCCCTTCTGTCAAAGACCCTCTTGGCCTTACCTGTGCTTCTGGGAATAGTGCCCTTTTCTACAAGATCAACGTTTGCCCTGATGTTCAGGACGCTCTTGAGTTCGCCTTCAACAACCCTTTTTACTGTTGCAAGGTCCCCGATCTCACCGGTGAAAGCATCTTCATCAAGTTCGACTCTTACAGTGATCTCGTCCAGCTTTTTCTTGTTCCTGTCAAGATATATCTCGAACTGGTCAGTGATCTTCTCGATCCTGACAAGTACATCCTCGATCTGGGATGGGAACACATTGATGCCCCTTACAATGAGCATATCATCTGCTCTTCCAAGGATCCTTGAGATACGATCAGTGGTACGTCCACAGGCACACTCACTTTTCAGGCGCCTGGCAATATCTCCGGTACGATACCTGATAACAGGTAGTGCTTCCTTTGTAAGGGAGGTGAGTACGATCTCTCCTTTCTCGCCTTCTGCAACCTCCTCTCCATTTTTATCAAGGATCTCTACAATATAGTGGTCGCTCCAGATGTGAAGACCATCCTGCTCCGGACATTCAAATCCAATGCCGGGACCCATCATTTCAGAAAGACCGTAGGAGTCGTATGCCTTAATGTTAAAAGCAGATTCAAGTTCTTTTCTTGTGCTGGAAGACCACGGTTCTGCACCGAAGCATCCTACACGCAATGATAATTTATCAATGACACCCATTTCCCTGACGGTCTCTGCAAGGTAAAGGCCATAAGAAGGAGTACAGTGAATAGCAGTAACACCAAAGTCCTCCATCATTTCGATCTGGCGGACGGTATTTCCTGTTCCGCTTGGAACTGCCATGGCGCCCAGTCTCTCAATACCATAGTGGAAACCAAGGCCACCAGTGAAAAGACCATAATTAACAGCATTCTGGAAAGTATCAGTAGCATCAAGTCCTACCATTGTGAAATTACGTGCCATCATATCTGCCCAGGTGTTGATGTCATTGGCAGTATAACCGACCACAGTAGGTTTACCGCTTGTACCGGAAGAAGCATGGATACGAACAATGTCCTTCTTAGGAACAGCAAAAAGACCAAAAGGATAGTTGTCACGAAGGTCTGTTTTTCGGGTAGTTGGCAGTTTTTTAATGTCATCCAAGGACTTGACATCATCAGGAGTTATGCCCAAAGCATCGAACTTCTCCCTGTAGAAAGGAACATTATCATAGACTGCAGCAGCCGTTTTCTTTAAACGTTTAAGTTGCAGTTCCCGAAGTTCATTGTGCTCCATTGTTTCAAATTTTGGCTGCCAGTATTTCATGAGATGATCACCTTTTCAGGTCTCATTGAATTCAATCTTTAAATTATTTCCCATCAGCTCTTCGACAAAAAAGACCGGGACGAAAAAATACTGCTTTTGTATCCTTCCAAAATCCCATTAAAAGTTCACATTTATGAAATATAATGCCATGAATTATAATTTTGAATACATAAAATTTATTTGATGAACATATATTGCTACTTCGTGATCATGTATTATATTTTTAGAGGGGAAACATGAACGAAGTAGGTAATATAACAAGAAATGACAGAATATATAGAGAAACTTTAGTTATTATAAAAGAACTATGGAATGATTTCATATATGGAGGACATCTTTTTGCATTCGGTGCAATTTGTGTTGCATTCATGTGCTCGATCCTTTTCGCGATCCCCATAACATGGGATTTCCTGGTCATAATCTACCTTACATTTTACATAATCTACCTGTACGATTATTTCAATGGAACAGAAGATGACGAGAAAACAAATTCAACGCGTGCAAACTATTTCCGAAAAAATGATTCAAAGACGATAACCTACATATTATACGGGTCCATCATATCCATCGCTTCCATCTATGTGCTCTATAGTGACATACCGAACATGCTGATAGGATTTGCTATCCTGATCCTCGGATTGACATATCAGGCATATTTTAAAGGTCTGACAAAAAAAATAACAGCATTTAAGAATATTTTTGTATCACTGGTATGGGCCATACTTGTCTATGTCATGTTCATTTACTACTCATATCCAATAACATCAGAAGCAATGATCATCTCTGCTTTTGTCTTCCTGAGAATGACAGGGATACAGATCCTTTTTGACATAAGGGACATCGAAGGTGACCAGAAGAAAGGCCTTCGCACATTCCCTGCCATCTACGGATACAGAAAAGGTCTTATGACCCTGATCGCCATCAACTTCATAACGGTCATACTGCTTATTTACGAAGCATACATAGGCGCTCTTCCATACGCTGCACTAATGATCGTACCGGTAATTTTCTACGCCCAGAACTATCTGGACAAGGTCGACAAGTCAAGAAAAGACCATAAGAGCTACCTCTTTGCAGCCGGAGAACCGTTCATCTGGTTCATTCTGATATTTTCAGGTTCAATGTTCTTCCGCATCGTTCCATACATACCAGATATCCCGAACATCCTGTGAGCAAGGCATATAAGATCAAAAAGGAAGCAGACAGAACTCTCGATCTTGCAATAACGATTCCGGTCACAATAAGGCCCACAGACATCTTGCTCGTAGTTATAGGAGTATTCATACTGAACATTGTGACCGGACCAGATACTGCTGGAAAAGCATCCAGCAAGCTCACTCATTCTCAATTGCTTCTACAGGATCAAGTTTTGAAGCACGTCTTGCAGGATAAACTCCTGCAATGAGATTCAGGATAAAAGCAAAGCCTGCAGCATAAACAAAATTAATGGCCTCTATTTTCATTGGCATTGTAGTCAGGCCAAGATACACCTCACTTGGAAGCTCAAGCTCGTAAGCCCCGATAGCCACTGATGCTATGTATCCAATTATACAGCCCACTACCACACCGGATGCTCCAAGGAAAGCTGACTCTAAAAGGAAGATCGACGTGATGCTCTTTCTGGAAACTCCCATTGCCTTAAGCATACCGATCTCTTTTTTCTTGTCCATAACTACTGTTATCAGTGTATTAGCAATACCAAAACCTGCGATCACATAGATTAGAGCATAGAATACCCACACGAACACTTTCTGAGTGTTGAGCAGCTCGAGGATATCCTTGTTGGCCTCGGTCCAGCTAACCGCATCAGTACCGGTCTCACTCTCAATAAGAGCCGCTATACCTTCTGCCTGGTAAGGATCAGTCACTCTGACACCGATGGACGTCACAACCCCGTTCTTTCGGAAGAGGTCCTGCAGGGTCCCAAGCCTTGCATATGCGAGACTTTCGTCACTGGCAGTTCCGGTGTCTACAATACCAACTACCTTGAAGGATCTCGTAGGTGAACCCGGATAAACAGCCTCAACGTTGTCCCCAACACGCACTTCGAGATTGTCTGCAAGTTCATCGCCAAGGACAATACCATGTCCTGTAAGGGAAAGGTCCACAAAACTACCTGAGACAATGTCGTCACCTACCCGCATTACTCTCTCTTCAGCATGCGGTTCTATACCTTTGAGCAATACGCCTTCTGCATTGTCCCTATATTTCAAAGCCGCCTGGCCTGAAAGATAAGGAGATACTGCAACAACCCCTTCTTTCTGTATGATGACATCCATCAGGTAATTGTACAAATGGAGATCCTCTTCAGCATCCGACTGTGGGCTGACAACAATATGCGGAGCATTCTCAATAGTGATCTCGATAAGTTCCTCCTGAACCCCTGAGACCATTGACATGAGGACAACTATGGTAGCAACTGCCAGTGCAACGGCAAGAAGAGAGAACAGAGTATGCCGCCGGCGTGAGTTGATATGACGCATTGCTATGCTTAACTCGAACACAAGAGATCCCCCGACACAGGTTCTGTGCCTGTTATGGATATTATATTATTTTACCCGGCTTAATATTTATTTGTATTGTATGCATTTATCTTGAAACTGGCCACGCACTTCATATTAAGACAAAAGTAATCTGAAAATCAATTTGCATCAAGGCACATATATTTATAGGTTTCAAAGATTATAATAATGGGCAGGTCTTTCCACAGATGAGCTGTGGAGATGACATGAGGGCTGCCCTTATAGAGGTAATCGGATGGATCTTATTAATAAGCTAAAGGATAAACAAAAAGACCAGAGCGCTAAGAATTGGTTCGACCTTGGTGTGCAAACAAAAAGCCTGGATAAAAAAGTACAGTACTTCACGAAATGCCTGTTGATAGAACCGGAAAACGTGGAAGCATTAAGACTTCTGGCAGATGCACAGGACGAGCTTGGCATGATAGATGCTGCCATGGGAAGCCGAGCAAGAGCAGACGACATTGAAGGCTCATCCGGCATTTTCAGCCAGGGATCTGGAAGCTATACAGAAAGCGATACATTTGGTTCCGATAGTTTTACCCCAGACACCATGGCCTTAGAAGAGGAAGAACAATTAGTGGAAGAAAACACATTCTCAACACCTGAAAGTAATGGAAGTATTCCATTTGACACCTCTTTTAACGAACCTGACCAGGGCACTGAAATACCCGGTTCAAACAACGAGAAGTGGGCTATTTTTGAGATCGCAAAGGAAAATGAAGCTAAAAAAGAAGAAGAAAGCTTCAGCACAAGTTCAGCATCATCACCTCAACAGGAAACAAACGTCGTTGTGGAAGAACTAACTGAAACAGAAGATCAAACAGTTACTCCAGACATACCAGCCAGTGCCCCGGAAGAAACTCCTACAAGAGCAAAGAAGGAGCCGGTCGTTGTTAAAAAGCAGACTGAGCAAAGGGTAGCAACTCCCACTATGGAACAGACTACACGTCAGCCAGCTGCTCAAGCATCAGCAACCAGACCTGCACCAACCCCTTCCACTTCAGCTGCCATTCCACAGGCAATACCACAGTGCAGTATTTCAGAACCGATAGCAATGAAATTGCCAATGGGAGAGATAATCAAGTTCTGGATCGTGGGTGCAGTTGTGTTGATCATCGTAGGCATGATCATGAACTCACTGGCAGTATAAGAATAACTTTAAAAAAATATCAACTACCAAAAACTACCAATTTCCGCCGAATTGGTAGTTTTATATTTTTAATTAATTGTTTGAACAGATCAGGTATGGCATGAAGAATTTCCATAACAAATTATGAGCACATATTGCTCGAACATTGTACTCCCCATACACTGATATTCGTGTTTATTGCAATTGAACTGTTAAGCTTAGATAATTTAATAGATTGATTCTTGCTCGCAGGGTTTTACTATATACTGATATATAGCATATAGAAAATATGTGTACAAAATATATATGCAATTTATTCGTTTGTACAGCCCATGAAAAAGATCGCCAGTATGTTGATCGCAATAATACTAGTCCTATTCACATTCTGCACAATTTACTGGAATTCAGTACACATATATTTTGATGTACTTCTACCTTTGATATTTGCCGCGATATTTGCATACCTTTTACTTGTTCTTCTCTTATGCAGAAAGCCATAGCAATCTTCCTGATACCTGAAAAAACATGCAGGCAAGGCATAATTTCGGATAGCTTAGTTCAGGAACAATGCCGATCATTTGAAATGAAGATACTGATTCCAGATTCAAAAAGAATGCGTGATGAGAATTTCTCATCACTGCTCAGGAATAAATTATTCAACACCAATTCTTAAAGATCGCTGTCACCGTAGCAACTGATCTCCATATAGACCGGATAGTGATCCGATACAGCCACTGTCATCTCTTCGGAAAGACCGTATTCAAGATCATATCTGAACACACCATTTTCACCGCTAAGGTCGGAAGCATCGGTCAGCACTATCCTGTCATAGGTATAGTCAGTGCTCTTTGTGGTAGTATCAAGACTATTATCGATCAGCCAGAAATACCCATCAAGATCACTGGATGAGTCCTCATCAAAGTAATTACCGTCAGCGTTGAAGTCACCCATGATGACAAAGTCCCCTTCATCAGTATAGGACTGTTGTGCATATTCAAGCACATCATCAAGAGCGTTGATCTCTTCGGTAGCCTCGTCCGGGTCGGTGTGGATCACCATAAGGACTGCATCATAATCACCTTCTATTGCACTGAAAGAGCTGATATATGGCTGCCTGTGGAACGGATCGGTACCTTCAGGTTCAGGATATGTTTCAGGTGTGCCCGTTACGGCAACTGTGGTGGTGTCATAGATATAGGCATACTGCTCCTTGCTGGAAGTCCTCCCAAGCCGCTCACTTACAACATAATCATATTGTGAGCCGTCACTGTTCACAAGGTCCACAAGTTCAGGAAGTGCGGTCTGCGAGGAATCGCGGATCTCCTGGATAGCTATGACATCATAGGTGCGGACGATGTCTGCAAGCACCAGCATGACATCAGGTTTTGATGCCTTTGTCACACCGAACACCTGTATGTTGAAAGCCCCTATCCGAAGATCTTTCGCATCGGATGCTGAACCTTCAAGTTCAGGTGTTGTTGTAGTATCATCCACATTATCCATATCATCGATATCAGATGGAACACTTACCACAGGTTGGTTGACCTTGTCCAATTCACTCAACTCGGATTCTATCTCTTCTATTGCACCTGACACCTCTGCTGCAGCCGTAGCGATCTCATCCACAGACCCTGCAAGTTCTTCAGTGGAATCCGTACAGCCGGAAGATACCAGGAATATTGCTAAAAATAAGATAAGGATTGTTTTTTGTAACATTTCTATACTCCTTTTTTGGAAGTATAGATTTTTAGTTATTATATTATATTAAAGTTATTAAATAATCGAAAAAAATAACCTATTGATCTTAAAGACCCTGCATAAATGCAGTAACAAGTAAAAGCTTTTCGAAGATTCGAACATCCCTGATCAATAAAAAAAAGGGAGAATAAGGAGAGCATGCTCCTTATTCCACCATAATATCCTAATATTGGATGAGAATCAGGATAGTAAGTTCATGATCATCTTCAAATGACCAGATAGAAGCTTATTTTCCACCTTCCCCGGAGGAACTCAGATAAGAAAGAGCTTCCTGCGTCCTCTGGAATATAAGCACATCTTTTTCCTTTACCATTTCACTAAGAGCCGTATCAGAGTTGATAGCAGCCATTACTTCCGGCTGAACGCTTGTGAGATAGACATGATCCCCCAACTTATTACGGTTTAGAATAAAGCTTTTCAGCCTTTCTATACCCGTGGTATCGATAAAAGGAACATACCGCATCCTGATCACGACATACTTCTTTCTCATATTGATCTGTTCATCGACCTTGTGCTCGAATACGTTCATCGCTCCAAAGAAGAACGGACCATTGATCGTGTAGACAGCTACATTATCATGGAGATATGGGTCGGAAAGTATCGTAGCATTGATACCTTCTGATGGGTCATAGTTTTCCATTGTATGAATATCGATCATATTTGTCAGCCTTATGAACAGCAGTATTATTGAAAGGAACATGCCTGCCTGAATGGCAAATACAAGATCTGTCAGCACGGTCAGTGCAAAGGTCGAAAGCAGGACGAAGGTGTCCATCTTGCTAATCCTCATAGTGGTCCTGATCTCTTCAATGTTGATCATTTTTATAGAAACCAGTATCAGGATACCTGCAAGATAGGCCTTTGGTATGTACCTTGCAATCGGTCCGAAGAATATGAGAATAGCAAACAATATCAGAGAGTGTATTACTCCTGACATACGTGTCCTGGCGCCTTCCCTGATATTTACTGCACTTCTTGCAATTGCTGCCGTTGCAGGAATACCTGCAAAGAAAGGAAGAACCACATTCGCAATACCCTGACCAATAAGCTCTTTTTTACTGTTATGTTTTGTAGTTGTCATTGCATCGCAGACCACAGCGCATAGAAGCGATTCTATGGTTCCCAGCAGAGCTATCGTAAAGGCAGCCGGAAGAACAGCATATATGAGCTCAAGATCGAAGTTCAGCATGTGAAACTGCGGGATATTCCCCGGAATGTCGCCTACTATTGGAACCTCAAGATGAAAGTAATACGTAAGAACCACAGAGATCATTAGCGTCACAATGGATGCTGGAACATTGTTCAGGTATCTTGACCCGGATAGTATCCTTGGAAGCAATAGCATCAGTGCAATGGTACCGCTAAAGATGAGGATAGCTGTGGTGTTCGCCATTCCAAGAGCTACAAATACATCATACACAGTTTCCCAGACATGCTCACGTGCAGGAAGTACAAGTCCAAAGGAATTGGAAAGCTGGCCGATCAATATGATCACACCGATACCACTTGTAAAACCGGAGATCACGGGCAATGGGATATACTTCACCACTTTACCCAGGTTCATTATACCGAACAGTATCTGGAAGATACCCGCTAAGCATCCTGCAAGCAACAAACCTTCCACACCATGAGTATTGACCGTTGAGAGAATGATAACGGTCATGGCCCCTGTAGGCCCTGATATGGAATAACGTGAACCGCCAAAAGAGGAGACAAGAGCACCTGCAATTATTGCAGTATAAAGTCCCATTACAGGTTCTACCCCGGATGCCAGAGCGAATGCAATTGCAAGAGGAAGCGCTACGACCGCAGTGATGAAACCTGCTTTAAGGTCACTCAAAAACGATTCTTCAAAATATTTTTTTATTTTATGTTCAGTTGTCATTAGATCAAGTCTTTAAATCGATTCATTTTTTGATTTATGAAGCACGAGATCGAAAAAAGCATCATACAGACATAGAAATGACTCAGGATACATGGACTAAACCTGTGGCTATCAAAGACCAGATCCAGAAAATCAGATGACTGATGCGTTAATTTCCACGGGCTCCATCACCGGGTGCCAATTTTTTTAATGTAGCCGGTTGGTTGCGTTAGACATGTTACTAGGGTAAATAGTTTTTGGAACGATCTTTATTTTAATTGATCAGAACCAGAAAGTACCATAATTAAAAAAAGAGCAAAAGAGGGTTTTTGAAATCTACAAATACAAATAAAACCCAGTAGGAAAACGCTATCTAAATGCAGCAGTCAGTCATTCCTTATGGCATCTGATAAGTATTTCAGCAGCATCCACAGCTTCTTTAGCAGTCCTGACACAGGCATCAGCACCGATCTTGTCAGCATATTCCTGCGTAACAGGAGCACCACTGACCATTACTTTTACATCATCCCGAATTCCTTTTTCTTTCAAGAGATCGATGATCTCCCTGAGATTGTTCATTGTCGTGCTTGTCATAGAGGATGCTGCAATGATGGTAGCTTCATTCTCAATTGCTGCATCGACAAACTCTGATGGACCTAGGTCCTTACCCAGATCGATCACATTAAAGCCTGCAATTCGTAACATACTTGATGCAATGTTCTTCCCCAGATCATGCGTGTCATTCCTGACAGTGCCTATGACAACAGTTCCTTTGCTTTCGACCTTTATCCCACTTTCAGCCAGCCTTTCAGCAATGAGATCGTTCGCTTTATCAAGAAGAGAAGCTGAATTCATCAACTGGGCAAGGAAATACTCTTTTTCTTCAAATCTTCTACCGATCTCAGTCAGAGCCTCAACGAATTTTTCCAGAAGGTCTTTCACGTCATAGCCGCTTTCAAACCACTTTTCAATGACCTCGAATACCCTATTTTCATCAATTTCCACAAATGATTCGTATGCCTGACCGAGAAGTTCCTCTTTTGATAGCATTACACTCACCCTTTAAAGTACCATAATAAATGTTCATGGAACACTATATAATACTATTTATTCAGTGATCTGGAAATGACTCAACCTGCTGGAAAGATAGTTTACATTTAATAGTGTAGGCTAATGAGGATCTATGATCAGCAAATCAATAATAATGAAAAATAAAAAGTGTAATTTATGATGATATCCTGCGAATTTACTCGCAGGAGATCATTGATTTAAGCAAATGGGTGCTCTGCAGAGTCCTTCTTTGCAAGTGCTTCATCGACTGTTGGTTTTCCGTCAACAGCACGCTTTATTGCCATCTTTGTTGCTTCGTAGTTGAACTCGTAGATCTTTTCCTTGTCTGTTGCATCCCATTCAAGGAAGACTGAAACAATGATGAGAAGATTCTCTGCTTCTTCTTTTGGAATGACGCCATCAGCTACACTGTCCATTACAGCTTTTGCAACAGCTGCCTGTGCAGGTCCGAACATCAGGGAAGCCTGGGATACATTCTTGATGGTTACCTTGTTCACCAGAAGTGTTGCAGGTTTTGGCATAACATTTGGTTCAAGGACTGCAAGTAATGGGGAATGACCCTGCTGCGGGTTTGCAAGTGCGTTCATGAACGCGGTCTCAACTGCACTTCCCTTTGTACCGATAACAAGATCGATGTGTGCAACTTCTGGTCCTTCTCCTACCAATGCTTCGCCAATTAAGCTGTTTGTGAATTTTGCCATATTTTACTCTCCATTTGGACTTTCAGAATAATCCGATCCGGATGTAATGGAAGTAATTCAAAAAATTACCAACCCCATACCAGAACTTGAACGCATTCTCCAAAGCCGTATTTGCACCCCCTAATAACAAAAGGTTATTTAATAACTTAATCTTACCATATGGTAACCAGGTGAGAATTCATGGGAGAGTTAGAGAACAGTCCAATCGATAAAGCAATCAGATTAATAAGCAAAAAATGGGCACTTAACATTATCAGAGATATGTTCTGTGGCAGCACACACTTCAATGATTTTTTAAAGAATAATCCCAAAATCAGTAGTAAGGTATTATCAGACAAATTGCGTCAGCTTGAAAAAGATGAACTTATAGAAAAGGTGATCACCTCCAAAACACCCCTGAACATAGAATATCACTTGACAGACAAAGGCCGGAATCTTAACAGGGTACTTTTCGAACTTTCAGAGTTCGCTTATAAGGAATGCGTGGACGAATCTGCTCCGGAATGTACTGAGAAAAGCTTTGAGCTTACAAAAAAGATCCTCGGAATTAATGATCAATGAGCACGTAACATTAAATGTTAATTATCAAGTATAACCGTAATAGCTCAAAAAAAAATAAAAAAGAGAAGCAAGGACAAATATCCTTACTTTACTTTGACCTCACTTATCTCATCTGTTCATCTTCTTCATCCTTCCTCCTCTTCCAGAGGACGAAGAAGAAAATTCCCAGAATTCCTGCGATCACAGGAAGCAGCCACATTGAACTTGTAACTCTTTCTTCTGTAGAATCACCTAAATGTCCGCTGTAGGTTGTGGTGTCAACATCCTCACTTTCCACAGGGAACATTGCATCCATACCAAATGGGAGCGCTCCTACTGCGAACTCTGAGAATCCCGGAGTCCTCACTGTGAAGAAATAATAGTCTTCATCCACTGAAGAGGAAACAACTTCAAGCACTTCCCATTCAACAGACTCAGCGCCGCAGTGAGTCACAGTTGTGGTGGTTGGATCAAGTTCATTCTGCTCATACCATGCTACAGGAACACGGATGTGGATCAGTGCACTTTCCGTACTTCCCGGACTACTGGTGTCAATATTGATGTATCCATAGACACAAGCTCCATTGCCTACTGCAAATGATATGTCAGCAGGTTCTTCCTAAGAGGATGATGAGCTCTGAGTGATGGTCACATCCATGTCATCGACATCCCTACCCAGATTAATGTCCACACCGGTGACCATACATCCGGCATTCCTGAGCTGTTCAAGTGTATCGATTTCAACGGTATCTCCTGACATAACATGTCCCACATCAAACTCCCCGGAAGCCTCAAGTGCTGAGCAGGCAGCTTCATTTTCCTGCTTTTCCTTCAGATCCTGGAAGTAGTAGTAGTTTGGAAGACCGTCGTCATCAGATGATCCACCCACAGTGCTTGTCTTAACAGTTGTGAAGTTACTGATCAGGGAAGAGTTGTTGAAACCAAAGATGTCGTAGCTGACTACCTTATAGTAGTACAGTGTTTCATCCTGAAGTCCGGTTAGCATGATACTGTGATCTGTTCCAAATACTGCTTTTGAAATATTCATAGAGACATTTGAATCGAGACCATAGTATACCGTGGAATTGGCAGCTTCATTCGTCTTCCAGGAAATGGTAGCTGACCTGTCTGTCACCTGTGATGCAGTCACATTGGTTATTTCCATATCGATTGCATCAATACCATAGGCAATAGGACCGATCGGAACAATATTACCTCCAAGATCCTCAATAGTCGCATTCAGATAATACATTCCGGATGGCAGTGATGTGAAGTTCACAGAAAGACTGCCGGGGTATGATGTGGAATTGAACAATCCTGTACTGTTGTAAAGGTAGATCGTAACATTCCTTATGCCCATATTATCAGATGCTGTTACATTGGCAAATACCCAGTCCTGACTGAAATTACCTGAAGGTAGCACATCATCATTGAATACAATTACCGGATCGGTCGTATCAAGCAGGATAGATCTTGTTTCAGTTTCATTGGTGTTACCGGCATAGTCCCAGACACTTGCGTTCAGCTGGTAGTAACCATCAGCAAGACCGCTGAAAGTAACGGAATAAGTTGGATCCGAGCTTATGCTGGAATCAACAACTCCACTGCTGTTGTACAGGTAGATTCCGGAAGCGTTCAGCCACATGTCACTCACACTTATGTTACCAACAATGTAGCTCTGGCTGAAATTGCCCTCATCAGTTGTCTCATCATTGAAATCGATCGCAGGTTTAACAGTATCCAGTGTGATCTCCAGAGTAGAGGTAGTGTTGGTGTTACCTGCAAGATCAACTACGGTTGCATTCAGGTAATAGACACCATCAGCAAGACCTGTGAATTCGTTGGAAAGGTTACCATTACCTTCGGTTGTACTGGAATCCACAAGTGAACTCTCATTGTACAGGGATATTGTAAGGCTGGAATAGCCGAAAACATCGAAGGATGTAACGTTAGCAAAGATACTGGTCTGGCTGAAGTTACCTTCAGCAGTTGTATCCTCGTTGAATACAATTACCGGATCGGTCGTATCAAGCAGGATAGCTCTTGTTTCTGTATACTTGATATTGCCTGCAATATCCCATGCACTTGCGTTCAACTGGTAGTAACCATCTGCTAGTGATGTGAAGTTTACGGAATGTGTTAGATCAGAACTGATGCTTGAATCTTTAAGACCCGTCTCGTTGTAGAGATAGATAGCAGAAGCATTAAGTGAAACGTCACTCACGCTTATGTTACCAACGATATAGTTCTGGCTGAAATTGCCTTCATCGGTTGTCTCATCATTGAAATCGATGAACGGAGCATTGTTGTCTATTGTTACATCAATAACATCGATTGCACAGAACTTTTCAGCTGATTCGTTCTCGCATGCTTCCCAGATAATATTGTAGCTGCCATCTGCAAACTGAGTGCTGTCAATATCAACAGAGAGGTTGTTCTGGAAGAGACCTTCATAAGAGAGAACATTTCCTGTAATGTTGCTCAGGCTTACATTGGACAGAAATGCATCCCCGTTGTTGTCAGTAACAGATGCATTGACATAGAAAGTACCAGAAATATTGGCATCCGGTTCAGGTGCAATTATAGCCACATGTGGTGCTGTATTAATAGAAGTTATATCGAATTCACTTATCTCAAACCCGGCAAGTACCTCATCGATCTGAACAAGCTCTTCACCATCTTCCACAGTTACCCACAGGTTGAAATCATATGTTACACCCGGTGTCAGATCATCAGTAGTGTAATAGATGAACGCATTACCGATATCATCGTTTGACATCAGGAATCTCTCCTTCTTGGAGTAACAATCCGGTACCTGAGTACAGTTGATGAAATATGTCGGTGTCTGAGAGCCGGAAGCTGAACTGAAAGAGCTGGTCATTGCAAGGAAATAACCGGTACCGTTATAGACGGTCATGCTTTCGGTTGCAAGCAGATGTGTTCCAGGTCCAAGTTTTTTGTTACTTGAAGTGTCAGTGGACTCATTGGAAACAGAAAAGCTACTTACCTCATATCCTTCCAGGTCCCCCAGGTCAAAGTCAAGTACCTTTCCAACCACATTGGTAGTAGCAGCATCTGCAATATTTCTGGAGAAAAGACTGTAGTTCTTGTTCATTTCTTCATTCCGATCCACGAAAATACCGGAAACAGACCCTGTATCAGAACCGTCTTCCAGATGCCTTGACCATGATGTGGAAATGTCAACTGAGTTGAGATCCTGGTAATAATACTGCAAGGCTGTTTCCAGATCAGAACTGAGAGAATACTTACCTATCACAAATGTACCGGATTCAACACTCTTTTCCACAGACCAATTAAATGCGTCATCAAATGTAGTCGAGGAGTGACTATAGCTCACATCCGTAAGCTGGTCACGAACCTGGTTTCCTTCTGCCGTAACAAATTTCAGGAGAGTTATGTCAATATCATTGACCTCTACCGCACCATTGCCTGTTCTGTTGAACTCATAAGTAATATTATGTGTTCCGGAAGAAGGAATCGTAAAGCTTATAGGTCTTGTTCCTGTTGAACCTTCGTCAATATTTGATTTATCTTTACTGAGAGACCTCATCTTTTCTTCAAGCACAGGTTCTGGGGCACCATCAACATAGATCCTGACCCATACATCATTATCCAGAGCTCCGGTAAGTTTCACAATGTTCATGGTGCTCATAAGGGTAAGGTCAACATTATCCATTGATGTGTTAAACTCAACATTTATACCTTCAACAAAATCAGAACTTGAAAAAGTAAAGTCAGTTTCATTGAGTGGAACTGCGAAGAGGGAGGTCATTGGGGGTTTTGGAACAAATTCTGCAGGACTGTTCAGGAGGTATGGATAACCATTATTGGTCGTTCCACCGATAGCCCAGACCGAAGTAAAATCCCATCCAACGAATGTTGATTGCTTTTTCATGTCAGCAGTGTTCCTACCTTCACCACCAGAGCTTGTGGTTTGCCCGGATGTCACATTATTCCAGTAACTGTTTGTGACAGGTAGTTCAAAATTAGCTCCTACAAGACCACCGACGTTTGAACCAGCACCAGTCACAAAACCAGTGGAGTAACTCCGATCAACAGATCCTCCTCCAAGATTACCAACAAGACCTCCAGCTCTACTATCAGTCCCTCCACCAGTAACGTTACAGGTGGAATAACTCTGATTTATAATACCTCCAACATTCCAACCAACAAAACCCCCAATATCCACAAAACCAATGACGTTACCACCAGAATAACTTAATAAAATATTTCCTTCATTATAAGCTGTAATACCGCCCACATAATAGTCTTCAGAGCTTACATTTCCATTAAAACTACTACTAGTTATGTTACCTGCATTGGCTCCTATAAGTCCACCTGTATATGTGTATGTACCAGTCACATTACCAATGGCAGAACTTTGGTTTATCTCTCCAATATTTAATCCAGCAAGAGCTCCAGTACAATACTTGCCGGTAATATTTACATTTACTAAACCAATATTCCTAATAACTGCTTCATTAGTTGCCCATCCAAATAATCCAACATAGTCTTCAGTTGGTCTGTAAATGTAAAGATCATTTATCTCATATCCATTTCCGTCTAAAGTTCCGCTGAACTGAATACTAGGATCTTCTGAATCATATCCTATTGGATCAAATCCCCCGCCCAACTCAATAGTTTCACTGGCATCGATATCATTAATCAATGTGTAGTTTGCTGACAGGTCAGTGCTCATATTCTGAAGCTGCTCAACTGTCGAGATCTGATATGGATTCCCAGCAGAACCGTCTCCGCCTGCAAAAAAACTTACAGGTTCAGAGAATGTCCGGAGGAATGGATAACCATTATTGGTAATTCCGTCTATAGCCCACTCAGAAGTAAAGTTCCAACCAACATAGGTAGATTGGTCTTCCATCTGAGATGTTGTTTTGCCTGTACCACCACCACTTGTAACTTGACCGGAAGTTTGGGTATCCCAATAACTATTGGTGACAGTATAATCATTTTCTCCAACAAGGCCACCTAGATAATTATTGCCAGTAACATATCCAGTAGAATAACTTTCATTAATAGTTCCGTAATCTGGATCAAAATACCGATTATCTCCAGCAAGGCCACCTACATAATCAGAACCAGTAACATTGCTCATGGAATAACTTTGATAAATAGAACCAAAATTACTCCCCACAAGACCACCCACAGATAAATCACCACTGATATTGCCTGTAGAATAGCTCTGTGTAACAAAACCATCATTCATTCCAGCAAGACCACCTACCTCATAATGACCAGTAATACTCACATCTTCAAGGCCAATATTTTTGACCACTGCAACAGAATCCACATATCCAAAAAGACCAACATCATCTGTGGTTGGTCTATTGATGTAAAGACCAGTGATAACAAAACCATCACCATCAAAAGTGCCTGTGAATTGATTATCCAAATCACCGATAGGAGTGAAGCCTGCGTTACCATTCCAGCCACTGGTGACACTGGCATCGATATCATTGATCAATATATAGTTTGCTGACAGGTCAGTGCTCATATCCTGAAGCTGCTCTACTGTCGAGATCTGATATGGATCCGCGACAGTACCGTCTCCACCTGCAAATGTGGCTGCACTCGCAGGAGATGAGATCATCATACCGATTAATATCAGCAATAAACTAAGAAAAAGTGTATTATTCGATCTTTTTATAAATATCATTATATCAACCTAAATTTTATAAATATATATTATTAAATAATTAATAGAGTTTTATATAAATCGTTTACATGCTATATATATACATAACTATCAAGCGAATTTGAAATTAAAAGATCAATAGTTTTGATTTAAAAGTAAAAACATTTAGATAACATAATTGAAATGTTTTTAAATCTACATACATTATATTCCTGAAATAGATAATTATAATAGCAACAAAAAAGCACAACAGAAATACTACCGACGAAATCATCGCTGGAAAAGACTTAGAGGATCAACGTGCTTTACTGTTGCAGGCTCTTTTTTCTTATCATTCGACATAATTAGATACTATTCTTGAACGTAAATCTCTATATTAAAAATAATCCGGTAAAGATGGCATTTGGAAGATCAGGAAAGAACATAGAGAGGTCATTTTCAAACCCATTGCAAAAAATATAATAACTAACGATGCAACTTTAATAAGTGGGGAAAGGGCTCATGAATAAAGCTACAAATGTAATTCCAATACCTCTGAAGATGACAACTGCTTTCATCGTAAGAGGAGAAGGAACTGTTCTGGTCGATACCGGTTATCCGGGAAGCGAAGATGCTATCATTGAAAAACTCCGGGAGGTTGATATCGCTCCCGAAGATGTGAATCTCATTGTTATGACACATGGTCATCCCGATCATGCCGGAAGTGCTGCAAAGTTGCATGAAATAACCGGTGCAAAAGTTGCCATACATCACCTGGATGCAGATAAGCTACGCAATGGTATACAGGGAGAACTGAAACCTGCCAGATTTATCGGAAGGATCTTCAAGCCTTTTCTTGGACGGGGAAAGAGCACACGTTATCCTCCACTTGAACCCGATATTCTCATTGAGGATCTGTTCGAACTTGATGAATACGGAGTCATGGGAAAAGTTATCTCCACACCAGGACATACTCCCGGATCTGTATCAATTATTCTGGATAATGGTGATGCCATCGTGGGAGATCTGATAGTCCCATCACTTCTTTCCAGCAAGCCCAATATTCCATTCTGGGCAGATGATCGGGATGAAGTTATGAAAAGCATCCAAAAACTAATTGACTATGCTCCGGAGAGAATATATATTGCACATTTCGGAGGACCTTACACTTTGGAAGATCTGAAAGAGAGTTTTCGGATATAATTGATCATAAAGATCACAGTATTTCTTTATATAGAGACATCTTCTCTGAATTCGGGTCAACTAGTTTAATTTAAACAACCAATACGATCATATTCCAAAGAAATCTAGTTGTAAGTGAACTTGGTACGAAAAACCGAAGGCACATGTTTTATAAAAGTAGCCGATAGGAACGCACAACCCCCGCTAAATGTCCCGTAGTACCTCTAGGGATCGTTGCAACAGAAGATGATCTGCAGGTAAGCGACTGGTTCACAGGAATGTTATTACAAATCGTGCAAGCACAAACATCCTTTCTTCATTTTATTCATATTATCTCTTCCAAAGGATGCACACTCCAATATCTTGGAAGATATGATGAGGCAATCGAATGTAATGAAAGAGCAGAAGAATTAAAATCTTAAGCTAAAAGAAAGATCATAAGTCTTTATTAGAAAAAAAGAGTTTAGGCTTTCAAAATTTCAAGCTAACAGATATTTAATATTTGGATCTATGGAAATCAGAAATCATTGTTAAAATATTACAATAATTGAGGATTTCCACACTACTTTAATGACTTAATTTTAATGACCTTATAACGTATTTGTCGAAACTGGCACATATCACCAGATCACTTTGATGCCAGAAAACACAGTATAGCATCTGCGTATTCTTCAGGAAGATATTGCTCTCCTAAATGTCCCACACCTTCAAATTGGACAACTTCTGAATCGGGAACCTTTTCCGCGATCATAATGGAAATTCCCGTAGGTGTGAGAATATCTTCATTTCCTGCGAGAAGCAGCATCTTGCTTTGAAGTTCAGGCAGGCGTTCATATGTGCCATTCCACCCCAGGTTCCCTTCTGCATACTTACTGAGTATTGGGTCCGTAGAGGAATCAGAAGCCCGATATTGAAGTCTGCTTTTCAGAAGCTCAGTCTGTGGAACATCGAGACTGTATGTTGCTGATGAAAGGATCAAACGATCAACTTTTCCGGGGTATTCAAGAGCCAATTCCTGAGCAATCGATGCTCCCATGGAGGTACCAAATACATTTACAGAATCCAGATCAAGCGCATTCATCAGCCCCCCGGTATCATTGACCAGAAGATGTATCGTAATAGAACTGTTATTGTCAAATGAATATCCCATTCCCCTGTTGTCGAAGATAATGACCCTGTGCCTATCGGCCAGTTGCTCTACAAATGTCGCATTCCACATGTCCATTGTTGAAGCAAATGGAGATATCATTATAATCGGTTCACCTGAACCAAACTCACGGTAGGCTATCTTAATGCCATTAACAGAAGCATATTTAACAGGAGCTTCAACTATCGAAAATTCGTCAGTATCATAATTTCCACTTTCTCCATGCAATCCATCATTGCTAGATATGGAATCAAGCAGAGGTGGGATGTCAATGAATGAATAGGCATTTACAGAAGATGAATTGATCGAAAATTCTGAAGATTCGTGCATTGCGCTTTCACCCTCCATTCCAATACAACCAGAAAATGCAAGAGTTATGAGAATCAGTGTTAGAATCAGATCAATTCTTAATTTCATGATATTTGAATATAA
This sequence comes from Methanococcoides methylutens, assembly GCF_000765475.1. Classification (NCBI taxonomy): domain Archaea; kingdom Methanobacteriati; phylum Methanobacteriota; class Methanomicrobia; order Methanosarcinales; family Methanosarcinaceae; genus Methanococcoides; species Methanococcoides methylutens. The sequence goes on from NZ_JRHO01000014.1 coordinate 39,253, forward strand.
TCTAAAATATAAAAAGACAACTTCCGATCAGACAACTAAGCAATCCCGGAGAAACCATAGGAGAAACACTTTCCCAAATGTTGGAAATATTAGATAAAATTTCCACAGCACCAGTAAGGATCTATTCTTACCTGAAACTACATCAAGATAGCAGCTATTTGAGCGAATAATATGTGATTGGATACTTAATAATCATTAAATCGGAAAGTACTTTCTAAATGTACATCTGAAAACAAGGAATCATTCAGTCAAAGTTTTCAGAATTTCCTGCAACAACTGCCTGTCCCAAAGAAACCCCACCATCACCACATGGGATTCTGTTATGGGTGATGAATTCAAACCCAGCGTCCTTAACAACTTCACAGATACGTCCTGTTATGTGTTCGTTATAAGCAACACCCCCACTTAGTCCCACAGTGTCAACATTCCTTTTCTTAGCAGCTGATATTGCAAGTTCCGCAACCCCGACGGCAAGGGCATCCTCTACAGAATATGCAAGATCGCAAACATCATGTGTACCAAGCCTTTCGTAGAGATCATATAACAAACTGGTAGTATCAAGCACTCCTCGTTTGCAAACGACAGGCAGATCCAGGTTATGCACACCCTTTTTTGCAACCGATTCCAGCTTCATTGCAGGCTCACCCTGGTAACTGCGAGATTGTGAAATACCAAGAAGTGCTGCTGCACTGTCAAGCACCCTTGCAAAACTGCTCGTTCTAACCAGGTTTACACCCTTTTCCAGTTGCTGCAATACAATGTCACGTTCTGGCTCACCATGCTTAAAATAAAGAGGAAGCCCTCTCAATTCTTTCGGCTCAAGAACATCATGCAACATCCCCAGAAGCATGCGTGAAGGATTGATCGCAGCCTTGTCCCCACCAGGCATTGGCTGCTCCATAAGATGAGCAATTCTTTCATAACCAGAATATGTGGCTTCAAGGACCTCTCCACCCCATATTGTTCCATCTTCCCCATAACCAGCACCATCAAGAGCTATACCGATGATCCTTGAATCGGCAGGCAAGAGATTGTCCACCATTAGAGATATGATGTGTGCATAATGATGTTGCACGTAAACCGTATTATTTCCACCTTGCTCCTGTGCGAAATGCGTGGTGTTGAATTCAGGATGAAGGTCACAACCCCATCGATGAGGATTAATCTTTGTCAATTGTTCTAAATTAGAAACGACCTGCTTGTGATACTGAGCGGTCTCAAAGTGCCTTGTGTTACCAATATACTGGGAAATATATGCACTGTTCTCCTTTGCCAATGTAACAGTAGTGTTAAGTTCGGGACCAACACCTATCGCCGCTTCTATTGAGAACGGAAGCTCTATCCTCTCAGGTACAAAACCCCTCGATCGTCTTATGAAAGCTTTTCTACCATTAACGAACCTGATAACCGTGTCATCTGTCCTGTTCCTGATAACATAGTTGTGAAGAAGATAATGATCTGCGATTCTTTCGAGATGTGACAATGCCTCTTCATTATCTGTCATCATTGGAAGACCTGGAAGATTTGCAGATGTCATCACATAAACATCCGTGTCACTATTATCAAACAGAAGGTGGTGTGTGCCTGAATACGGTAACATTGCTCCTATATTGTGCAGATCGGGAGCAATGTGATCAGATAATGCAAGACCATTACTTTTGTCCAGAACAACTATTGGACGCTGCCTGCTGAGCAATAGGGAACTTTCATCTGCATCGATACTGGCAAAAGAAGATACCGTATCAACATCTTTTGCCATCACTGCAAAAGGCTGGGCAGGACGATCAAGAGAATTCCTGAGCTTCAGGACAGCACTGTCTGAAGTAGCATCACAGACAAGATGGAAACCACCGTATCCTTTGACTGCAACTATTGATCCACTATCAATGAGTTCAGCACATCTGATAATGGCATCATGTCCGGATGCAATAACATCACCACTACCATTGGTAAGTGAAAGAACAGGACCACAATCCTGACAGCAGGTGGCCTGTGCATGGAATCTTCTGTCAGACGGGAGTTTGTACTCAAGACCACACCCCTGGCACAGGGGGAATTCGACCATACTGGTATTTTTCCGATCAAAAGGAAGAGAATTTACCAGGGAATATCTCGGGCCACAGTTCGTGCAGGAAGTAAATGGATAGTGATAGCGCCTGTCCTTACGATCATACATTTCCCGCAGGCAATCGGAACAGATTGCAGTGTCAGTGGGGATAATGGAGCTGGTATTATCATCCAGTTCGCTGTCAAGTATCGAGAAAACGGAAAAGCCCGATACAGGAAAATCCTTAGTTTTTATTTGGTCGATAAGTGATAGAGGTGGCTTTTTATTATAGAGGTCGTGGAGGAAACTTTCGAGGTCATTATTTTCACCTTCTACGACTATCTCTACGTCATTCCCCCTATTTTTCACATGACCGAAGAGGCCGTTCTCTGTTGCGATACTATAGATGAAAGGGCGAAAGCCAACACCCTGCACTACCCCGCTAACGTTGATCTTCCTACATTGAGTTTGCATCTTTAAGGTAACTGGTTCAAAATACTATAAATAGACCTCGTGATTTCTTTGTCTGAGGGGTATTCTTGCCTGACAATAGACTTGAAGAGAAAAGTGATTCATGAGTTCTAGAAGAAAACATTGACCCCACAGTCATTCCCCGAATGCTTTCATCACTTGTTTATTATTATTATTATTAGTATAGGATGTTTTACGAACGAGAATTTTTAAATTTTTACTATATTGAATTGAGTATATTACATTGTCCTTAAATAGAAAGGATAAGATACTGTAAATGGGAGGTCATAATTTATGACATATAAATTAGCTTGTAAAGATTTAGGGGTTGCTTGTCCCTTTGTTGCTGAAGGAAAAACCACGGATGAAATGATGGAAATTGCTGTAAAGCACGCCAAAAAAGAACATGGTTATACTGATGAACAATTAAATGATCCTGATACTCAAAAAGAGATCAAAGCAGCAATAAAGGAAGAATAACATCAATTGTCGTGAAACGGAGTGACTTGCTCATAAAGGGAAAGGCACATCCGAATACAACTTTCTTTTTATTCAATTTTCTTTTTTATATATATTCTCTGATCGTAGTTTGAAAGTTTTATCCATTTACTCAAACCCATGCCAGGTGTCTTTTTCTATTCGACGCAATATAATTGGTGTAAGCAAAAATCTGAAGATATCATGTTGGACAAAACATAAGGGTTTGGCTCAAATGATTCGATTCTAAAGATATGCCCTCCATCAAACGATCCGGAAATCCACAGACATCCCAACCAGATCAGTTCCTTTTCAAACTTTGATGAGAGTATTTCTGGCTATTTCCTCAAAAATATACGGGATCACACTGTCCACTGCAGCCAGAACCTCCGGACTGAGATCCATTGAAAGATCGTGGTTGATCTCACCGATCTCTATTCCAAAAACGATTACCTCAGGAAGTTCCTGAACATGTTTTCCAATAGCCAGAATATCAGATATACCGATATCGTGGGCTGAGAATATTCCAACGTGTTCACTGTCTTTGTTCAAAAGATCCTCAAGATCGAAACGAAGAATTGAACCTTTTTTTGTAAGGCCACTGCCAACCACTGAATCAATAATAATGACCTTATCAACACCTTCCAGCAGGTTCAGTATATCCAACCCACATACACCGGCATCAAGGATATCAATGCCTTCCGGAATACCGGTTCTTTCTTTTTTGAGAGTCTCCACAACCCTTATGCCAACACCATCGTCTCCCATTAGCGTATTTCCACATCCGATTATGCGAACAGACGGACTTGATTCAGACATTCAGGCCTCCGGAGTATAATCTGTAAATATGAGAATGCTTAATTTTCTCACAGCAGTCGGAATATGCCAGGAGGATTCTTTCCTGTCAGGTCTATTGTGTGGACAGCGCATGTAATACAGGGATCATAGGACCTCCCCACATGTAAAATGCCGGTCGGGTTACTGAAATCGACTCCCAGCCAGTTATCAACTGCAGAGATTCTGCACCCCACCAGTGCCTGCTCAAGAGGACCCGGTACTCCTTCACTGTCCCTGGGACTCAGGTTCCAGGCACTTGGGGTAACTATCTGGTAATTGGCGACCTTTGACTCATCATCTGTTATGAGCCAGTGTCCCAGTGCACCCCGGGGAGCTTCACAAAGACCCATTCCTCTGGAATCTCTGCCCATTGACATATCAATATCAACACGGAATCTTCCATTTGGATCAAGGTCTGTTGTTATCCACTTGATCATCTCATTGGTGATAATGAACAATTCCTGCATGCGTGCCATCATTCTGGTAAAGCTGTTGAAAGGAGAATAGTTATTATCCCGGAATAATTGTACAAGACCCGTAACAAGTGGCTCTTTCATAATAAGCAGACGTGATAAAGGGCCAACCTCGCATGGGATACCATCATAACGTGGAGCTTTAGACCATGTATATTTTTCCTCCGAAAAGTTATCATAATTGATCCGGTCGGGATCTGTAAAAGGTTCGGTTACCCCTTCATATGGATGTCTGTCGCCTTCATAATCGTCATAGAAAGCATGTTTGACGTTTTCTGTGACCTTATTTGAATCAAAATCATGATACTCTAACGAGCTGGTCATAAAACCGGAAGTCTGGAAACGATCGCCGGAAGGACTTGTCGGATCATAGCCTTCATGACCCACGTTATAGAATCCGCCATATGAAAGTAAGCCTATTTTTGAGAGATCATTGTAGCCACTCATTTTATCGTGCTTGAGACTGATCGGAAGTCCCAGCAGTTCTTCACCAATAAGTTCTGAGCCGAATGCGGAATATAGCTCTACATCCCCCCAACCATTTGGACGTGAAAGGTCATTCTTCTGAAGTGACATTTCAGTTAGTTCATTAAGATGTTCAATAAAGAAGTCTACAGCTTTCTTTGGAGAAGACGCCTTGTAAGTGTTCTCGATCCAGTCCTCAAAAGGTATGCTGATTACATTTTTATTTAAGAAATCGACAACTTCAGACATGATCGATGACAATGTTTGAATGTCTGAAGTTGTTGGATTGTTTGTAACTCCCCCGGGATAGGTTACGGTCTGGTGGGGCATCTTTCCACCGATCACAGCACCGGCATCGTGTAGTCTTTTCTTCATCGGGATAACGCCAACATATGAACTGCCGGGAGGGATCAGTTCCCCACCGATCTTATAGCTGATCGGGGCAAATCTTCCAAGTAATTCTTTCCAGACAGAAGCTCCAAGATCACCAAAAGTGGACATTACATTACCATAGGCAGGATTTGCAAGGTCCGGAGCCCACAGGATATAAAAATGGAGTAAATGATTTGAGACCGTGTTCAGACCCTGATTTATATTCCTTGCAACAAGTGCATCCTTTGGAACAGAGCCGGCAACACCATATAGCTCATCAAGCGCATTGACCGCAGCTATTGAGTGTGCTACGGGACATACCCCGCATATCCTCTGGGATAGAAGAATTGAATCCCTCGGGTCCTGACCGCGATATATACGTTCAAATCCCCTGAAGATCATATTGGAACTTCTGGCCTCCTTTATGATGCCATTCTCATCAACCTCAGTATCCAATCTTAAAGGACCTACAACCCTTGTAAGGGGATCAACTGTTACACGAACCATTATTGGTCAGTCTCCTTCTTTTTTTATACTTTTCTTATTTTTCTTGCTTGAATACAGAGGTCTGGCATTATCAGGAAAATCCGGTTCCACACATGCAATACATGGGGAACCCGACTGTACACAGTAACTGTGCCCATCATTCCATTTGCGAAGTGCACAGTCAGCATGTGCAAGGAAGGCCTGACATCCCATTCTCAACAGGCATTTTTCCCCACCAGCACAACTATCGAATTCCTTGTTTTTGAAGAATTCCTTACGGGGACAGTCCTTATGGACGTTATGATCCGGCGGGAAGAAGACCTTTGGCCTGCCAAACTCATCCAGTACCTCAGGCAGGTCATCTGGTATCTTGACATTACCGGATATAATTGCACTTAACGTAAAGATTATCCAGTCAGGATGAGGAGGACAGCCCGGGATGTTGATCACAGGTTTGTCTATCCCGAGAACCTTCAGCATGCCTTTTGATGGGTCCTTCTTCGTGAAGGCAACACCCCTGTAATCCAGAATATCAACTATATCGCTATTTGCTGTATTAATGCCCCCATACGCAGCACAGGTCCCCACAGCGATTATAAGGTCAGCATTCTGGGCTGCCTTTTTGAACATATCCTTGCTGCTACGGTTCCCGGACATGAAATATTTCCCTGAACCTTCAGGCCCGTTTGCAATTGCCCCCTCAACCATCAGGATGTAGTTTCCCCTTTCACTGATCTCATCGAGCAGGATCTCAGAATTAAGTTCTGATGTATTGGCAGGCTCACCATCAACAAATAGTCCCTGGTGTGCAAGGAATGCTTCATGCCGTTCCAGATCGATGTTGAGTATCTCAAATGCCTTCAGGAGCCCCGGGTTGGAAGCATCCAGTAAAGACTCAGAACATCCCGTACATTGGGCACCCTGTATCCACAGGACATGGGTCACAGGAAAGTCAGGGTCACCCTGAGTATCGTTCTTATAGTTCTCCAGAAGCTTGAAACTCCCGCCCGACCCTCTTGCCTTAAGGAACTTATGCCAGTCCATCCTTAAGAAATCAAGATCATTTACACTACTATCTGAATTTGTATTTCCCTCACTCAAGTGACCATCTCATTATGAATGATTTTCAAGATCGATCCTGTGATAGCCCCCCACTAAAATTGATCGATAAAACCCATCTCACTATAGTAGTTATTTTACTTCCAGATATAAATAGCAATTACATGATTGGTAGCAGACAACACATATTAAATACAAAACACCCCTTTTTTATAGTATGTGCATAGCCATTCCAGGGAAAATAACTTCGATCCTGAATGAAAATACGGCTACTGTGGATATCGGGGGTATAAAGAGAAAAGTGAACCTTGATCTTATAGGGGGAGCTGATAGTTCACTTATAGGCAAGCATGCGCTTGTTCATGTCGGGTATGCCATCTCATTGATCTCTGATGAAGAAAGTGAAGAAATTCTCAAACTACTAAGAGATGTGATGGACCTCAGTTGATATGATGGAAAATATTGAACAAAAGCTTATATCACGAATTAATGAAAATGCCACCCCTCTTCGAATAATGCATGTATGTGGCACTCATGAAAGGACCATATCAAAATATGCAATTCGCGATATAATCTCTGAGGACGTCCAGTTATTAAGCGGTCCCGGATGCCCTGTTTGTGTAACCCCTGTAGAGGACATCGACTTTGCAATTGAACTGGCAAGGTCAGGAAAGGTGATCACTTCCTTTGGGGATATGATGAGGGTACCGGGAACTACGGAAAGTCTATTTGATGCAAGGTCCGATGGATATGATATTCGCATGGTCTACAGCATCGATGATGCCATAAAGATCGCAAAAGATAACCCAACCCTTGAGATCGTATTTTTCGGGATCGGATTTGAGACCACTGCACCCTCCAATGCTGCTGCATTATTAAGAGGAGTGCCTGAGAACTTCAGCATTCTCACATCCCATAAACTCATGCCTCCGGCAATGGAGATCCTCACACGAGATACGAATTTGGACGGATTTTTGGCACCAGGACATGTGTCAACGATCATTGGAACTGAACCATATGATCCAATTTCAGAAAAAGGGTTTCCAATCGTAGTAACGGGTTTTGAAGCTCTTGATGTTCTCCTCGGCATAGCCATGGTCCAGAACCAGCTCGAAACCGGCAGGTCTTGTGTGGAAAACGCATACCCACGCTGTGTGAATGTTGAGGGAAACCTCAAGGCCCGGGAATTATTATATGAGGTCTTTAAGAAGACCGATAGCAAATGGCGGGGAATTGGCATGATCGAAAATTCAGGTCTTGCTCTGAAAAAAGAGTTTGAACAATTTGATGCTGTAAATGTTCATGCTGATATTTATAAGCGACTTCATGAGAAAAAAGCTTCAGAGAGCGATAATGTTGATGGTAAAAATGGTCTTTATGAAGAATGTATCTGTGCTGAAATATTGACAGCTCGTGCTCAACCTTCCCAATGTCCTCTCTTTGGTAGAAGATGTTCACCTGAAGCTCCGGTCGGCCCCTGCATGGTAAGCCTGGAAGGAACATGCTATAACTGGTACAAATATAGACATAATAAAGGAATATAATATGCATGAGTATTCACTTGCCTGTGAGATCTTTGAAACTGTGATAGCAATAGCAGATCAGAATAAAGCATCAGCAGTAAATTCCATAACACTGGAAATTGGCAGGCTAACACATGTGAATCCTGACCAGTTATTGTTCTGCCTTGATGTTCTGTCCGGGGACAGTATTGCCGAAGGTGCAAAGGTCAATGTGAATTTCGTTTCACCGTACGGTGAGTGTGAATGCGGATATAGAGAAGATACCGGAGTTCCAGACAATGCTTGTTGTGATGATCAGCAATCCCTTTACGAATATGCATTAATGACCTGCCCCGTATGCGGGAAGTTGCTTCAGCTGGTTGGTGGAAATGAGCTCATAATTCAGACGATAGATATCGACATATGAAATTAGAGAGAGGAAAAATCAATGCTGATGCACGTGGTAAATGTCAACAAAGATGTCATGAAAGCCAATAATGAGCTTGCACATAGCAACAAGAAGCTTTTGATCAAAAACAGGGTTTTCGCCATGAATATCATGGGAGCCATAGGTTCCGGGAAAACAACCCTTATTGAAGAGGCGATCAATGCGCTCAAAGACCGTTACAGAATTGCGGTTATTGCAGGTGATGTGGTAGCAGAGATGGATGCATCCCGTTTTGAAAAACTTGGTGTGAGAACTGTAGCTGCAAACACCGGACGTGAATGTCATCTGGATGCAAAACTTGTGGAAAGATCAATGGAAAATATCGATCTTGAAGATACTGATATCTTATTCATCGAAAACGTAGGGAATCTCATCTGCCCTGTGGACTATAAACTTGGTGAGAACGTCCGTGTTGTGGTCGTAAGTGTAAGTGAGGGTGATGATACTGTTTTAAAACATCCGATGATATTCAGGACCTCTGACCTTGCCATCGTGAACAAGGTGGACATCAGTGAAGCTGTATCTGCCGATCCTTCCAAAATGAAAGCTGATATTGAAAAGTTAAATCCATCAATTCCCGTACTCCTAACCTCTAGAAATGACAGGATAAGCATTGATAGATGGATAGAGTACATCGAATCCTATCTTGAATAAAGACATTCTTGTTTCTGATAACAATAAGTGATGATCATGTCAAAAGATAAAGTCATAAGGATGGAACACGGAGCTGGTGGAGAAACGATGCAGGCACTTATCCGTGAAGTGATCCTCGACAACATAACTAGCAGATCTGCAGGACTTGTGGGTCTTGACAATCTCGATGACGGTGCAACGATAAACATCGCAAGTACCATTGCCAATAACAAAAACTCTGATGAGATTGTGATAACTACAGACAGTCACGTGATAAAACCTGCTTTTTTCCCTAATTCCAACATTGGCAGGCTTGCTGTTTCAGGTACTGTCAATGATCTTGCAGTAATGGGAGCTGCACCTCTTGCCCTTACATGTGCGATAGTTGTGCCGGAAGGGTTTGAACTTGATTCTTTTGAGCAAATAATAAGGTCCATGAACGAAACTGCAGAAGAGGTGGGTGTTCCTATCATAACAGGTGACACAAAAACCATCGAGAGAAACGGACTTGACTCCATAATAATTAATACTACAGGTATCGGGATCGCGGATGAAGTTATCCGGGACTGTGGGATGTGTCCCGGTGACAGGATAATCCTTACAGGCACCATAGGTGATCACGGGATATCGCTCCTGGCCCATAGGGAAGGATTCGATCTTACCACCGACCTGGTATCTGATGTAGCGCCTTTATGGAATATGATAAGGTCAGTTATTCCAATACGAACTATCGAAGGCAGGCCTGCCATATCAGCCATGAAAGATCCGACAAGAGGAGGACTTGCAGGCGCACTGAACGAAATGGCTCAGAAAAGCGGAACAGGGATCATCATTGAACAAAAGGACCTTCCTATAAAAAGATCAGTATCATCTGCCTGTGAAATGCTTGGGATAGACCCGCTTGAAGTAGCAAACGAAGGTAAAGCGGTCATCTGTGTGAAAGCTGAACATGCAGAGGAAGTACTATCAATAATTCGTGAACATGAGTATGGTAAGGATGCTGCCATCATAGGGGAAGCAACAGACGAGAATTCAAGAAAGGTTCTGATGAGAACAACAATTGGAAGCATGAGGTATGTAGATACACCTACAGGCGACCTGATACCAAGGATATGCTGAGATATGAAATTAGCCTGCTCTTTTTTAACTTTTTGAAATGTATGGGATTTCTACTACGTGATTCCGTCAATTAGATCAAAATTAACCCATAACTGATAACATTTATATAACATCTGTGTTAATTTTGTAACATATTACAAATTTCAAAGAGGACATCTTATGAATAAAAATTTAGGACTTATATTGATCGTTTTAGCTATTCTTGCATCTGGTTGTGTGTCTACGACCACTATGACCCCTGTGGGATCAGATGATCTGATCTTAAGTACAGAATCGATAGTTATGAAGGAATTCCAGGAACAGGATATATCCGTGATGGTGCTCAACAACAATACCAGCCAGCCAATTGATTCTGTAAGAGTGAGTTCTTTTGGGCCATTTACAATTCTCGGGGACAGCTCAGATATAAACATTCCTGCAACTAAGAAAGCAACTGTTAATGCCAGGATCCAGGCCCCTGCATTTGATTCAGTTGAAGAAACTACAATGCTGACCATATCATACGCATCAGGCCTTGATGAGGATGAAAAGCCCGTGATCATGACAAAGAACATTCCGGTCCAGACCGTTGTCCTTCCGGATGCATCACTGCAATTCGTAGGTTTTGTAGAAGATATAGATAATCTGCTTGCAACTCCACCGGTTTCCACCTGGGAAGCTGAAAAGGGTGAAAATGCTACTATAAAGTTCTCAGTTAAAAACAACGGACAGACCACGATCGCTGCAGATAGCCTGATTGTGCTTGTTGATATTGAGAACGAGCTTATCGGAGGAAATGCCAGCTTCAACATAACCCAGGCAATGGCAAGGGGAGGTACTTCCTATACCCGCGGTGTTGAGCTTCCGGTACTTGAAGATGCTCCTAATGGGGAGACAGACGTGTCTGTGAGACTGATGCAGGGAGATTACCTTATTGATTCCCAGTCCCTTGTACTCAAAATAAAACTTTGATCAGGTTTGATTCACATGGGATTTGAAATATCGGGATCTAAAATATCCCTATTTTTATTTTTTATTTCCATCAGCTTGATCTTAACTTCATTTTCCGGCTGCATTGATACTCCGGGAGACCTTTATAGGGAGTATGATGAGGTCTTCATCCAGGACATAGATGTGATGTCCACTCCTCAGGAAGAAGGTGCTCTCCTGACAGTAACCCCCTATATCCGAAATGACCAGAATTCCGACAGTTCGATGCTTTCTGTAAAGATCAATGTAATCGACCAGAGCACGAAGCTGATAGTTGCCGAAAAGAATCTGGACATGGGTTATGTCAAAGCCGAATCCATGGCTTACAATAGTGTATCTCTTGAAGTTCCGGAACCAGGGGAGTATTTAATAGAAGTTCAGCTTTTTGAGGATGACAGGCTTCTGGAAGAAAGAGGTACTTTCGTTACAGTGAAAGAAAAACCATCAGCTGACCAGCCGGCTAGCATTAAGCTTACCGACATGAACCTTGTGATCACCAAATTCGTGAACTCGGATAGAGAGGCAGTGGTAGATATCTCTCCCGGGATCTACAACGAGGGAGGAGATTCCAGATCTCTTAATATGATAGTAACCGCAAGAGTGGATCCTTACAAAGCATATACCGAAAGTGACGAACTCGGGATACTCAAAGGTTCAAGCCGGGTCAGGGGAAACGTCCGTTTTGTCCTCCCGAGGAATGACGATTACACATTTACAGTTGTTGTGGAAGAGAACGGAAGGGAAGTTTCCATATCTGAAACCCCAGCGCCGGTTAAGCTGGATGAGATCTATAAGATAGACGTTATCAATACATATCCACTTGTGGAAGAAGGTACACCAGTTGTCGAGGATGAGGCAACAGAGGAACCAGCTGAAGATGCGATGCCCGGATTCCAGATCCTGATGACGCTCACAGCAGTCCTTCTGGTAGCCGGGATCGTTAATAGTGGAATATTAAGCAGCAAAAAGCAAAGAAAATGAAGGGAATAATATGACGGGGGAAGAAGACATAAATAAAATCGAGAGCATGGAAGAAGAAAAACCTGCAACGTTGGCTCCGGATGCAAAAGGAAGAGCTTCAAACAGCAACAACAATGACGAATCTTTCAAGAAACTCGTTAATGCATCAGTGGTGATCGTTCTTGTGGCTCTGATCTTTATTGCCCTGTTCTCTTTCTTTTTTAGTATGCAGGAAGCGATCTTTGCCCTTTTCAACCCCAGATATCAGGCACTTATGCAGGCAGTCTTTAGCCTGATGGTTGTGGTTATGGGAGTTTACATGATCAAGATGTTTTTGGGAAAGTGATCAATCAGCCAGATCACGATCTTTGCGCGAGGTTATTGGGAATCCAGATGTCCTGAGACTTAGAAAAAAAGAGAATGATAAGTCTCAGTCTTTTTTCAGAACAACTGCTCTGCTTAGAAATACCTTTGGCCTTTCCACAATTGTGAAACCATTGTCTAAAGCCATCCTGATAGTCTTGTCAAAGCTTTTAGCTGAAACATGCAGATATGGTTCTGCTATGAACAGGAGTCCATTGGCTTTTACAATGGAAGCCAGCTCATTGAGGGTCTTTTCCGGTTTCGCAACCTCATGAAGCATATAAAAAGCTATTGTGAGATCGACCATCTCCGATATACCAATTACATCCTCTTTACATTTGTGTAGTACAATACGCTCCTCTAACTCCGTACCCTGGATCTTCTTTCTGAGCTTGTGAAGCATACCCTCCTGCAGGTCAGAAGCTATGACCAGACCGGAGCTACCAACCATCCAAGCTATCTCTATTGAGAAGAAACCAGAACCACATCCAAGATCAAGAACGGTCATTCCTTCTTTGACATAAGGTTCCAGTATCTTCGAGGGTTTCTGGAACCATCTTCTTATTTTGTTATCCAGAATGCCTGAGATCGCAGCCGGACACACACGGTTGTATCGAATGTTCACAATATCCCCTTAAAATTAATTATCTGCAAGATGTTCTCTGGAAAAGAACATTTCCCGATCATATGCAATGATAACAGCAGCCACAATGATCAGAACACCGGTTTCAATGATCTTTGTGTTCTGGGATATATCCAGGATCTCCTGCGACATGTTCACCATAAAGTGAAAAGCAATTGCAGCTATGATACTTTTCCTGTTCTTTATGCATATCCAGCTGATTATCATTCCCATGGGAACGATGCTGACAAAGAAGTTCAAACCATACCAGACACTTTCATGGAATATCTCATACTGATAGGAGTTGTTGACAAATAACAGTGGAAAGTGCCAGAGCGACCATAGCACACTGAAAATAAGAGACGCTTTGAAGTAAGTGTGCCGGCTCTGCAGGCTGTCAAAGGCATACCCTCGCCATCCCAGCTCTTCAAAGCCTGCTGCAAGTAAAAGCAGCAACAATACAGGGACAAAACCGGTAGAGAAGGAGAAGCCTTCAGCAAGCTGGAACTGCGATATTGATCCTCCGAACAACAGAGAAATAAAGATCGATGCCAGCACTGCCAGAGGCATTATCAGAATCAATACAGGGAGAATTTTTGGCTGTATAAGTCTTATGTTGATCAACCTGTTAACAAAATCTCTTCTAAGATCAATATTTTTAGACCTGATAATCATGACAAGTGAGATAAGAAATGGTGCCATGAGCCCCGGTAGCATGAACAGCATATATAGCCCGTCCCCACCATCCTGAAAGCTTACATATGCTCCTGCAAACCAGAGAGCATAGGTTATGATAAAAGTTGAAAGATAGTAGATGCCAGGTTTGTAATTGTAGTTGGGTATCATTGTTTTCTCCAGATCTTAATTACGATGGGCTTTTAAAATACGATAATATTTGGACAGGGAGAGTAAATTAAATTTAACAGTATACATAAGACTTGCTACTAAAATATATATATATTCTGTTTTAACAGCCAGATCTCGCTTCTGGAGCGCGGAACGAGGTGATGAGCTTCGCTCAACACCTCACTGACAGCAGAACGGAAGCCTCAATCGTAAATTCAAAACAGCAAAACCAAAGCTCATCATTGCGAAAATCATCAGAAAATGAACATAATGGGCCCGAGGAGATTACACACCCAGATAACGCTTCTGGGGAGTGTGACAAAACAGGATCACAACCATTTGACAGAAATCCCTTTAGTTCCTACCCCCATATTCCAGAGTATTTCGAAAAACCTATGGTTACATATTCATTGCTTCACAAAAAGGATTGAACATACCCATCTTATCTTGCCTTCTTTTTATATCTGATATCTCTCACATAAATCTGGTAGTGAGCACCTGAAGCATCCGATGAACGCCTTTCAATTTCAAATAATTTTGTTGCTTCGACCAGATCACTGAGCTTTTTATATCCATAGTTTCTTGAATCAAAATCAGAAGCCCTTTTTATCACATTTTGACCAACGTTACCAAGAGGTGCCCACCCGTCATCATCCGCAGAATCTTCAACTGCATTTCTTAGCAGGTTTACAAGTTTAGAATCTCCTTTCAATTCATTTGTACTATATTTTTTATACCCACCTATATCTGATACAGTTGTTTCTTCCTCTTCAGTTTTTCTGAGATTTTCTGTATATATGAATTTATCACATGCAACTATGAAAGGCTTGGGTGTTTTCTTTTCACCAAACCCATATACATTCAGCCCAGATTCCCTTATTCTCTGGCACAATCTGGTAAAATCACTATCACTTGATACTATACAGAACCCATCCAGTTTTTCAGTATATAGAAGGTCCATTGCATCTATGATCAATGAGCTATCAGTTGAATTTTTTCCTGTAGTATAACTGAACTGCTGAATAGGCTGTATAGAATAATCGAGTAGTGTTTCTTTCCATGGATTAAGTTGAGGGGTGGTCCAGTTTCCATAGATACGCTTTACACTGGCAATTCCGTATTTGGCAATTTCATCGAACAACCCTTCAACGATCGATGGTTGTGCATTATCAGCATCTATTAGTACTGCTAACTTATTTTGTGATTTATCTTCTTCCATTCATTTACCCCCAATTGATCAATTTGAATTATCCATCCCCTCACATCTTTTAAAAATAAGCATCCAATTATCTTTTATGCTGATGGCAAACAATAATTAAAATTGTGCTATTTCTCGACATCCATAATATTTGATACATTCATAATATTTGAATAATTTGATTATACCATGAAGTTACATTTTCATCAACTTGGAAATTTAATATAACGGTATTGCCAAATGATCATGCTTAGTACATTTGAAGATTTGAAAATGGTAGAAATGTTGGAATGGTAGAAATGGGTAGTGTCCGCCAATTCGCATTGGTGGACTGCTGCGTCTCCAAATGTTTTAATATCTCCTGAAGTTCCCGAAATGGAATCTCGGGAACCCTCTCCAGGATGAAACATAAAGATCCCTTCGCATTTTTAACCGTGGGTGTATGCGGCTTCCGAAGAAGTTCATGTCCCCCATGCTGATCATGAAAGCCCCGATCATTATAAGGCCGCATCCCTTAATGGTGTTCCCAAAGAGAGGATCATTTAGTATTATGTATCCGAAGAAGATACTGCTTACTGGTTCCAGCAATGCAAGCACACTAGCTTTCTGTGCTTTCATGCTCACGGCACCATTTAGATATATAAGGGCTGCAACGGCTGAAAGCAAGAGTCCCATCTGCAAGAGCATCCAAATGTTCTCAAGGAGGACCTGTCCAGAGACACTGACCGCATATGGAGAGAGGATAAGCATGCCCATGAGAGTTGGCCAGAACAACAGAGACAATCCTGAGTAGTCTTCTTTGAGATGGTCTATGGTCAGGCTGCTAGACGCATTTGAAAACCCTGCTATTATTCCGAAGAATATGCCCAGTGGATAGTTGTCAGCAACTCCAACAGATGTTATGTTACTTGGATCTATCAGCATTAGTATGCCTACCACTGACAATAGCAAAGCTATCATGCTCTGGATGCTTATCCTTTCCTTGAATAGCAATGGTGATGCCAGGGTCACATACACAGGGGCTGTATAGAGTAACATGACTGCGATAGATACACCTGCGTATTTCATGGATAAGAAATATGAAAACAGGCATATAATGTTTAAAATTCCTCTTAAAACCATATAAGGCTTTTTTTTTGATAAATACAAGTCATTATACCTTTTTGTAGCTATAATAAAGCATATTACCCCTATTAATCCAAAGAAAAACCTATAGAACAGTATAGCACCTGTTTCCATTCCATTTATGCCATTTAATAGCACACCAACACTTCCATACATAATACATGACATAATAATGTATATGGAAGGTTTATTTGAGTTTCTATCCATTCTAATCATAAGAAACTCTGAATAGTAAATCTAGTATATATAGATAATTACAATTAACAACTATTAAGAATACATAAAATGATTATAGACCCTTAATTCTATTAATATACAATAAAATTAATTATAAATTGATATTTATATGAATTATCTATGATTTATAGATTTATTAATAATAGAAACGTTTAGGAGTGCTACATTCTAAAGTTAGTAGTGAATTTTTCGGAATCATATATTTAATTTGGTTGAGAAGTCCTACAAAGCCGTAATTTCCCTGGATGAAAACTTCACCCCCACCCTAGAAGTTATACAACCTAGCTCAGATGTCGAAGCAAGACTTAGATCTGTGGAAACCCAGCTATATCTCATGCAGAAATCGAGATCAATCGAGCCTTAAATCATTAAAGATACACCAAAATCCCCATTGCGCAGGGTGATGTTAGCCACTCCTCCAACAATAAAAATAGCACAAAAAACAGCGAAAACTAAAACCTAAACCACAAACAAGAGAAGCAGAAAATGAACATAGTGGGCCCGAGGAGATTACACACCCAGATCTCGCTTCTGGAGCGCGGAACGAGGTGATGAGCTTCGCTCAACACCTCACTGACAGCAAAACTGAAGCTTCAATCGTAAATTCAAAAATCTGGAGTTGTCGAAGTATATGTCAGTGACAACGAAATGAAGGAAGCCTATGAAGCCTGTCCGGAAGACATGAAGACCGTCTTCCAATTACTTGCATACTCCGGGAGTAGACTCACACATGTCCATAAAATGCTCCAGAGCTTCGATGAGAGGAAAATTATCGTGGATGGAGATGTTGCCTATTACCCTACGGCTTCCTTCTCAGAAGGGATGAAACACACCTTTGAGGTCTTTTTTTGTACGCTATTTTTTAAAAAATCGAGTTCTCTTTATCGATAAAACTCATGTGTGCAGATGATTTATATGGGCATAAAATGGAAAGTTGACAATCATGCAGGATTAGATTAAAGTAATGCTGCTGCAATATTAATTTAGGGAGTGATTATGTGCCTTATGAAGAAAAAAGTCACTGGGAATATCTTGTCGACGAAATAGACGGGACAAATTTTGAAAGACAACTAAATAGACATGGATCTTCAAATTGGGAACTCGTTGCAATATGTGGGAACAGCATTATCTTTAAACGCCAAGTCACAGAGGTCAACAAATATTAAACCCTCAACCCACCACTCAAATCCACTACTAAATCTCGGAACTCTACAGAAAAATGTAACAATCAATCTCAATAGATGAAAATTTGGTTTATGTTATAATGTCAGCAAAGAGAGATTATAATTTTTAATAAAATAGTTGTCAGTCGTTTGAGGTTTCTTTATAGAGGTAATAAATAAAAATAAACGATAGAAAACCCGACTATAGATTATTAATTCACAATGTAAACTTTATTTTGATATATTTTTAGTAAATAAAGAATTATCAAGATTTATTAGATGATTTAGGTTTTAAAATACCTGCAAATTTTAAGAGCAGATGTTATGAATGATTCAGTTCTAAAGTAAATATATATCCAAGTATCCCAAATATTGTTTTGTAAGTTAATTTCATGATAGTGGAGGAATCCAGAATGAAGAGAGGAATGATGAAAGGTTTTGCAACTGTCGCCGCTGTGCTAATGGTAGTCAGCTTACTTCCTATGACAGCACTTGCAGATACCGGTAATGGATTTGAGGACGCACCCGGCCAGATGAAAATGAATGCTACTGGTGAGACGGTAGGCATACAGGATCAGGACAGGTTGAGGACAAATTATCAGGAAGCAAAGAACGACTATAATAGAATGACATCTAATTTCCAGACAATGAAAAGCCAACAAGCAAGAGGCCTGATTGAATCTGAAGATTATTTTGTTGCATCTCAAGATTATCTAAATGAAACTATTAATCTTATGATTCAACGCCTTGAGCTCTACGAAGTAGAGAGTCAAAACGATGATGTGAACGAGACAATTGACGATTACATCGGTCAACTCGAGCTTATCAGAGTAGATGTTGAGGGTGCAGAAACAAGGGAAGAACTCTCTGATGCTCTGAAGGAGATCCGGGAGCTCTGGAAAGATGCAATTGAGGACATGAGAAGTTTCAATGAAATGAAAGTTGGTGAGAGGCTTGATGATCATATTGGCAACACCAATCGCATATCTGAGCGCCTGCAGAACGAAATAAGGGAAATGGAGCAGAACGGAGAGGATGTTGAACCCCTTCAAAACATGCTTAATGAATACAATAATCTGATGGCTGGTGCGGAATCACTCCAAGAAGATGGAGAGATTGGAGATGCAATAAAAGCTACCAAAGAAGCCAACGAGCAACTCCGGAAACTACTGCAGGAGATGAAACAGCTCAGAGAAGGCTTTGTGAACATGGCAGGCGAGGGACCATTTAATGCCGAGGGTGACGGTACCATCGTCCTTTCCGGACAACTTAACGTTACCATCAGTGCAACGGATGCAATGCTTGTTATCAAGGACCTTGCAGGGGATGCAGAAATTGACATCAAAGGGGAATATGATCTCGTGAATGAGGAGGCAAATGACGGATGTTGTGCCTTTGTATATGACAACTTCACAGGTGATGCTACCATTAACGGAAGCCGGATTACCATAATGATACGCGGAGAGGACATGACAGTCTTCGCAGAAGGGTCTGGAAGCGCTTCACTTTCAGGAGAGGGATCATACCAGATAGGTGAAGGTGCCAAAGTATTTGTGACCGAGTTTGCAGAAGATGAAGGAGAAAACGAAGAAGAGACAGATGATTTAGGAACTAAAGGTATGGAAGGGGCTGATACACCCAGCCAAAATGGTAATGGTAATAAGCCACAGGAGGTTTAATCATGGTCAGCTTTAAACACATTGGAATTATTGCCATCATTCTGATAGGACTCACATTCTCAGGTTGTGTTGACGACCAGCCTGCAGAAGAAGTAGTTGATGCTGAAGTTGAAGCACCAACCGCAGACGAGATACTTGGAGAGGAAGGGGTCGGACTGACCGATTCAGAAATAGATGCACTTGAAAGTGATCTTGACGAACTGGAAGCCAACCTTTCAGAGTTTGATGAGGACGAGAACCTAACCATAGAAGAAGTCTGAAAGAATAAAAGTTCAGGCTCTTTTTCCTTTTTTTTAATTTTATATTACAATTCTTCTAATGCTATTGATACTTGCCGAAAATTCTCTTGCTTACGATATAGTTTACAATTTTTGTACCTTTCCGGAAAACGGTTGAAGTCGAAGATCAACTGCTCCTATGAATCCTATGCCCTGAAACTCACGAGATCATCCATATCCAGCTTTTTTGAATGGAGGTATATCATTGCATTGACATTGTTCAATCATATCAAGAGATGAGATGCAGGTGAAAATTTAGGAAAAGAATGAAATTGTTGTAACGTGGGAACAGGAACCCCCTGTGTGAGTTAACCCGTTTTTCTGGATAGTTTGTCATAATGCTGGACGACCAATCGACAAAGAATCCTTTAGCTCCCACTCCCATATTATATATTGTTTTTTCATTAAATACGGCTGTTGGTTCAGCTTCAATTATAGTTAAGCTAAAATATAAATCTATGTAAACTTATGCATTAACCTGAAAAAAGAAGGCAACTGAATCCGAATTTTAAATAAGATTATAATTTATATTGTCGAATTTGATCTCTTCAATCAAAGGACCTCCTTCGGATATGAGAAGTCCACCAAAAGCTCCTCACAGCCTCCTCATGGACCCAATTCCCCCTTTTGGAAGTCTTCTATGGACCCCTCCAAAAAAATGTCTCAGAGGGGACGAGAGAAAGGCATAAAGTGTTGTGCAACAATTGTATATGGGGAGAGAATAGCAATGGAACCCATCGGAAAATCCAAAATAACAGCGCATCGACCTAAAAAAGACATAACATATCCTATGGTTCGATTGCCGCAATCACACTCACATCTCGCAGGTGAAACCGCGTATATTTTTGAAATCGATAACAATGGAAGCCCTTTGTTCATAATATCCCTCGACAAAGAATTCGACGGAAACATACAAGTTGTACAACCAACTGACAATTCAGACCTCGAAACCCGCCTAGAAACCCTCGAAAAACAGATGAAATCATTACAAAAATCAATACAAACCCAAAGCTCTTCATCACGAAAATCATCAGAAAATGAACATAATGGGCCCGAGGAGATTCGAACTCCTGATTCCCGCCGTGTAAAGGCGATGTCATAACCGGCTAGACCACGGGCCCCTGTTGCAAATAATACACATCAGTATCCGCCACCATTTTAGTGGTGTGGGATGTGCAACCCCATAATAGCATTAGTCATATATAATGTTTTTCGTGCAGAGGCGGGGATGTGCAGGAATGAATCACAACCATTAATAATCAGTAATGCATAATTGAGTAGCATGACCGACACTAATGAAAATTCTGAAATAGTCCAGCAGAGCAAGCAGCTTGAAGAATTCAAGGTTGATCTCAACTACAACAAAGAGATGGGACAGATCGTCATCTGGATTCCGGTCGGGGAGCATGATATGCGCATCATTACCAATAGCGAGGACGGAAAACTGGATTGTGTCTTTGTTCACATGCATCCAAGTCCTGAAAAGGCGCAGGAAGCCTATGAGAATTTTGCTACTGCAGATGACGTCAGGACAATGTTCACCCTCACCGGCATTGGAAAGAAATGTAAATGATGCTGGTTGATGTAATCAGCAATTAATAATAGATTTAAATCGGTTTGAAATTTCATTACATCATAAATTATAAAACTTCAAGAGGAAGCCTATCGCATGCGAATCGGAGTATATATCTGCCACTGTGGATTGAACATTGCCAGTGTCATCAACATGGATGCACTTCATCAGAAAGTCGAGGAGATGGAGGATGTTGCACTTGTAAAAGACATTCAGTTCATGTGCTCTGACTTCGGTCAGGAGCAGTTGATCGATGACATCAAGGAAAACAACATCGACAGGATACTGGTAGCAGCGTGCACTCCGAAACTCCATGAACCCACATTCAAACGCGTCCTCGAAAAAGCAGGTATCAACCCGTACCTTCTGGAGATAGCAAACATCCGCGAGCAGTGCTCATGGGTACACATGCACAACCACAGCATGGCTACCCAGAAAGCTTTCGATCTTATCAAAATGGGCGTTGCAAAACTTAAGCTGCTGGCACCATTGCAGATCCGTACGTTCAAGGCGAACAAGGACGTTCTTGTCATCGGCGGTGGAGTTGCAGGTATCGAAGCAGCCCTGACACTTGCAGATGCCGGAACACACGTCTACATGGTTGAGAAGGAACCAACCATCGGCGGAAAGATGGCTTTGCTCAACGAGGTGTTCCCCACAAACGACTGTTCCATATGCGTGCTTGCACCGAAGATGACGGATGTGCAGAACCATCCGAATATCGAGATGCGGACCTACTCCGAGATCACCGACATCTCCGGCTCAGTGGGCAATTTCAATGTAAAGGGAGTAGAACATCCCAGATATGTCATGATCGATCGCTGCAAAGGATGTATCGACCAGTGTTCAAATGTCTGTCCGGTAGAGATACCTAACCCATTTGACAGCGGACTTGGCAAAACAAAGGCAATCAACATGCCGATCCCACAGGCAGTTCCGCAATCGGCTTACATCGACAATGAGTTCTGTGTTGGCTGCGGATTATGCAAACAGGCCTGCCCTGCAGATGCTATTGATTACAACCTCAAAGAAGAAGAATTCTCATTCACCGTCGGAGCCGTGATAGTTGCAACCGGTTATCAGGGGTTCGATGCAAAACGCAAGGAAGAATATGGTTACAGTGTCTATCCGGATGTCCTGACCAACATGGAGCTGGAAAGGCTTCTCAATGCATCGGGACCAACACGCGGTAGAGTGGTCGTTCCATCCACACACGAGACACCTGAAAAAGTTGCTTTTATCCAGTGCGTCGGATCAAGAGACGAGACCGTTGGAAACCCCTACTGCTCCCGTGTCTGCTGCATGTCATCCATGAAGAATGCACAGATGATCAAGGAGCGCTATCCTGACACCGATGTCACCATTCACTATATTGACATACGTGCAGCCGGTGAGATGTACGAGGAATACTACGTACGCAGCCAGATGATGGAGATCAATTTCATCCGCGGCAAGGTCGCGGAAGTACAGCTTGACCCACAGGGACAGATGCAGCTCCGGTATGAGGACACACTTGAGTGTGCCATTCGGGAGGAACCTTACGATCTAGTCATCCTGGCAACAGGAATGGAAGCCAGCACCACAACAGAGCCTATCGCAAAGATGTTGAACCTTTCAAAAAGAACTGACAGGTTCTTGTCCATTGCACACCCGAAGATGAGGCCTGTGGATGCTCACATAAACGGCGTCTTCATCGCAGGCTGTGCATCGGGACCAAAGGAGATACAGGCAGCCATCGCACAGGGAAGTGCAACTGCTGCAAGGTCCACCCGCCTGCTGGCAAAGGGAGAGCTTAAGAACGATCCATTCAGCGCACATGTAGATCCGGAAAAATGTATCGGATGCCGCATATGTGAGAGTGTCTGCAATTTCAATACGATCAATGTCATAGACGGTAAAGCAGTGGTTGATGAGATCTCCTGCCAGACATGCGGTTCATGCAGTGCATCCTGTCCCACAGATGCCATAACCATGCCTCATAGTACCGATGAGCAAATCATTGCACAGATAAGGGCGGCTGTTGAGATCAAGGATGAGTTCCCGCTTATCATTGCGTTCCTCTGCAACTGGTGCAGCTATGGTTCCGCCGACCTTGCAGGAACATCAAGGATACAATACCCGACCAACGTAAGGATCATAAAGGTCATGTGCGCCGGACGTGTAGACCCTGACTTCGTACTGGAAGCATTGCAAGGGGGCGCGGACGGAGTACTTGTTACCGGCTGTCGTCTTGATGAATGCCACTATATTCTGGGCAATATCGATGCAAAGCACAGGATGGAGAATCTCAAGGAAGTTCTCGATGAGATAGGCCTGGATCCGCGAAGGCTGAGACTGCAATGGATATCCGCCGCAGAAGGGGATAAATTTGCAAAGACCATCGAGGATTTCGTTGACGAACTCACCGAACTTGGACCTGTTGGTTCCGAGTTGCCGGAGGAGCAGGAATGAGTGATGAAGAAAAGTCCATGGAAGTCTCAAGGGAGATGGACATACAGGGCAACCACATCCTTTACAAGCTGATCTCCGACCGATCTGAAAAGACACTTGATTACGATTACAAAAGATGTGTGGGATGCGGGATCTGTGTAAGGATCTGCCCCACAAAAGCACTCGAACTCGGACCTATCAAGGAAATAGCCACAGGCATGGATGCACCACCGGTGATGATGGACCTTGATAAGTGCACATTCTGTTCCATGTGCGTGAACTTCTGTCCTGTAACAGCTCTGGAAATGAGAACAGAAGGAGATTTCCCTGAAGAAGAACTCTATCCTGTGCTGGAATACAAGGTCGAGATGAACGAGAAATGTGTACCTTGTTCCCTCTGTGAGGCATCATGCCCGGAGGATGCCATTACTCTGGAATACACATTCCCTAAAAAGGAAGAGATAGCACCCCTGAAAGAGAACGCAGAAGGCGAGATAGAGATAGACACCGATAAGTGTAACCTCTGCGGCATATGTGCACATTTCTGTGATGCCTTCCTCATGCTGGAAAAGGAACCCACAGCAACTGACCCCATGCCTTTTGAGCAACTTATTGTTGACGAGGATATGTGCGACTACTGCATGCTCTGCCAGGACATCTGTCCAGAGGATGCGATCAAAGTAAAGGGAGAGCGTCCCTGTGAACCGCCTGTAGTGTCAGGACATGTGACGGTCGATGATGATAAATGCACACGATGCGGCTGGTGTGATGCAGTCTGCCCTTATGATGCGGTCGATCTGGTAAAGCCATTCGAAGGCGATCTGGTACTTGTTGAGGAACACATCGAGAAATGTGACACACAGGGGTGTCATGCCTGCTTTAACATCTGCCCATCGCACCTCTGGTACGTCCCGGAAGATGGGAAGAACATCGCTGCGGTACACGACCTTTGCACCTATTGTGGAGCCTGCGTCAATGCCTGCCCCGTGGATGTGATGAAGGTAGCACGCAGCAAGGTCAATCATACGGATATACCCGATACGCCCTGGGCATCCGAATGGAAGGATGCCATTGATTCACTCCTCACAAAAGAAAGAAAGCGACCTGACCTCTCAAGGGCACTTGAGGTCGAGACCGAGCCACTGAAAGAGCATGTGGATATCGCATTCCCGGATGTCGATAAAGAGATGATGGACAAGGTTTCCGAGAAGATGCAAACAGCCAGGGATGCACTGACCAAACCAAAGTTCAGGAAGATCCTGAACAAAGGTAAAGCAGAAGAGATACACAGGTCCATGAAAAAATAAACCGGGAAATGCATCGAAGGATTATTTTTTCAGGAAACAGATAGCATCCTGCTTCTCCGGGTCTGCTGATACACAAGCATGAGAACCTGTAACAGCAGGAACGTCGATCAGTTTTATTATATCGCTGAAGCTATCGTACCCAGGAAGTATATCAGAGAACGAATTTGCTGACCTCGCGAAGAACTTCTCATTGAACTGCGACTCGGGCTCATCAGGATACAAAGGCAGGTAAATGATCTCTTCCTCGACAAGGTCCTGGAAGAAATGTGTACCATAGGAAACATCAGGCCTGTGCTCGGTGGTCTGGATGGCAACCTCGATTAGCACGGATGTGTTCCGGATCTCAGAATAGGTTACATTCACACCAAGTTCGAGGTTGCTGCTACCCCACCTTCCAGGACCCATCAGTATGAACTTCTCACCATCTTTGCCCAGTTTCTCGTTCAGATGACCTATGATCCTTCCAAGGGATTGCTTCTCTTCAAAATCAACATCTGTAGAATATATGATAGGGTCCACATAGACGATATAACGTATATCGGGAACAACCCCTCCGGAAATGGTCTTTGAAGACCTGAACAATATTTCATCCTGACCCAGGTCAGCGGGCACTGAAAAAGATTCAGCCTTGCCGGGGATCTTCATCGGCCTGCACTGGAGGATGTTAAGCTTGATGTTGTTCGACTTACCTATAAATGCCGTGAATTCCACATCTACAGGCTGACCATATGCTTTTTCGATCGTCTGGATGGCATTGCCGATGATCTCAACGAGCTTTGTTTTGAATATTAGGTTATTGAAGGTCAGTATCAGCTTTCCATCAGCAGCCGAAATGAAATTTGTAACAGGATCCTTGACATAATCATCTTTGAGCAGTGAAGCATACATATTCAGCTTAGGGTAATCGAAATCCTTAAGCAATGCAGAGACAGGAACAGTCCTGAACTCGTTTCTTTCAAGGTCCAGAAGGTCCACCTCTATCTGGGAATACCTGGCGACCTGACGCCCTCTCTCTGGTCTCAGCTGAGGGTGACTTACCGAGATTATGCGCGGGTAATCACGGTCAACGCGATCCACGGCCCGCGTACCCAATCCGAATACCAGACGGATCATGCCTTTGTTCGGATCGATCTGCTCGCTCCAGGCAAAGAGGTTCCTGGAGAATGTCACACCTGCCAGGGCCGGGAAGAAATAGTCCTTATAGTGAGTTCCTGATACACGCTGCACAAGGATAGCCATCTGTTCATCAGTGTTATCAAGACCATGCACTTTCCTGTAGATGAGGGCATCCGGGTCCAGTGCACTGGCATAGACAAGTTTAACGGCTTCCAGGAATGCTGCCATCCTTTCCTCAGGATCACCCTGGTTGGTACAGAACTCGCTCCGATATTTTCCTGCAAAGGCATTCCCGAAATTGTCCTCCAGCAGGCTGCTTGACCTGACGATTATGGGAGCCTGACCGAAGTAATCCAGCATACTGCGGAACTGCTCCATGATGTCATCCGGGAATGTTCCCTCAAGGAAGCGCTGTTCGACACTCTGGAATTCTTCTTTTGAGAGTCTGTATCCATTGGAAAGGTCCATCTTCAGGCGAAAGAGGTCGTTGTTGATGAGGAATGTAAAGAAAACATCGGAACCGATGTAGAATGAATCATGAGGCTCCATGATCTTTGCGAATTCCCCGGAATCATCTTCCTTAAGGACTATGTTCCTTGAAAGCAGCATCCCGACACTTTTGCCTCCGATCATTCCGGAACCGATGATCCTTTCCCTGGTATAGAGCAGGTCATCGATATCGAAATACTTCTCAGCGAGTTCCCTGAACCGTGGCCTTTCCCCTATGATCATACGGCACAGTTCACTTTTGAGTGCCATCATTTCCTGTAGAGGGACCTTATCTTCCTCATAGAGCATTTGATACTGCAATGCCTTTCTATAGATCGTGTCCCAGGGAGCTATGCTACTTGCTCCGGGGTCAAGAATATGATGGTCTTTCCCCCCTGATACAGAGGCTGCCTCCCCGCTATTGAACAATGGTACCCACTTGTCATCCTGCATGAGATGAGGAAGGAACATCTGGCTTGAATAGCGTCCATACACCTTCAGCGGATGGAGATATGCATTGCCTTCCACATGGTAGAAGTTCAGGAGCAACTGGGTAGTCTCCCTGATAGCCGCAATTGCCTGATGACCATGCCTACCTTTTGTAAGTGCGAAATACGTAACCGTATCAAGTTCATAGAGATAGGGGCATGTGGCCTTGAAGAAATTCGCGAGTAACTCGTCCGTTGCCCATTCCACAACCAGGGTGGAGAGGTTATCGAATACATAAAAGGTCTCACGGCCATAGCTCTCAATGATCCGGTGGACCTCAGTACTGAAATAATCAAAACCATTTGCGGGATCTACTTCAACAATTTCAAGACCATCCATTGGCCTCAGGATCGGCTTATGAGGCGCGAACCTGATGTAAACGCACCTGTGACCTTCTTTTATCGCATTTTCCGTGAACTTCTCTGCAAAGAATATGTAATCTTCAAGTTCATCCACCTGCCAGACAACATTATCGCCGTACCAAAGGTTCTGAAGCAGTTCATCGAGTCCCCCTAATCCACTGCTTGCAATTCTTTTATCCATAATAGTACCCGGAAATAAGTTTCTGAATACTACAATAAATAATTTACCAGTCACTTATGAATGATAAAAAATTAGGGACTTCTAAGCTAAAAGATCAAAATACAAAATGTTATAATACATTCCAGTGAACGGATAGCAAACAATACTTTTATAATGGCTAACACGTTTTGTTGTCTAGATCGTGACAGAGTAATTGGTGATACTTCTATGAGCAAAAAGATCGACTACCGTGAACTTGGATTAAAATGCGGACTTGAGATTCATCAGCAGTTGAACTCAAAAGAGAAACTTTTCTGTAAATGCCCTACTAAGATACGTGACACGGATGAGTCGAACTTTGAATTTTTCCGTTACCTGCGCCCTACTGCAAGTGAGATGGGAGAGACCGACAGGGCAGCACTTGAGCAGACAAAGGTCAACAGGAAATACATCTACAAAGCATATGACAGCACCTGCCTTGTGGAAAATGATGAGGAACCACCTCGTGAACTTAACAAAGAGTCACTTGACATCGCATTGTCGATCGCAAAGCTATTGCACATGATACCAGTGGAGCAGCTCCACGTCATGAGAAAAATAGTTGTGGACGGATCGAACACCAGTGGATTCCAGAGAACCGCTTTCCTCGCCGGAGGCGGACATCTCGACACTTCCGAAGGAGCCGTAGGCGTTGATGTCCTCTGTGTAGAGGAAGAGGCCGCACAAAAGATAGAGGACAAAGGCGACTCTATTCTTTATTCACTTGACAGACTGGGAATACCGCTTGTGGAGATCGGTACAGCACCTGACATAATCTCACCGGCACATGCAAAGGAGACTGCTGCCAATATCGGCATGTTGCTTCGTTCTACCGGTAAGGTAAAAAGAGGTCTTGGAACCATCAGGCAGGATGTCAACATATCCATAGCAGAAGGAGCCCGTGTGGAGGTAAAAGGTGTCCAGGCCCTTGATCTTATCGAAACTATTGTTGAAAGGGAGGCCGAGAGGCAGGTTAACCTTCTCGAGATACGCAGGTCCCTTCAGGAAAGGAATGCAAGCGTCCATGATGAGATATTTGACGTGACCGAAATGTTCAGTGGAACTGAATCAAAGGTCATAAAGAAGGCACTCAAGAAAGGGAAGGTACTCGCAGTCCTCCTGCCCGGATTTGCAGGACATGTTGGAATGGAAGTGCAGCCAGGAAGACGCCTGGGCACCGAGTTCTCCGACCGTGCAAAGACCTCAGGCGTAGGTGGCATATTCCACACCGATGAACTGCCCAATTATGGCATAACCGAAGATGAGGTCGCTTCATTGCGTGAATTCGTTGGTGCGAAAGAAGGCGATGCTGTCGTTATGGTAGCAGACAAAGAGAAACGTGCACTCGGTGCCATGGAAAGTGTGCTTATCCGTGCGCAGGAAGCACTTGAGTTCGTTCCCGAAGAAACAAGACGTGCACTTCCTGACGGTAACAGCGCATACATGAGACCGCTTCCCGGAGCTTCGAGGATGTACCCCGAGACAGATGTACCACAGGTAGAGATCAAAAAGGAGTACTTTGATACTATCGAGATCCCGGAGCTTCTAACAGAAAGGGCAAAGAGGTTCAGCAAAGATTACGGGCTCAACGAGGAACTTGCAGAGAAGATCGCATATTCACAGGACCTGGCGCTTTTCGAGGAATTGATGAGCAGGTACAACAATGACAAGAATGTCACTGCAACCCTTATCGTGACAACATTCACAGGACTTGTGCCTGAACTCAAACGTGATGGTGTGGATGTCACGAAGATCAATGACGAGCACTTCAAACAGATGTTCGAGATCATATCTTCAGGTGATGTGGCCAAAGAGGGTATGGAGCAGATACTCCGCTATGTTGCAAAGAAACCAAAGGCAAATATAAGGGACAGTCTGGAAGAACTTGGACTTACAGGTATTGACACATCCCAGATAGAAGAATTCATTGCAAAGATCGTGGAAGAAAGACAGGACTTTGTGAAAGAAAAAGGACCGGCCGCCGTAGGACCTCTCATGGGAATTGTCATGGGCGAGTTCCGCGGAAAAGTTGACGGAAAGGTCCTCAGTGAACTCCTGAAACAAAAGATTAATGAGTGTATTAATACATAATATTCGTTAGATATTATGACACTTGGGAGAAACAACACTGGTACATTAGTCTTAAAGATTGCATTGATCGCGTCAATACTATTGATATCAACAGCTTTAGCAGGTGCTATATCGTTAGGAGAGACAGAACAACTTACCTTTGACGTCAACCAGAGATCACCTGCCTGGAGTCCGGATGGCCAATTGATAACATATTCTTCTGAGCAGGCCATCTGGATAATGAATGCAGACGGATCTGATCAAACAAGGATATATGACACCATTGCATGGGAGGGGGAGCCTTCTTTCAGTTCAGATGGAAAATTCATATATTATG
The DNA here is from genome assembly GCF_000765475.1 of Methanococcoides methylutens. Classification (NCBI taxonomy): domain Archaea; kingdom Methanobacteriati; phylum Methanobacteriota; class Methanomicrobia; order Methanosarcinales; family Methanosarcinaceae; genus Methanococcoides; species Methanococcoides methylutens. The sequence goes on from NZ_JRHO01000014.1 coordinate 69,454, forward strand.
CTACAGAACATGTCCAGCCATTCTCTTCCAAGTTCGTAAGTATCCGTGTAGTAGAGCTTGCTGACAAAAGCAATACTTCACAGATAACAGAAAATGCTGACAAAAGGGAACCCGTCATGAGTCCTGACGGAACAAAGATAGCATACCTTTCAAAGACTGCAGGAAACTATGACATATGGACAATGAACCCTGATGGTAGTGAGAACAGGCAAATAACCGATTCATCCAGTAATGAAGGGGCACCATCCTGGTCACCTGAAGGCGACATGCTGGTATATTCACTGGAAGGAAAGATATGGACCGTTGACCCTGATAACAGGGTTCCAAAGCTCCTCAGGAATGATAATTTTGTGAACACAAATCCGGTGTTCAATCCTGATGGAACAAAGATAGCATTTGTATCTGACAGGTCAGGCAATTCTGATATATGGGTCATGAACTCAAATGGTGTAGGAATTGAACAGGTCACATTTGAAAATTCAACTCAGGAACATCCTGCATGGAGTCCGGAAGGCGATAAAATTGCGTTTTCATCTAACGAAGGTGGTGACTACAACATCTGGACAATTGCACTTTCAGACACAGATAGTCTGGTTGAGTTAGGACCTGATGAGGAACTGCTGGTGGAGGAAGAAAAGTTTGACATATTAAAAGAACTTGAAGCTTTTGCAACAAAGTCGCCACTGAGAACACTCATTATATTATTCTCACTCTCCGTAATTGTAATAGTGATGTTCCTCAGGAACTTCCTGAAAGGGCTGTAAGAACAGTCCTCTTATTTTCTTTTGCATACATTACCTTTTATTATTCTATTATTTTGGAATTAAGAGTTCTATCACTCACATCTGTTCTGAAATCTATAAATTCCATCGTAACGCTTATAGCCTATTCATGACATGTATTCGCAGGTTCGGATGATGTCTGCAGTAATAGGATTAGAAGATGGAACAATTTTAAAAGGTACTGGTTTTGGTGCCGAAGGTATCGTTTGCGGAGAACTTGTTTTTACTACCCAGTACACAGGATATGAGGAGTCTCTTACAGACCCGTCCTACACTGGTCAGATATTAATGTTCACGTACCCTTTGATAGGGAACTATGGTGTTAATAAGGACACTTTTCAGTCAGATGGTGTGAAGGCCGAAGGCCTTGTGGTAAGGGAAGCATGCCCTTCTCCAAGTCACCACCTTTCCACACGTAATATCTACAAATTAATGGAAGATGAAGGTAAGCCGGGAATTTCCGGCATTGATACCCGTATGCTTACCATCGGTACCAGAGAGCATGGTACCATGCGTGCTGCACTGATAAACGGCAGTGACGATGGTGAAGAAGCAGTCAGGCTGGCAAGGGAACAACCTGATATTTCAAACCTTGATCTTGTTTCAAGGGTCACCTGCAAAGAGCCATATACAATAGAAAGTCAGGTAAAGACCGCTGACAGAAAGCACGTTGTGCTCTTTGATCTGGGCATGAAAAAGAACATCTCGTTAAGTCTTCTGAGAAGAGGCGTTGATGTTACAGTAGTACCTGCCAATACACCTGCTTCTGTGATCGAGGATTACAACCCTGATCTGCTTTTCCTTTCCAATGGGCCGGGAGATCCACAGAACGCACAGAATTCTATTGATGTTGTCAAGGATCTGGCAGGAACAATGCCAATATCAGGCATTTGTCTCGGACACCAGGTCATCTCAAGAGCACTTGGAGCAGATACATATAAGCTCAAATTCGGACACCGTGGAGCAAACCAGCCGGTCAAGGACCTGGAATCCGGAATTGTCCATATAACATCACAGAATCACGGTTTTGCTGTTGAAGGTGACACATTTGACGATACAGATGTGACTGTCACACAGATCAACACTAATGATAATACTGTAGAAGGTATCGAACACAACGATCTTGACATATTCAGTGTCCAGTACCATCCGGAAGCACATGCCGGACCAAGGGACACGGAGAAGATATTCTTTGGGAAGGTCATGAAAGCTATGGGAGGCAGGGTATAATGGCAAAACGAACAGATATTAACAAGATCCTGCTGATAGGCTCCGGACCGATCATGATCGGACAGGGAGCAGAATTCGATTTCTCAGGAAGCCAGGCTTGCAGGTCATTAAGAGAAGAAGGATATGAAGTAGTCCTTGTAAACTCCAATCCGGCAACCATTATGACAGATCCGGAGATGGCAGATGCTGTTTACATCGAACCCCTTGAAGCAAAGATAATAGCAAAGATAATCGAGAAGGAACTCCCCGACGGTATCATTGCAGGTATTGGTGGTCAGACCGGACTGAACCTTACAAGTGAGCTTGCTGATCTGGGAGTTTTCGAAAAGTTCAATGTCGAACTACTTGGAACATCTCTTGAAGCTATCAAGAACACCGAGGACCGTGAGCTTTTCAAGAAGAAGATGGAAGAGATCGGAGAAAAGGTCCCGAGAAGTGTGGCTGTTTCCACACTGAAAGAAGCTGAAGCGCTCATTGACGAGCTCGGACTTCCACTTATCATTCGTCCCGCATACACCCTTGGTGGTGCTGGTGGCGGTATCGCATACACAAGAGAACAGCTTCTCGAGATCAGTGAAAGAGGACTGCGCCGCAGCAGGATCAATCAGGTGCTTATCGAAGAGAGCGTACTTGGCTGGAAAGAGTTCGAATACGAGGTCATGCGTGACTCCAATGATACATGTATAGTTATCTGTAACATGGAGAACCTCGACCCGATGGGAGTTCACACCGGTGAGTCCATTGTGGTAACACCATCCCAGACACTGAACGATATCGAACACCAGATGCTGAGAACAGCAGCTATCAAGATCATACGTGCTTTAGGAATTGAAGGTGGATGTAACATCCAGTTCGCTGCAAAAGACGGTGAATACAGGATCGTAGAGGTCAACCCGCGTGTTTCAAGATCATCAGCCCTTGCATCAAAGGCAACAGGTTACCCGATCGCCAGGGTGACTGCTAAGATCGCCATAGGCATGACACTTGATCAGATCCTTAATGATGTCACAAAGAAGACACCTGCATCCTTTGAACCTACCATTGACTACGTAGTTACAAAGATCCCAAGGTGGCCTTTCGACAAGTTCGTGACCGCGGACAAGACATTGACAACCGCTATGAAGAGTACCGGTGAGGTCATGTCCATCGGACGCACCATTGAGGAATCACTCCAGAAAGCAGTCCGTTCCCTTGATATCGGAATGAAGTTCGGAAGCAAGACATGGGACCAGGCAGAAGCCAAAACCCTGCTAAAAACACCTACCAGTGAGAGGCTTTTCGTTATCTTCGATGCATTGAAGAATGGTATGAGCGTTGAAGAGGTCTCGGAACTTTCAGGTTATGATATATTCTTCGTAACAAAGATCAACAACATCGTCGAGATGGAGAACGAGCTTGAGAACAGGCTTTTCGCAGGTGAGCCGGACATTGAGATGCTCAGGTCTGCCAAGCAGATGGGATTCACCGATGACAGGATCGCAGAGCTCACAGGCAAGAGCCGCGAGGAGATCAATGACCTTCGCCGTGAGAACATCAGTGCGACCTACAAGATGGTAGATACCTGTGCTGCAGAGTTCGCTGCAGAGACTCCTTACTATTATTCATGCTACGAGACCATGTGCGAAGACCAGCCAACTGACAGGAAGAAGATCCTGATCCTTGGTGCAGGTCCTATACGAATCGGACAGGGTATCGAGTTCGACTACTGTACCGTCCACGCTGTCACAGCCATCCGTGATGAAGGCCTTGAGGCGCACATAATCAACAACAACCCTGAGACGGTATCAACTGACTACGATACATCCGACAAGCTGTTCTTCGAGCCTCTGACACTCGAGGACGTCATGAACATTATCGATCGTGAGAAACCATACGGTGTGCTTGTCCAGTTCGGTGGACAGACATCTGTCAACCTTGCAATGCCACTCCAGAAAGAGCTTGACCGCCGTGATGACATCGATACGATAATTCTCGGAACATCTCCGGAAGACATCGACATGGCAGAGGACAGGGAGAAGTTCAACCTGATGATGAGCAAGCTTGACGTTGCACAGCCTGAAGCAGGTTATGCAACATCCGAAGAAGACGCCATTGCGATCGCAACACGAATCGGATACCCTGTACTTGTCAGGCCATCATACGTTCTCGGTGGACGTGCAATGGAGATCGTCTATGAACAGTCTGACCTTGAACGCTACATGATCGAAGCAGTTCGTGTGTCCCCTGAGCATCCGATCCTTATCGACGACTTCCTTGAGGGAGCAGTCGAGATCGATGTGGATGCTGTCTGTGACGGCAAGGACGTGCTTATCGGTGCCATCATGGAACACATCGAAGAAGCAGGTGTGCACTCCGGTGACTCTGCATGTGTGATCCCACCATACTCACTCTCCGAGGAAACTCTCGCAACAGTACGTGATTATACCCGCAAGATCGCACTTTCGCTCAATGTTAAGGGACTTATCAACATCCAAATGGCAGAGCAGAATGGCAAGGTATACGTGCTTGAAGCAAACCCACGTTCCAGCCGAACGATCCCATTCGTATCAAAAGCAGTAGGGATGCCACTTGCCAAGATAGCTGCACAGGTCATTATCGGACATACCCTTGAAGACCTTGGATATGCAGAACTTGATGAGACACCCGTAAAACATTACTCTGTCAAGGAAGTATTACTTCCATTCGACAAATTGCCAGGTGCAGACCCTGTGCTCAGCCCTGAGATGAAGAGTACCGGAGAGGTCATGGGAGTTGACTATGATTTCGGACGTGCTTTCTTCAAGGCACAGATCAGTGCAGACAATATACTGCCACTTAGCGGTTACGTTTTCATGTCCATCAGACAGAACGACAAGGAAGCCTTTGTTGAAACCGCCCGCAAGATGCAGGATGCAGGGCTTAAGCTCATCGGTACCAAAGGTACTGTGAACTTTTTAGCCGAGAAAGGCATCAATATGGAAGCGGTGATGAAAGTGCATGAAGGCAGCCCTAATGTCATCGATATGATGCGCAGGGATGAGGTTGCACTCATTGTGAACACACCAACAGGAAAGCAGTCACGAAAGGACGGATACACTATCCGCCGTGCAGCAGTGGACTTTAAGGTGCCGTATATCACCACGATCCAGTCTGCAAAAGCTGCGGCTGATGCTATTGTCTCAATGAAGGAAGGAGACCTTGCCATCAAGTCCATCAATGAATATCACAAAGAGATCGTCAGGAACTAATTATCAATTAACGGAGCGAATCAACATGTCAAAGAAAGTAGTACTTGCTTATTCCGGTGGATTGGACACATCCATCTGTATCCCCCTCCTCAAAGAAGAATACGGATACGACGAGGTCATAACCGTAGCAGTCGATGTGGGACAGCCAAAGGAAGATGTCGCACAGGCAGAAGAGAAGGCAAAGAAGATCAGTGACCTTCATTTCACCCTTGATGTTCGCGAGGAGTTCGTGAACGATTACATTTTCCCTTTAATAAGAGCCAATGGTGATTATGAAGGCTATGTTATGGGAACCTCCATTGCACGCCCGCTTATTGCCAAAAAGGTCGTCGAGATCGCAGAACAGGAAGGCGCTGTTGCACTTGCACACGGTTGTACCGGTAAAGGAAACGACCAGCTTCGTTTCGAGGCTGTGTTCAGGCTCACTGATATGGATGTCATCGCACCTATGAGAGAGATGAACCTGACCCGAGAATGGGAGATCGAATACGCAAAGGAACACGGTATTCCAGTAGGTGTCACCACTGCAAAGCCATGGAGCGTTGACGAGAACATCTGGAGCAGAAGCATCGAGGGCGGAAAGCTCGAAGACCCTGGATACATCCCACCTGAGGAGATCTACAAGTGGACAGCTTCACCTGAAGATGCACCTGATGCACAGACCATCGTGATCGGTTTCGAGAACGGTGTGCCAGTGTCACTTGATGGTGAGAAGATGGACGGTGTTGAGCTCATTGAAAAGATGAACGTCATTGCAGGCACCCACGGTGTCGGACGTACTGACATGATCGAAGACCGTGTCCTCGGACTTAAAGCACGTGAAAACTACGAGCACCCTGCAGCAACCGTACTCCTTGCAGCACACAAAGACCTTGAAAAACTGGTCCTCACCCGCTCTGAACTCAAGTTCAAGGCAATGGTAGACGAACAGTGGTCCGAGCTTGCATACTACGGTCTTGTGGACGAACCACTCTACGATGACCTGAATGCATTCATTGACAAGACACAGACACGTGTAAACGGTACAGTCACCATGAAACTGTACAAGGGAAGCCTCACAATTCTTGCAAGGACATCCCCGGCAGCACTCTACTCAGAAGAACTTGTGTCCTTTGATGGAACAAGCATCGACCAGAAGGACGCCGAAGGATTTGCAAAATATCACGGATTCCAGGCACGCCTGTTCAGGAAATTCGTTGATAAGAACTAAAATTAATTACTCGTATGCGGTTGTCGCATACGGGCTTCTTTTTTCTTTTGTTGGTCTTGATTTGGATTGTTCTAAATTTATTACCCGGCTACTCATACTGTTTAAACGCATATTTTAAAACATACCCCAATTCTTAGGGTATGTTGCACTGCACTAACCCAAAAAAGTTAGAATCACTTCCCCCGCACAATCTTGCGGGGATATAGGTAAGTTGAATTTTTTGTACGAGATTGTGTGAATTGTTTGCACAACCTGTCTGTAAACATCTAAGAGAATCTAGCTATACTATTTTGGATGCTAATCAATTACAAATAAAAATATTATATATTATTATGTTATTACTGGTAATGTAAACTCTAATAACAAATTATTTTTCTCGTTAAAATTTTGTGGTTATATTTGAAGGTAATATTATGAACAAAATTGACATAGTTCCAGCTTGCAAAGGGATAATAACTAATTTAGACTTATTAAAATCAGAAGGTACACTTCAATTTACTACGAGTCTTAGTGACTTAAAAGCTGGAGGAATCATTTTTGAAGTAAGTGGACCAGAGTTCAGCTTCATATTTGGTTCAAACGAAAAAGGACTTTTTGTAAAAAGAAACGAAGTTTTTTCAATATTGACTTATGATGATATAAAAGAAACCTCAGTAGAACCAATGATTTTTCTGACTTGGTCCTACAATAAAATTTCATTATATTTTTGTAGTGAAATTAAACATAAAAAAGCAGAAGCTCCAACAAAACCCTGTTCTCCTCCTCCATCATTAATTAAATGGGCACGTAAACAAAATTTACTCCCAATGGTTGAATATGAAAGTGAGGAAAAATTACGCGAAAAAGTATATTCATGTTTGTTATCAATACAAGACAAAATTGATGAATATGGTGCAATAAATCCTTTTTGGGACATTAGTTATTCTGGTAAGAGTATTGTTAGCAGAACACCTAAAAAAGAAACAGATGTTCAACCTGTAATCAGCCTTTTGCTGTCGGATCAAATGCTAATGGCTGGAATAGAAGTTATACCTGAATATCAAACGGGCAGAGGTAATTTGGATTTTATGTTTATGGGGAATGTAAAAGACAATGGTATAACTAAAATATGTGCAGAATTTAAAAATGCTCATTCAAAAGATTTGTTTCATGGGCTTGAAAATCAACTTCCCCTCTATATGAAAAATCGTGAATGCAATTATGGGGCATATTGTGTCTTAAACTATAAAGGGGAATGGTTTACTAAACCTGACACATTTGAAAATAAATTGGATGTGGAACTCTCTATTCATCAAAGCAAATCTATCAATCCATTAGTCCATAACGGTATAAGGTGCTTTATATTTTCATTATCAAAAAAGAAAACTGCTAGTAAGTGAAATTATTATATAACATCCGAAACTATTTTGTAACCTAGACAAACTATTATACCCATATATGTTTTAATCCTTTTAGCAATAGGAATAGATAGGCGATAATTTTTGCATAAATTAAGAAACGTCTATCTTTTTCCCCCATCCATCTAATCTCTCCCTAACATGAGCATTGAGAGTAAACGTGTTCTCACTTCTGACATTTTGCTTCATATAATGCAACGTACCTTTTGAGAAACCCATCTTCTTCCATTCAGTGTAGGATATATCAATGATCTTCTTCCTCAAATCATCCGAATCATACCTTTCAATCTTATAGGAGGGCTTAACAAACTCAATCGTTTTCCTCTTCCTAACAAGATGATGACTCAACTCTCTCGCCTTAACCAACAGGATAGATCCCCAGGAACTATTCTTTTCCCTGTACTCAACCTTCCCGTTAACCACATCATCTTCATAAACATAATACTGAGCAAACCTTGTTTTGATACTCGATACATTTTTATCGAATATTATTCAATGAGTATATTGTAAAATTTGCAAATAGTGCAAGTTAAAACAACTTAAATGGGAGAAAATAATAATGGTAGCTATAGTTAACAGAGACGAATGTGTCGGATGCGGAGTATGTGTAGATGACTGCCCGGCCGAAGCAATATCAATGGACGGCGACAACATCGCTGTAGTAGATGCTGACAAATGTACTGAATGTGGTATATGTGTGGACTCCTGTCCATCCGAAGCAATTTCAATGGAATAAGCAGGTTTATTCCATTTATCTTTCTATTTTTAATATTCAGTAGTTTCGTTTCCAATTCCTGCCTACCTGTTGATTCAATTCTTCCTGTCCTTAAATTTAGCATTGGAGTGCTGGCCATCACAGAATGGTTTATTTCCAGACGCACCGCATCTGCAGAGAGCATAATGGTCCTGGGTTTCAGGTACTGAATCATCAGGATCATCAAGACTGACTCCTGTAACATTGTAAGGTCCATCATTCAGAACAAAAATTTCCGGGCCATGTGAATAATCCTTATACAATTTTCCATTAACAGTATAGCTCAATGCGCCAGAAGGACAGGTCCTGATGAGTTTTGCTATCTCTTCCGGATCAGCAGCATCCGGATCTGCCCAGGGTTCTTCACCCTTTCTGAAAACAGAAGGTAGATTACGAACACAATGGCCTACGTGAGAACACACATCCCTGTTACGATGAATGGTAATATGTTTTCCGACGTAAGTATCAACCCTGTCGGGAACACGGTCTTTTTCTTTTTCTCCGGAAAAATCGTTCTTTACATGTGTTCCATCACAAAATGGCATATTTGCCGACCCTCCACATCTGCAAAGTGCCATAGCAGGTTTTGTCTCGATGAAAACACCCTTTGAATTCCTGAGTGTTTTAAGATCTTTCACAATATATGGTCCATTTTTTGATACTTTTATTGAAGGCCTGACTTCTTTCTCCACTCAAACACCTCTGTAAGAAAATCTGTTGACATCGCATTTCTAATTTTTGTAAGGAACCGTTTTTTAACAAAATTAGTGATAGAAGCTGAAAAACTTATATTCTGTTCATTTAAAATGTTTACTGCAACATGATCTTTTTATGGCATACTTGATTCCAATTTCCGCCATATACAAGGTTTTCAAACTTTTTGAGATATATCAGATCTGCATGAAAGTTAAATTCTATACCAAAGGAATTATATTTTTATTTATGTATTCAAGAAAATATAAGTACATATAAGATCAAATTATTAGATGGAGTAGAACTCTATAGTTAATTCTAACAATAAAAGTGGGGGTATTGATATGAAAACTAAACAAAACTTGCTTATTTGTTTCGGAATGTCCTTGATATTACTAATAATGTCTGCAGGAACTGCTGTAGCTCCGACAGTTACTTGTACAGATGTTGGGATAGGCGATCTCGTATGGGAAGACCTCGACGGGGATGGCATAAAGAATGCAGGCGAGCCAGGTATTGCTGGTGTGACCGTTAAACTTTACGAGTGTGGAGCTACTAATCCTATTGCAACCACAACAACTGATGCAAATGGAATGTACCTGTTCACAGGTCTTGCACCTGGTGACTACTATGTTGAGTTTGTTGCTCCGGTTGGATACATCTTCACACCACCGGATCAGGGTGCTGACGATGCAATGGACAGTGATGCAGATCCAACCACAGGAAAGACTGTATGCACCAACCTTGAGTCAGGTGAGACCGATCTTACGTGGGATGCAGGAATGTTGGGTACAACTGGCATTGGTGATCTCGTATGGGAAGACCTCGACAGAGATGGCATAAAGGATACAGGCGAACCAGGTATTGCTAGTGTGACCGTTGAACTTTATGAGTGTGGAGGTAATGCTCCTATTGCAACCACAACAACGAGTTCTACTGGAATGTACCTGTTCACAGGTCTTGCACCAAGTGACTACCATGTTGAGTTTGTGGCTCCAGCTGGATACATCTTCACACCACAGGATCAGGGTGCTGACGATGCAATGGACAGTGATGCAGATCCAACCACAGGAAAGACTGTATGCACCAACCTTGGGTCAGGTGAGACCGATCTTACGTGGGATGCAGGATTTTATATGATAGTTACTAAAATCAATATTGATATCAAACCAGGTTCATTCCCAAATTCCATTAATCCAAATAGCAAAGGTGTTATTCCAGTTGCAATATTGAGTACAGACGTTTTTGATGCAACAATGGTAGATCCTGTGACCGTGGTATTTGGTCCGAATGATGTATCACCACTAAGGTGGGCAACTGAAGATGTCGATAAAGATGGAGATCTGGATCTGGTATTTCACTTTAGAACTCAGGAAACTGGAGTAGAAGCAGGGGATACAGAGGCAACTCTGACAGGTGAAACTTTTGATGGCACAAACATCGAAGGCACTGATTCAGTAAAAATTGTTCCTTCATAAAAAATGATTCTGGTTTAAAATCAGAATCTATTTTTTCTTTCTTAATTCAGAATTATTATAGATTAGTTTTAAGCTAATTTTTAGACCTTCAGCCATCACCCATTCAGGAAAGTATCGAGCCTCTTCATTCCCTCTTCAATATTCTCCAAACTATTAGCATACGAGAACCTTATATACCCTTGCGCACCATCACCGAAATCAATTCCCGGTGTGACTGCCACGCCTGCTTCATTCAATATTGTACGACTCATTTCCAGGGAATCTGTCCCGAACTCACTGGCATCAGCAAGCACATAGAACGCCCCCATTGGTTCGTATCCAACTCTGAAACCGATGTCCTTCAGTCTCTTCAGCATGTGTTTCCTGCGTTCGTCATATGTGGCCACCATTTCACCAACATGGTCCTGCGGACCACGAAGTGCAGCAATACCTGCCTCCTGCACAAAGCTGTTGGCACATATGAAGAAGTTCTGCTGGAGCTTTTGCAGCACCCTCATGCAATCAAGAGGTGCGATCATGTATCCAAGACGCCAACCTGTCATACAGTATTTCTTGGAAAATCCATTGAGTACAAAGGCATTGTCAGTGTATTCCAGAATGCTGTGGTCTTTTCCACCATAGATAAGACCCTGATAGATCTCATCAGAGATTATCGGGATATTGCCTTTATTTTCTGCTATCTCTGCGATTCCCTGCATCTCTCCTGATGACATAACATAGCCCGTTGGGTTTGAAGGGCTGTTGATCAGGATCGCACTGGTATCAGCATCAAGGTTCTCAGAAACAAGCTCCGGCGTCAGGCCAAATCCATTCTCTTCGGAGGTGTATGCAAAATTTGATTGGCAACCAAGAGCACTGACGAAGTTGGGATAGCATGCATAATGTGGATTTGACATCAGGACTCCATCACCCTGGTCCAGCAATGCCATGAAGGTTAGCATCAATGCAGGGCTTGTTCCGGATGTCACAAGGACCTGCTCAGGAACAAGGTCCAGCCCGAAGCGGTTGTTATAATCATCCACGATGGCACTTCTCAGTTCAGGCAGGCCCAGACTGTGAGTATAGCGGGTATTGCAGGATGCAAGGGATTGGTTTGCTGCCTCACAAATGTGAGGTGCTGTTGGGAAATCAGGCTCGCCTATCTCAAGATGGATTATATCCCTGCCGGCTTGTTCCAGCTTCTGGGCACTTTCCAGCACCTCCATGACATAGAAAGGAGGTATGTTCATGGATCTTTCAGATAATGATAAAGAGGCAGGTGGATGTGACATTCTTGGTAGCTCCTGATCCTGGGTTTTCAATGTGTATTCTCTTGAGGTTTATGCAAGGATAACTTATAATACATATGATAGAAGAAGATATTTCTTAACCAAAAATAAGGGATGATAATATGACAAAGATAACTGTCGATTCGACAATATGTGGATTTACCCATACGATTACCGGCCAGTTGGAAGGCGATAAGGTCATCATAGATATCGATACACCATGTGAAAAGATCAAGGAATTTTCCCACATGGAGGTCCCTACAATGGAGATATTCGGGATCGATGATAACTATGTCATCAGGAAAGCAAAGGATGCAAAATGCAGCTCTACTTGCCTGATCCCTTGTGCAGTACTTCACATGTGCAATCTTGAAGCAGGTTTCCTTTCAAAGAACCTGGCAGAGAGATCCGGAAGTATCAGTATAATTTTTGAACCGTGAAGATCCTCCTGCTCACAAAATAAGAGAATCTTTCATCACTTATTGCAATATTCCTTTTCATCAGCAAGACAGGCTTCATATAGCTGTTCACGAAGGTCCGGCATAGCTGAAAGGGCACGGGTCCAATCAGGCATGAGCACATCTGAAGGATGTTCAAGGTAATCTTCACCTGATCTCCTGATAACATTTGCGAACATATCAACATATAGCTCTTCTTCATGCCTGTTATAGCACAGACCATTGCAAAGGGCATCAGCATGATACCTGCGTATAAGGTCCTGACCGAGGCGCTTGTATTTTACATGGATACCATGCAGGTAAGAAGGTGAAATTATATTATCCGTGGATTCTGTTGTGATCCTCATAAAGGTCGTGAAGATATCACCGACCATTTTGCATAGACCTTCTGATCTGTTGGAACCTACATCCTGATGCTTATGATCATAGTAACCAAGATCAGTCTGGCAGATCTTCTTAGTTGTTGTGTTTCTGTAGACCTCTGCAAGAAGACCGACTTCAAGTCCCCAATCTGCAGGGATCCGTATGTTCATGGCAAGATCACTTGTCATAGCAAATTCACCTGCAAGAGTATACCTGAAAGCAAGAAGATATCGAAGTATGTCAGCCTTGGAATCCGCCTGTAAAGTATCGAGCAAAGGACGTACAAAAAGCCTGAAAACACGACCATGCATGGTCTTTGTTTCCATATTTATCCTTGCATAATAGCCTTTATTGAAAAAGAAGTTCAGTTCCGGTTCCACAATAGGATACAATAACTTTGCCGGGAAATCCTTGGAATAAGTGACAATATCAGCATCATGATAAGCGATAGCATAGGAATCAAGGGTGGCGATCCCCGTAGCCAGCCAGACATCTTTCCCTTTACCCTTATAAGAAGTAATATCGATCCCCATCTTTTTCATCGTGAATAAAATGTGCTGGGCTCTGGGGCCATCACACCATACCACAATGTGAGGAGTTTTCAATTCTTTGAAAAATTCCACCACATGAACATATTCTTCTTCAGTTTCAGCTGCAAGGGCGATAACGACCTGATTAAGGCAAGTACACTCATTGAGATTGGAAATTATGTTCTTAAGAGGGGGATTGTTAACCTCTTCATACAAGATAGGAATGATGAGTGATGCAGGTCTGCGAGTTTTAAGTTCATGTATTCTTTTGATAAGCCTTTCTTTATCGATACTAAAATCATGAATTGTCGTAATATATTCTTGGTAAAAATCCATCTAACTCCCCAGTAGATCTGATAGGCTGCAAAGTGTTCATAGCCCGGAATAAAGACTGGATCGAAATGCATTCCCCCAACTGTAGATGCATCCCAATATTCCCGTTATGATATGTTGAATATCTATATATAGAACATTTAATATAAGCTTTTATACAGACGGGGAATTCAAAACTGGCATCGGTAGACTAAAATATTTACATGCTGCCAAATATTTTTAAAAACTGCTGGCAGGAGGAATGATCTTGGGGTATATTATATTTACAGATCTTGATGGCACTTTAATAGACCATGATACTTATTCTTATGAAGCAGCAAGGCCTGCGCTTAACCTGCTAAAACAAAAAGATGTACCTCTAATTTTCTGTACCAGCAAAACCCGTGCAGAGATCGAAGTCTATGTTGAGGAACTGGACTGTCGCCATCCCTTCATATCAGAGAATGGAGGAGGCATCTTCATACCGAAAGGATATTTTGATATTGATCTGAAGTTTGATCACAGGATCGGGGACTATAATGTCATAGAACTTGGAACCAACTATTCCAATCTAAAAGATGCCCTCGTGGAGATTAGCAAGAGCGCCGGTATTGAGATAATCAATTTCGCAAACATGACCACTGAAGAAGTAAGTGAGGATACAGGACTCGATATTCACTCTGCAGGACTTGCAAAGCTACGCGAGTATGACGAGGTCTTCCGGATAATTGATGAAACTGAAGAAAAAGCCTCCCTGATGATGGAACTTATAAGATCTGCAGGGTACAACCACACCAGAGGTGGCAGATACTGGCATATTATCGGGAACAACGATAAAGGCAAAGCTGTCAGGATGCTAAGTGACATCTACAGAAAGCAGTTCACTGATATCACTACAGTAGGTCTGGGCGATAGCCTGAATGACCTGCCAATGCTGGGATCTGTGGATATACCTGTTCTTGTACAAAAGCCGGGCAGCTTACACGACCCATCAATAACCGATCCGAAAATAAAGCGTGTAAAGGGTATCGGACCCATAGGGTGGAACAATGCAGTCAGCGAGATAATAGAGAAGGGGTCTGAAATTTAATTTTAAGAACATAAAGGGGTACATGGAATGATACGAATTGAGAATATGATATCAAGAGCCTTTTTGATAGGGATTATCAAGATGGTGGACAAGAATGGGGTCCAGAATGCACTGGAATGGTTACGTGAGATCGGGGAAGAATTAGCTGAGATCGAAGGACCTGGATTTGAAGGTGCTCGTGAAGATGACATTAACTATTTGCCGGTCTGTCCGTTTTCAAATACTCTCCTTGATTTTATAGCGATATATGGAGAGAGACCATCACAATTCGTAGAACTTGTAAACCTTTCCAACAAGCAAATGATGGAGGCAGAAGATGGATGGGAATATCCGGCACTGACAACTGTCACAGGCATACTTCATCACAGCTACATTAAAAAACGAGGATTGTTGGCAGGTGTTGAACTTCTTAACGTGGGATCAAGATGTCCCCGTACCAACAATATAGTCTACAACGAAAAAGCCCTTGAAAAAGCAAATATGACAAAAGAAGATGTGGATAAGTATCTTGAAAAAGCATATTACGTTTGTAAGATCAATTACCTTAAAAAGGAGTGAATTCTTTGAACCTGATCGAAGCTGAAAAACTCTACGAGAACAGCGTAAAGATCCTGAAGAACAACCAGCATGAAAAAGGAGGATTTTATGCAAGTCCGCCAGGAACACGATATCCTTTTATCTACCCTCGAGACCACTCGGTGGCAATACTTGGCTGCATTGATGCCGAAATGCTGGACGAGGCCAGAAGGGGTCTTGAATTTGTCCTGAACTCCCAAAAGCCCCTGGGAGAATTTTCCCAGAGATATGATGTTGACGGAAATGACGCCAGCTACAAGGACCTGCAGATCGATGGGAACGGACTGGTCCTTTTTGCAATGGGAAAATATTTCGAAGCAACGGGCGGACTCTTCTTTGAATCGATGGCCGACAGGACTTTTGTGGAAAAGCACTGGGAAACTGTCAAGAAAGCCGTTGAGTTCATACTGATGAACAAGAACGAAGAGGTCGACCTGATCCATACCGTGAACAGCATCCACGAATATCCCGCCTACGAGCATGGTTTTGAGATCTATGCCAACTCTGCCTGTTGTGCAGGGATCCTCGCAGCAGTAAAAATGGGAGAAGCTCTTGGTGAAGATGTCGCCAACTGGAAAGCTGAGGCTGAAAAGATAAGGGAAGCCATTCTTACACGGATGTATAGCCCGCGTAGGCGCTCATTTATCAAATGTATCCGTGTAAAAGAGAAAAGCAGCAACCCTATCGGATATGATGCATTCGCCTCAAGCGTCATCGATGTGGATGTTGTGGAATACGCACCTGCATATTTTGAGCTCATCGATCACCATGACATAAAGAATCGTTATACTGTCAGGAGGATACATGATAGGCTCTGGGACAAAGAGATCGGAGGCTTGAACCGCTATCCGGAAATGTGGGACAGGAATAACGGAGGATATGGCCCATGGTGCCACTTCACCTGCCAGCTTGCAAACCATTATATTGCTATTGATGACCAGGATATGGCAGAGATGTATATGGGCTGGGTAGTGGATATGGCACACAACTACCTCCTGCCTGAACATATCTCAACAATTGAAAGGTTTGAGATATGGCATGAAGACTATACCAACGCAAAGATCCTCAGGGATAGTAAACTCACCATGATCGAGAAAGTGCGTAACCATCCAAAATGGAAAGACGGGATGGCATACGTAACGATACCCCTGATATGGCCTCATGCAGAGTATATCAGGACTTACAAGAGCTATATTGAGAAGTTTGGATAAGAGAGGAACATTCCTTTATTCGAGAAATCGTTCTTTTTAAAAGCAAAAATGAGTGCAGGTATCATGTTCCTACTATTACAGGATGTCTGCACTTGTTTATAATAATCGCTTATTTTTACCCCGAATAAACAACAAGAGCAGATCAGAGCGGGAGACAGACCTTCCTTTGTACGGAACTAACATGATCGATAGCAACATCGATCCCATATGCAAGTGTCATGTTCTCTTTTGTTATTACTTCTTCAGCAGTCCCCTGAGCTATGAAATTATTCTCAAGCATTATGGCAACATTTTTTGAACCTATAAAAGCATGATCCGGGAAATGTGTGCTCATTATTACAGAAGTCCCCTGAGAAGAAAGTTTGTCAATAAGGTTCAAAACACGTACCTGGTTCCCAAAATCCAGATGGGATGTCGGTTCATCCAGGAGCAATATTTCCGGTTCCTGAGCCAGTGCCCTTGCGATCAAAGCCAGTTGCTTTTCACCACCACTTATTTCTGTGACAGAACTATCCATCAGATGAGAAATGCCTACTTTAACGATGGCATTTTCCGCGATCTTAAGATCCTTTTCGCCCGGAGAGGAGAAAAAAGGAAGATGCGGTGCTCTGCCAAGCATTACAAAATCCAGAATGGAAAAGGGAAATACCGACTGATCTGCCTGTGGGACATAGCCTATCTTTTTAGCTATCTCTGTTCTGCTCATCGAAGAGACATCCCTGCCGTCAATATATGCATTCCCATTACTCAAATTCAGCACGTTGCCAAGGCATTTGATCAGGGTTGATTTACCTATCCCGTTCGGACCAAGTATGCATAAGGTTTCACCTTTATTTAAAGAAAAAGATATGTTCTCAAATACATTCTTCTTCCCGTCATACGAATATGAAGCATTGTTCACTCTTAAGATCATGACCAACCAACCTTCTTTCTTTGTAAAAGATAAGCAAAAAACGGAGCTCCTATTAGTGCCGTAAGAACTCCCAGGGGAATCTCTATACTCATTAAACTCCTTGCCAGATCGTCCACCACCAAAAGGAAGGATGCACCAAGGAAAATTGACATTGGCAAAAGCTTTTTGTGCTCAGGCCCGACGATCATTCTTGCAATATGAGGCACAACAAGACCAACCCATCCAATGATCCCGCTTATACTGACTGCGGAAGTGGTGATCAGAGTAGCACAAATTACAACCAATATTGTCATTTTCCGGGTATCTATTCCCAATGATTTTGCCTCGTCCTCTCCTAAAGAAAGTATATTGATGCGCCATCCGATTAGAACTAAGATAAGCATAGAGACCAGCATCCCGGGTGCTACATAGACAAGATCATCAAACCGGACAGAGGACAGGCTTCCCATAAGCCAGAATACCATCTCAGGAAGCTTGTCGTATGGATCTGCAACATATTTTACCAGGGATGTCAAAGCAGTGAAAACCGCACCTACAATAATACCTGAAAGCACCAGGACCAATGTAACCGTTGCCCTGCAGAATCTGCTCAGACCGTAGGACAGAAAAGCTGCAGATAAACCAAAAGAAAACGCCATTAATTGGATCATGATTATGTTCTCACTTATCAGGATACCAAAACAAGCGCCAAACCCGGCACCTGCTGCCACACCCAGAATATGGGGAGAAACCAGCGGATTGCGGAAAAGCCCCTGGAAAGAAGCTCCAGATACTGATAATCCAGCACCTACCAGCATGGCGGCAATGATCCTTGGAAGACGGACCTGAAATATTACAGTATCCACATTTGAAGAGCTTGCAGGATCCACCGACACAAAAAGCGAAACGATCAGGGATACCAAATGGGAAACAAGGCTGCTCATTATAGTAAGCGGAGGAATCGAATACCTCCCAATGAAAAAGGAGAATCCAAAAAGAAAGACCATAAGGAAAAATACAAGGAGAATCTGATTATTACTACCAGACAGCCTGTGAATGATCCACCATAACCTTGAACTTTTTTTTATTCCAGTATCAGACACCATATCAAACCCATATCCTAACATGCATACATGATAATTTTGTTGAATCAGTTATTACTTAGATGAAGCACCGTAAAAAGACCTGTTCTGCCTTGAAGGATCAAAGGAAAAACCATAGAACTTTTCATAAAACCGGTTTGCTTCCTTTTCAATGTCAAAATCAAAGATATCCGGATGCAACTTGTTTGCGATATACATCAGTCCCAATATCCATCTCGGACTTCCGAAATCCCAGGATGGCCGAAGGCCGTATATCTGTCTGCTCTTTACAGCATCTGCCGAAAGACCATGCTTTTCACAATAATCATATGAATCGGAAACAGGGGTTGAAAGAAAACCGGATATGAATATAAATTCAGGATTCATTTCGGCAAATTCTTCCTGAGAAATATTAACTCCGGGTTTACCCTCTCTCTTGATCAGCTGATTTACACTTTCCCCGCCGGCAGCTTCAACAAGATTGTTCTCAATACGCTCTCCGTTGAGCGCAAAAAGAGGATATCCCATAGAATAATAAACCCGTGGCCTTCCAGTGTTTTTTACTCCCGACCTGATAAGGTCCAGTTTCTCCTTCATATAATCCACAAGTTCCATTCCTTCCCTTTTTTTGTCTGCAAGGGCGGCAAAATGCTCAATTACATCAAAATAGGAATCAAGGTTCTGTGAACTGGTATGAAGCTCCTCCAAATATCCGGTTTCCATGACATTTAGCCATATTTCGGCAAGTTTCCTGTCGTCTCTTATCCCAAGGCAGATCAGAATCGCATGGATCATCTCCAGAGCCCGGGTAAGCCTGTATCCTCCCATAAAACCCGGTTCATGATGATTTTTTTTGCTGATGTAGCCCCTGAAAAGATCCGGGACGGAGCATTCACATTTTCCTTCAGGCAGGTATGCTATTGTGCGTGAACCCATGGGACCGAAGAACTCCCTTTGAAAAATCACCTGACCACATTCGGGACATACCGTATTCAAATATTCGGTACCCGGAGAATTAAACAAATAGACATAAGTAAGATCTTGCCTTAATTTGTCACACAGAATTTCAGCGTCCCTGATCGTTGGTTCGATCTGCGGGACTGCATCCCCAAAAGGCACAAACCTCATAATCTGGAACGGTATATCCTTTGAAAGAGAAAAAACATATTTAGCAGTATTTATAACCTCATCTTCTGAACCTTTGATGTAGATGGTAGAAACTTCAACATGAACATCACTTTCATTCAATAGTTTCAGATTCCTGAAAACAGGTTCTGAGCTTTTGACCCCGCAGGAAATATATCTTTCATCGGAGAAGCCTTTTATTCCGACATTTACAAAATCAATTAACGGGATAAGTTCTTTTAATGCGCTTTCTGCAAAATAGCCATTTGTTGAACACCCGATAAACAGGTCGTTTTCCTTAGCCTTTCTGGCAAGGTCCTTAAACGTGAAAAATGAAACGATCGGATCGTTAAGACAAAAAACGATCCCGATACAATCTTCCTCAAGAGCTTTTTTTATTACCTGGTCATTACTCATTCCGCCATTCTTTTTACCTGAAACAAGCCGTGAAGCAATGATCTCTGATACGCAACCCTCACATTTAAAATTGCAGCCAATGGTACACACCTGCAGGAATTTTCCTCGTGGATGAAAATGAAGGATCGGAACAGTTTCAATAGAAATTGGCAGCATCGTAAAGTAGTTGCATGGGAATCTCTCAACGATCTTATCGCCCTCAATGGCATACATACGACATTGGCCATATTTTCCTTCTGCGATATTGCAACCGATCTCACATATGGTGCATTGCATATTTATTCCACCTTCCTGAACAGTATCCAGAAACCGGATTCATCTTCTATTATCTCATAATGCCCTATTTCGGCAGTTAACAGCGCCTTTTTAAAAGAGTCGAGTTTGGATCGTTCCAATCTTTTTGCGGCAGTTTGGGACCAGTTCTCATCCCTTTTTTCCATTTCCCGTGTGATCTTTGACTTCAGTTCAGCTGTTCCGAAGCCACCCCCTATATAGGCTGATCCACCGGGTTTCAGTACCCGGTATATCTGCCTGAAGGCTTCAGGCACATTTTCCCAGAAAAAGAGGGAACCACGACTTACGATCAGCTCAGCAAAGTTATCATCAAAAGGCATGTCATGAACATCCCCCAGTACAGGGATCACCTTCTCGTCGAGGTTGCCTGAATCAATCCTTTTCTTTGCTATAGCAACCATTTTTTCAGAGAAATCCATTGCATAGACCTGACCAACCATGATCTTGCTAATGGCAATTGCAAGTGATGCGGGACCACTGCCCACATCAATGCAAATCCCACTGTTGATATTGCACCTGTCTATAATCTGCTCTGAAATAACAGGATATATAGGTGCAAAGACATTGGTCGCAACATCTTCAAACTCTTCGGCATAATCATCATGAAATCGAACTTTATCACTTGATCTGTCTATCATTTAATCCACCTTCTGTTTTGTAAAAACCATTAATTGGATTTAGAAGCTGGATTCAATAGTTCATCCAACTCAGTTCCCGACAGTTCATAGTGATAGAACTCTGAATAGAATTCCTTAACAAAACCCCTGAGGTCAAGATCGCTGAACTCTTCCGGATACAGCACTTTGGCTGTCCATGGTATACCGATTATCCTGTTCACTCCCGGTGGCCTGTCAAACCAGCAAAAAGGAGCATCCGGGAATAGATATACCTCATGGTCCTTTACCGCAGTGATATCATGCCAGAGAGGGTCTTCATATATATTTTCATAGAAGTCACGGTCACCTGTGATGATGACTTCAGGATCCCATTGCAATACCTGTTCGATGGATACCTCTGACCTTCCGTATCCTATGTCAAGCGGACATTCTGCTACGTTGATGCCACCACATATTTCGATCAATTGACTGTGGGGAGAGCCCTTAGGATCTGTCAGCAGCCCTTCCGGACCTTCTGCATAATAGACACGCTTCCTTTCATCTTCAGGTATCTGTGAGACCTTTGTAGTGACAGTGTCAAGTGTTCCTTTATAGAAAGAGATTAATTGCCCTGCCCGTTCTTCTTCCCCCAGAAGTTCACCCATAAATCGTATTGGTTCTTCATAGGCCGTGGCATCGGTTGTCGATTCAATACCTACAACAGGAATTGTACCAAACTTTTCCTGTCTTGCATTGATAGTAGAAGTAACATCCCCTCCGCTATTGTAGCCTTCAAAGACAACATCAGGACCGATAGATATAATGGTTTCATAATTTCCATCCTGTTTACCAAACCACCCGCCAATCACAGGAACAGCCTGGTACTCTGGTTTCAGATATGTTTCCGATTCCTGTGGCAGAAAATTCCAGCCTGCCAATTTATCGGGAGCCAGCATGTAAATGAGCATTGTTGCAGGAGGAGAGGTAGCAACTACTTTGTTCACATCGGCTGGAATTTCAACTGTCCTTCCTGCCATATCGGTTATCGATATTGTGTTCTGCGCATAAGTTTCTTTTTGATCAACACATGCGCTTGAGCATACCGCAAACAAGACCACACATATCAATAAAATGGATCTGAATTTTTTATTCATGGAATATCCTCTATAATAAGAACTTTACTTCTACCACATATTGCGATATGTTTGGATGAACATAACGATAGATAAAGTTTTCTAAATGAGTCGAGATGCTAACAGGACCAAAAAGATTCTCAAAGAAGAAAAGAAAAGAAAAGAAAACCGAACAACTCGAATTAATCAAGCCAGTCTTTAAAAAAAGAAAGTGGAAATACAGATCAAAACATTTATGCCTTTAAATTTTTTTATCTTCCACTATTGGAGATACCAGACTAAAAGTATCTACATCAAAAAGCCCCATATCCGTAAGCCTTAAAGAGGGAATCACCGGGAGAGCTATGAAAGAGTGGGTTATGAACGGTGCCGGAAGGCTGCAACCGATACTTTTTACTGCCATGTGAAGATCGTTCAATCTTTTTTCAACCTCTTCGACCGGAAGAGTGCTCAACAGCCCGGCAAATGGTAGTTCAAGCTTGCCCACCACCTTACCATCGCTGACAACACATATACCGCCATTCATCTCACGGATGGTATTGGCACACAATGCCATATCCGAATGGTTGTCCCCGGTTACAACAACGTTATGACTGTCATGACCTATACTCTGGCCGATAGCACCATTGCTGATACCTATTCCTTTGATAAAGCCAAGACCGATGTTACCATTCCTGCCATGCCTTTCGATTACGACAACACTCAAGATATCGTTACCAAGGTCCGGAAGCAGTACACCATTGGTGTCTGAATGAAGTATAACACTTTCTTTTTCCGTAAGGATCAGGTCGGGCAGGACCTTTATCACTGAAACTCGGTGATCACTGTCGGGACCTGCTGTCAGTTGCAGATCAGACGGCCTGACCTGTGGGAATCGCACCGTATCAAAAACCACATTCGGATAGTCATAGGAAGCAGTAAAACCTTCAACAGCCTTTCCTGCAGCATATACCGAATCTATGCTGAAAGTATCAAGGTCGTTAAGTACGACCAGATCGGCCTTCCTGCCAATTGAAATAGAGCCAACGACATTGTCAAGATGATAGTGCTTTGCGGTATTGATGCTTGCCATGCAGATCGCATCGATAGGGGAAAGTCCCATTGCTATAGCTCTCCTGACGATCACATCCATATAGCCTTTCATCAGGTCGGATGGATGCTTGTCATCGGTCACAAAGAAAACGTTCTCAAGGGAAACTCCATCCTCAATAAGTCTTGGAAGGAACCTATCAAGGGATTTAGCTGCAGACCCCTCCCTTATCATAAGCTTCATTCCAAGACGCAGTTTCTCCAGTGCCTCTTCATATTCAATAGATTCGTGGTCCGTAGATATTCCGGCTGCCATATAACCCCATAATTGTTCTCCGGAAATTGCCGGACAGTGACCATCGACCACGAGCCTGTCCTTAAGTGCAGCCCTTATTATGGACAACTTGTTCTCATCCCCGAACAATACGCCGGGATAGTCCATCATCTCACCAAGGCCAACAACATTCTCGTTATCGATCAGCGAATCAATATCATCTGCACTGATGGATGCACCTGCTGTTTCAAAAGTGGTTGCAGGAACACAGGATGAGATTGCTACAAAAGCATTCAAAAGCAGTGATGACGCTTCTTCAAGCACAAGTTCGATGCCTTTTTTACCAAGGACATTGGCTATCTCATGGGGATCAATCACAACAGATGTTGTACCGTGTTGCAGAGCAGGTACCGAAAACTGACTCAGGGTAACCATACTTGATTCAAAATGGACATGTCCGTCGACAAGCCCCGGACAGATGTAGCGACCACTTACATCGATGAGATGAGTGGCATCTCCTTTAAGGCAGGAAACATCACCGATGCCTACAATGTAACCGTCCTTAACTGCAATGTCCCAGTCCAGAATCTCTTTCGTATTAACGTTAACAATACAACCACCAGTAAAGATCGTGTCTGCTTTAACTTTGCCTGTAGCTGCAAATATCCTGTCCTTTATGTCCATGACAGGTTTTTTGGCTTTACAAAGTATAAGGATATTACGCCACGGCAGCCGTCGTCGCCTTTTTCTCACTTCCAGAACTGCTTGTTCTTGGCATAGTTCCTTTCTGCAGCCATGATATCCCTGTAGAAGGTTTCCTCATCTACACGCATCTTCTCAATAACACGTGAAGCGGTATCAGGACCAATACCACGACTTGCAAGAGCTATGACCGCAAGCTTTCCGTTACCCATCACGATGCCGGCATTTCGATATACCCGCTGAATGCGCTTCACATCTTCCTTTGCAGTTACCTTATCCTGCTTACGGACAAGCTTGATCTCCTCCTCTTCCCAGGGTTTAAGGGCGGCCACCATTCTGGAATCACACACCGGGCACTGTATCTCATCAGGAACGTTCATGACCTTCCTGCGTGACACCCATTTCTTGCAGTGTACACAGAACAAGATGATCCGATCGTGCATGATCCTGTCCTTCAGGGCAAGGACGATGGACCTGTCAGCTTTCTCCGGAGCTACAAGGTCACGCCTCATTGCAAATCCTGCTGAACCAATGGGAGTTGGCATGGGGCTTACCAGTATGACCATCTCCTCTGAAGCTATGCGCGAAAGCACATCCCTTGCCCGGTCCACATCCAGCATGTTGTGGAAGATCTCACGCATAACCTCATCGTACATGGAAGTGCCCTTGTAGATCTCGAGCAGTTTTTTCATGCTGATGCGATCATAATCAATATCCTTGCTCAATGCACCAAACTTGCGTGCCACATGGACCATCTTCCATTTCATCACAGAAGTATTCTTCAGGGTCATCTCAATGATCGGCTCAATATGCTCCGGCTGGATCTCGTAGATCATTTCCTGAATATGCAGAGCCTTCATACGCCTCGGAAGCTGCATCCTTATCCTGTAAGGATCGATCTCCTGACTCACACTGCTGCCAAAACGTGCAGCAAGAAGGGAAGTTATCACTTTCCCGATGGTCTCATTGGTAGTGTGTCCGAAACACGAATTGATTATGACAGCTTCGCCTTCATCCTCAATTACGATCGTATCATTATCAGGAAGCGGATAACCCTTTGAGATGTGTTCTTTTATGAGCTTTATGACTGCAAGAGCACTGTGAATATCAACAGGATATTCTTCCATCAGTGCTTCAACGATCTCCTCATCACTTTTTCCATCGTGTATCAGGAAAGATACCCTGAAACGAATGCGACCAACCTGCTGTGCCACTTCGAACGGGACCGGGATCTCCTCACCAACCCAGCTTGGGATCTCACCCATGGTCTTCACAGGCTCCACTTTTATACGGTCACGATCGGTGTTCATCTCAATGACACGCCACATATCACCTTTGGTAATGAAAACTGCACCCGGAGATGCAAAATTAACAACAAAAGCCTCATCCAGCATCCCCACTGACCTGCCTGAGACGATATCGTAGATCTCGAACTTCCTCTCATCAGGGATCATTGAAAGGTTTTCGTAGTAATATTGCCAGCTCTTCTTTCGCCTGCTAATGCTGCTGGAGCCTTCGTCACGCCAGACCATGCGGTAGTCTGTAACCTGTTCAACGACACGTTCAAGCTGCTCTATGGAAAGGTCCCTGAAAGGATAGGTCCTTCTCAATATGGAATGGATCTTCTTGAT
Organism: Methanococcoides methylutens; assembly: GCF_000765475.1. Taxonomy (NCBI): domain Archaea; kingdom Methanobacteriati; phylum Methanobacteriota; class Methanomicrobia; order Methanosarcinales; family Methanosarcinaceae; genus Methanococcoides; species Methanococcoides methylutens. The sequence goes on from NZ_JRHO01000014.1 coordinate 95,208, forward strand.
CTCAATATCACCAAAATCGATGACCATTCCGGATATCTGGTTTGCCACAACATCTAGGGAACCACTGTGGGGAACTATATCCTCAACTTTACCTTCCATTGCAGCCTTTGTAATGGCCATGCTCTCCACAATATCATCGGAACCCATTGCAAGGATCGTACCTCTGGAAACCTCGTGTATCCTGTGTCCTGCACGTCCCACCCGCTGGAGCAGGCGGGAAACCTGTCTCGGGGAACCGTACTGGACAACATGATCAACTTTACCGATATCAATGCCAAGCTCCATTGATGAAGTACATATCAGACCCTGTATGTCGCCTGCCTTGAACGATTCTTCGGCTTCGATACGTGCATCCACAGAAAGGGAACCGTGATGTACTCCTATTGAAGCTTCCAGTATCTTGAACCCCGATGCAAGGGCTTCAGCACTTTGTCTTGTATTAACGAAAATAAGAGTTGACAGATGGCTTTCCACGATCTCACGGATACAACGAAGATGAGATGCAAACTCCGGCTCACAGCCGATCTTCCTTCCAAGTTCAACATCCTCATCGGTAACCTGCGGACTGACCACATTGAATTCCAGCAGGCTTATCATGGAAACCTGTACAACGGATACTTCCCTGCCTGAACCTACAAGGAATTGTGAGACAACATCAGGATTACCCACAGTGGCTGAAAGTCCCACCCTCAGGAACTCACCGGAGATCTCCACAAGCCTTTCAAGTCCCACGGAAAGCTGTGCACCTCTTTTGGAAGATGCAAGTTCATGTATCTCATCCACAACAACGTAACTGACACACTCAAGGTTCTTCCGAAGCCGCGAACCCGTGAACATTGCCTGAAGTGTTTCAGGAGTTGTTATCAGAAGATCAGGAGGGTTCTTGGATTGTTTCTGCCTTTCGTATGGTGAGGTATCCCCATGGCGGACCTGTACAGTTATGCCTAACTCTTTACCCCATGTCTGGATACGTGTAAGCATATCACGGTTGAGCGCACGCAGTGGCGTTATATAAAGAGCAGAAATGCCTGTGCGCCCTTCTTCACTTTTGCGAAGAATGTGATCAAACATCGGAAGAACTGCAGATTCGGTCTTTCCGGATCCCGTGGGTGCGATCAGGAATGTATGCTCCCCTGCAAGGATATGTGGAAAGCACATCTCCTGGGGTTTGGTGGGAGCGGTGAAACCCATTTTCACAAGAGTTTCCTGAATGGCAGGATGAAAAACATCAAATTGGTTGTCGAAGGTCATTTTTCAGCCTCCTTTGTGGCGGTTCCTTTTGTAGTGGTCCCATTTTTACTGTTTCCTTTTGCAGTATTTTTCTTCAGGGAACTCTCTTTTGACTTGCTGCTTCTGCTATCTTTTTTCCGTTTGTTGATTCTATTTTTACTGCTTTTCCAATTTCTGCTTCTATCGGACTGGGTTTCCTCCAGCTTCCTGATATTCTTCAGAATTCCCAGATACGTTCCATCCAGCAGATAGATATCAGAATTATCAATGTCAAGTGCACCGGATGAAAATATCGGTCCTAAAAGGTCGTCACGCACGGACTCATTGAAAGCCACTCCGCCACAAAGTTCGTTGAAAGCCGGGACCACCACAACATCGGGATTCGACCAGGCTTCACTTCCCGGAGAGAGATCAGCACTCTTGAAGTGGGCTGCAAGTACTTCCCTTTCAAGTCGTGCCCTTATCCATACCTGTTCCACCACGGAATATCCCATAGCATCCGTGAACCGAACTGTTGGGTGGTTATGAGCAACGATCAAATGCTCAGCAGACAACAATTCCACCGATGGCCACGTGTGACCATGAAAATAGCCGACGCCATCAATAATATCACCGCGGGCTGAATAGACATTTACATCACTGTCCGTCGGAAGCAGGAATTCTATACCCCCATCATGGTTTCCGGGGAATATATCAACAGTGGCTTTCTCTGCAAGACTGCCAATAAAATACGGGATCTCATCACGTTCCTGCCAGGAGACCTGTGGCACGTTATGTTTTACATCACCAAGCAGCACGATCCTGTCAGGATCCTCCTGCTCTACAAGTTTCATGATACGTTCAAGTCGCTGCTCTATCTGACTTGGTATGGAAAAACCGCACCGGTAGAGGCCCCATTCGATTCCAAGATGGATATCTGCCAGTACAAGGGCCTTTGTATCCCCTGAAACTAAGAGTGCAGGCTCATTGATCACAGGCTCGACCGTTATCGTCATTGTTATTTCTGTCCTTCTTTGCTTAAGCTATCTACCTTTTCCTGCAACTCCTTTACCATGGACTGCATCTCATGCATTTCATCATGCATCTGTACCAGGCGGTTGTACATGGGACTCCTGTCATCCTTTACTGCCTGTTCCTGAGAGAACTTCTGCTTACTCGGGAAAATGTAAACATATGTAAGCCACATTCCTATGAAAGCTACGATGAACATTGATAAAAGGAAGAAATAGTATTCCGGGAAGATCGTTCTGGCAAACGAATCGCCGGAATTGTAATACTGAATACGGGTGATCATCACAAAGTTCAGGATGGAGAACAGGAACATGGTCTCACCTACAAGGATCAGGATCCCTCCAAGACGGGTGGAAGTTGCCCTCTGTTTAGGAATTAGTCTTTCAAGCATATAGATGCCTCATTTAAGAATTTATCAGATCGTTGGTCCCTAGTTCCAAACAATTCTCCTTACACTTACTGAATTGAATATTGCATAAAAGGCCTTTCCTACATTAATTTTAAGGAAATTGTATGAATTTTGAGTTGACATCGATATTATAAGATGTCATGGCATCAAGTTTGAAACTTTTAATAATTTCGATCTTGTTTGAGATCATGATGATTTTATGCTATAATAAAAAATAAAAGCTATCAAATTCGACGAATAGAGTATTGATAGCCACAAATTATAAATTAATGCCTTCTGGAAAATAGAAGTATCAATATCGACATGCACAGAATTAAGGCTGCGTTCTGATCAAGATCTTTATTCTCTACAGGAGTATCATCAGCCCCTGTTATTTCAGGAATATCATCTGTTGACCGGAAAGCCACAATTGCAAAAGGCGAAAAAGCAGAAGTTTCTGCTTCAAAGATCACATCGCTGGTACTTTCATCGATCTTCTTTGTTGAAAGGGGTACCCACAGGTCCTGTTCATAACGATACATAATTACAGAACTATCAGAGATCTGTTCCTCTTCAAGCCAGGATCGGTCTACCCTAAATCCGATAACTGCATCCTTTATATTACTCTCATTACTATAACCGGGTTTACCCAACCAGATATTCACATCTTTGTAGACAATACCAGGAGGAGGTGATGAAACGAAACGAGAGGTCTGTTTAAGGACTTCAATCGTTGCTACAACATTGCCGGCATTTGTGAGAGATTCATAATTGATGTACATGATGGGATTTTCAGGCTTATCGAACTGATAGGTAACCTGAGAGCCAAGATACACAGCCAGGCTAGTTCTCTCCATTATCTCAACTTCCTGATAGGATCCGCTTGTGGTGGTAATTATGGCAGATTCCGAATCATCCTTGTCACTGGCCTTAGATCTGGTAGATGAAGCAGTATCAGCTCCGATAGAAACTGATCCATCAACAACATCTATAGGTATGATCTGCCCTTGAGTATCACTAACTACAACATTAGAGAGCTCCAGAGAACTTGTGCCTGATATATTGCCAGCGACCATCTGGATCATAGCAAAATATCCCGGTTCTGTAACGCTTGTCTTGTCAAGTATCAGACCATATACAGAATTAATGTCCCCATTTGAACTTTCGACCTCACCGGGATTGAACCAGACAATAGCACCTTCCTGCCTTAAGAATTCACCTTCTGAGATCTGGACAGCCTTTACAAGTTCACTGTCATAAGACAAGTCGAACTGGACACCAGCAACCGGACTATCAGGATCCAGATATACACCCACTGAAAAGTTCTGTCCTGCATCTACTGATTGAGAAATAGGCATTATGCTGACGTTTGTACTGGCACTGGCAATCCCACTAAGGCAGGTAATAGTAAACAAAGAAAAAAATAGTAAAGAATAAAATTTACTTTTTCCAGAGATGAAAATATACTTTTCCATCGGTACACCTTACCATTAATCATTCCATATGTGACAATACCAACATCATATCAAGGACATTTACAATATTGTCCTGATTTACATCCCATAGGGGATAAGGATATGAGGTGGTTTCATCGAAATGTTCTTCAACCAGATCATAATCGTCAAAGTTAACCACATTATCCTGGTTTACATCAAAAATCAAGACTGATATTACTGTATTTGTTAATTCGAGATCCAGAGAATTGCCTTCCGGATCACTTATTATAACATCTTTCAGGACTAATTCTGACCTTCCATTTGCCTGCTCAGTTGCGGTTAACGTGATGGTAGCAAAAGTTGCTGGTGTTGCTACATCTGAAGCACCGAGAATGCAACCATACGCATCATTTATAGAACCTGAATTTACAGAACCTGAAACAAAAAATGTATCCATACCACTTTGTTTGAACAGGCTTCCTTCACTCACATCTGATATTTGGAACTGAGAATTATCAAAAAGCAGATCGAACTGGATCCCTGCAATATCAACATCAGGAGAAACAAAGACATCGACTGTGAAAGTTTCCCCCGGCGCAATGGCCTGTGATGATGGATTTAAAGTTACATCTGAGGCAGCTGCAGAAATGTTAGTTAGACCTACTAGCAATGTGACTATAGTTGCTACTATCAAGATCTTTTTTATGTTAGACATGTTTTTTCCTTTATTTTGAAATGTATTTGATGAGTTATACTGGCTTGATTCTAATCACCAAAATTCAAAATCCCCATATTTCAAAAGGTGTTGGTACTATAAAAACATTATGAAAAAAACAAATATGTCATTACACTCATCATTATGAGACTTTTATAAGAGCCATATATAATAACAACGCATAAAATAAGTAGATAGCATAAAAGGATGCATTTGGAAAACCAGAATCTTTCCATACTACCCTGATACCAAAATATTTGAGACATAACAGGTCCGGAATTCACCATTAAACATTTGTTGAATTCATATACCTAGAATTCTGAACCAACCCTCATTAAAATACTTATATCCCCAAAAACTAATATATTGCAACTCAACTATATTGGAGAAGTAAGTAAAAAATGATATGACACATACAGCATATTTAAGCAGAACAGTATTAAGTAGAACAGCATTAAGTAGAAATTAATAGATCTCCACTGAACTAACTTGCATATAATAGATTATTTACAAACCTGATCATTGTCTGCTATGATCGTTGCTATTATCATAAACTGAAAGGTTATTTCATGGTTATTAAAACATTAGAATCGTTAACTCATCCCTTTTCTTTATCGATCTATAAATTATGGAATAAGAACGATACCCTTATTTTTTTAGTTGATCTGGAAATGGATGATCAATTAGAGTTATCAGATCTAAGCAGCGATGAAAAAGAATATCTGAACACACTTAAAACAAATTATTTTCGAAAAAGGTTCATAGCATCTCGATCGTCCCTGAAATTTATTCTTTAGCATATCCTTAAAAAAAGATCATTATTAGATATCTCCCTCTATAGAAATGATACCGGGCGTGTGTGCGTACACAAACATGATGATATTTATATCTGTATCTCATACACCGACAGCCTGGTTGCTATTTCAATATCAAAAATGAAAACAGGAATTGATATTGAATACATAAGACCGATACACTTAAAAAATGATCCGAAACTTTTGCAGAATACAGAATCTAAAAGAGATATGTTTCAAAAAGACAATGTTGATACACTGAAAAATTGGACATTGAGAGAAGCATATTGTAAACTGACAGATCAGAGTATGCTAGCATGTTTGAATAAAGAAATTGACTTCAATGGTATCGATCATCAAGAAATTGTCATAAATAACAGATATGTATTATCTGTTGCTTTTGCTTCAAAAAATAACAAGATCAATATATGCCATCTCCAAAAAAGTATCACCAGTTAAATGACGAAACTACTCCGAAAGTATATAATTTTTTTAGATACGGAATGGATAATTTTGATATATAGCTGCCTAATTAAATAGTAGAGATAAATCATTAGCAAATCGAAGAAATTGTTTGCCATAAGAACATCTTATATACGATTGAAGTTATTTTGTTTATGGGGAAGTAGTTCAAACAGCTATGAAGCATAGAGTATTCCTTATACATATACTACATGGCTTTGTTGAATTAATGATGCATTATTATGCTCTTTAAATAATGAATATGTTGAATGGGTTGACAAACATGGATGAAATTAAAGAAGATATAATGACATATTTGCAAAATAAATCTTTTATGGACAGTAGTACACAATTAAATGATGATGATTCTTTAACGATGAAAGGAATTATCGATTCAATTGGATTGATCGAATTTATAGATTTTATTTCTGATAAGTATTCCATAGAGATTCCTGAAGACCTATTAACTCCGGATAATTTTGATTCAATCAACGGAATTGTAAAACTTGTCCAAAAATTGACAAAGTGATGCTATGAGAATTGATGAATATATTGCAAAACATGCTAAAGAAGCTCCTCAAAAAACTGCACTGGAAGAGAAGGACAGATCAATTTCTTATAGTCTTCTTGATGAAGCTATAAATACTATAACAGCAGAAATTGATGATTTTGATCATTGCAAATTTGCGATCTTTGCAGAATCAGGTATAGAATATATTCAGGCCCTAATGGCAGTTTACCGATCGAATAACATCGCTGTACCCCTCCCGGTGGAACTGACAGAATCTAATATTAGAGAGATACTTAATGCTAACCAGATCAATAATATTATTGTCACCGAACAGCAATATTCGAGATTTGAAGGCAACTTCTTTGAAGATTTTACTACTGTGATCCACATTTCAAAGGATTCCTCTGTGAATACTTTGCGTAAAAATGCAATTAGTGAAAGCAATAATGATCAACTACGACTTGTAATGTACACATCCGGCACTACAGGAGCTCCAAAAGGGGTCATGCTAAGTGATGAAAATCTAATAGCAAATGCAAATTCCATAATAGAAGTACTTAGCATAACACCAAAGGACAAAGCTGCACAAGTAATATCTCCACACCATGCTTTTGGAAACTCAATAATAAATTCCCAGTTGGTTGCAGGTGGTTCTATTAAGATAGGTGGCCTTACTTTTCTCGAATCGACCTTTAAACTTGTAGAATCGGGAGTAACTATATTTTATGGGGTTCCAAGTACCTACCGCATTCTTCTAAAATATCCTTCTAGCTTCCAGAGATCATTCAGGAACGTCCGACTTGCTGCATCTGCAGGCGGTGCTATGGAAGTCGAAATTATAGATCAGATCAAGCAGTTGAATGACAGGATCGAGATAATTCCAATGTATGGACAGACGGAAGCAACAGCAAGACTTTCTTACCTCCCATCAAAAGACCTGGAAAAATATCCTGATGCAATAGGCAGACCTATCCCAGGGGTTGAACTTGATGTGGTTGATGATAATAAAATGCCAGTTGAACCCGGCGTTACAGGAGAATTGATCGCCAGGGGAAAGAACATACTGATAGGTTATCTTAATGATGAAGAAGCTACCCGTAAAAAAGTGATCGACGGCTGGATGTACACCGGCGACCTGGCAAAAAAGTTGCCAAATGGTTACTTTAAATTATTGGGTCGTAAGGATGACCTGATCAAAGTTGCTGATCATCGTATAAATCCAAGAGAGGTTGAAAAATATATTGGGAAAAATAATGAAGTTTCAGACGTATTCATCGTCCCGGTCGATCACGAATACCTTGGAAATGCAATCAGTCTAATGGTAATCCCAACTCAGGATACAGAAGTTGAAGCATTATATTCTTTTTGCAGAAAAAACCTGCCTGGTTTCCTGTGTCCACTGGAAATAATTCTTATCGAGAACTTGCCACTGAGTAAAAGTGGAAAAATATCTAACAGGTCTATAATAGAGGAGTATCAAAATGTCAAAGCTAACATGTAAGAAATGTATTTTAGATTCAGACATTCCTGGTATAACAATAAACGAGGAAAGTGGCCTTTGCCAGTTCTGTGAGAGCTATAAACCCATGTCTCCTGATGAAAAGAAGGAATATTTGGAGATCATAGGAAAAATGCTTGAAGAAAAGAGTGGAAAAGGAGAATATGATGTTATTTTTGCACTTTCCGGTGGAAAAGACTCCTCATATGGACTCTATAAGCTGAAAAAGGAGTACCCATTCCTTAACATCCTTGCAATTCAGTTTGATAATGCCTTCATTTCAGAAGCTGCTGTCGCTAATGCAAAAAAGATGTGTGAGATCGTTGGCTGCGATTTTTTTAAGCTGACAATGAAAGAAGAAGCACTTTGCGATACTTTTCGAAAAGCAGCCGGATCTACCAATGCATATTCAAAATTTGCCAGATATCGAGCCAGTGATATCTGCAACACATGCATAAGTATCATCAAACAGAAGCTGATAGAACAGGCAATTATTCATAAAGCACCATTCATTGTTTTTGCTTTCACATCAGGCCAGGCCCCTAATCCCATAATTGACCTTAAGCCCAGTTTCATAAAGTGGTCCCGGGATCTTTTTGAGAAGCAGCTCCAAAATATAGGTGTAGAGGACAAGGATGAGAGTTTCCTTCTAAAAAGTGAGATTATAAAAAGCATAGATAAAGACGCCACTCCGGTTATTTTGCACCCAATGTGCCTGTGGGATTATAATGAAGATAAGATAGTGGAGAAGCTAATTGATCTCGGATGGATGCCTCCAAAGATCAATGACAGTAATTCAACGAACTGCCTTTTAAATGCATTTGCCTGTCAGAATCATATCAATAAATATGACATCCATCCATACGCTTTCGACATAGCAGGCCTTGTGAGAAGCGGGGATATGACCCGGGAAGAAGGATTGGAGAAATTACATAAAGAATTGTCAGAGCCATTGATAGAAATGGCTGCAAAGAAACTTGAAATGGACCCGGAATAAACTTCCATACAAATGGGGACGTATCAATATTCTAAACCAGACACCATCATATCGTGCAAATTATTCCAGTGGGGGACATTATGAAAATAATTGATGAACTAAACAAAGATGCAGAAAAGAACGCATCTCAGATCAGGACATTCATTGAAGATAGAGTAAAGGACTTTAAGAAAAAGGGGATTGTTGTAGGAGTTTCGGGTGGAATTGATTCTGCGGTTATACTTGCGCTGGCAGTTCAGGCTGTAGGTAAGGAGAATGTTTACGGATTAATACTTCCTGAAGAGGAATCAGCTGCATCCAGCAAAGAACTTGGAGCAAGACTTTGTGAATCAATGGATGTTTCATATGAAGAAGTCCCGATCACTCCAATATTGCAAGCACTTGACACATACGGTAAAAAGGATCAGATAATAAAGAGAACCTGTCCGGAATATGATCCGAATATCCATAAGACCTCATTGGTCCTGCCCAGTCTCTTAGAGAATGATATGTTGACCATTCCATCCATAAGGCTGGTAAAAGATGATGAAGTGGTTGCAAAGAACAGATTGAAAGCAAAGGACTATCTAGAACTGATCGGCATCCAGAATGTAAAACAAAGATCAAGAATGATGATCCAGTATCTATATGCAGAGAAGAATAATTATCTTGTGTGTGGTACCACTAATAAGACCGAATATCTTCTGGGTCAGTTCGTGAAATATGGGGATGGTGGAGTGGATATCGAACCTCTGTCAGACTGTTACAAGACCCAGGTCTATGCATTGGCAAATTTCCTTGGCATAGACAAGGAAATAATAGAAAGGCCACCAAGCGCTGATACGTGGAGTAGCTTCACGTCTGATGAAGACTTCTTCTGGCGTATGCCGATACATGTTATGGACCAGCTGCTATATTCACAGGAACATGACCTGCCCATGGAAATAATTGAAAAGAATACAGAACTGTCAGAAGAAAAAATAAACAAAGTAAAAAGAGGTATTGACAAAATAAAGAGTGCTTCCAAATACATCACATCAGCGCCTCCTATTTGTTATCTTGACAAGTGATCCTGAATCAAGCTAAAAATATCAAAGCTAAAGATATCAGATCATTATGATTCAAACTTGAAATATTCAAAGAAAGATAGGAAGAAAGGAAAACATGCTCACAGATAAAGTCGTACTGATCACAGGTGCCAGTCGCGGAATTGGTAGAGCTACGGCTTTACTGGCAGCAGAGAACCATGCACATGTCATTATTAACTACAAAGAAAGTGAAGATAAAGCAGCTGAACTTGTAGAAAATATTACTGAGAAAGGACTTCAAGCTACCATGATAAAAGCAGATGTTTCTGTTGAGAATGAAGTCAAAGAAATGTTTGAGTTTATTAAAGAACGATATTCCAAACTTGATATCCTTGTAAACAATGCCGGGATATTGAAAAGTAATCTGTTGGCGATGACAAGTACTGAGTTATTCGATCAGACTATAGATGTTAATTTAAAAGGAACCTTCCTATGTAGTCGGTACGCATCAAACATGATGAGAAGAAAAAGATCAGGAAAGATAATTAATCTCTCATCGGTGATAGGCTTAAATGGAAATGCAGGCCAAACAGTATATTCGGCAAGCAAAGCAGGAGTAATCGGATTTACAAAGTCTGCAGCAAAGGAACTTGGCAGATATGGAATTACTGTTAATGCTATTGCACCGGGTTTCATTGAAACTGATCTGACCAGAGATGTTAAAGAAGAAGTTCGCGAAAAATTGATAGCAAACATAGCTCTTGGTCGAAGTGGTAACCCAGAAGATGTTGCAAAAGTGGTTCTGTTTTTAAGCTCAGATCTTGGGAATTACATCAGTGGCCAGGTAATATCTGTTGATGGATGTCAGACGATCTGAACAACTGATAAATTCAAATTGACCACAGAAGATCGAAGATGTAATTGATCAAATATCCGTAGATTTCACAGTTTTAACTTTGCTATCCCTTCGTGCACAGACCTAGCAGATCTTGAAAATGCCTGTTGCTGACTTTCTGTCAATTCAAGTTCGATTACCTTTTCCACGCCGCTCTTACCTAATATAACAGGCACTCCTAAATACAGGCCATTCTCACCATATTCTCCCTGCAAGTAAGCGGCTGCAGGAAGAACTCGTTTCTGGTCATTAATTACAGATTCTACCATGGCTGCAATGGCTGCCGCCGGCGCATAGAAAGAACTCCCGGTCTTAAGATATTCAACAATTTCAGTTCCGGCGTTGACAGTGCGCTTTACAAGCCTATCGATCGTCTCTTCAGGAAGTAATTCTGGCAGCGGAACTCCTGATACTGTAGTGTATTGCGGCAATGCGACCATGGAATCGCCATGTCCACCAAGTACCAATGCAGAAACGTCCTTTACTGAAATTCCAAGTTCCATTGCAATGAATGCTGCAAACCGGCTTGAATCCAGTACTCCACTCATTCCAAATACCCGATTCGTTTCCAATCCGGTATATTTCTGTGTGGCATAGGTCATTATATCCAGAGGATTAGAGACAGTGATAACTATGGCTTCAGGTGCATATATTGCTATATTTTCACAGACCTCTTTTACGATATTTGCATTTATCTTCATGAGGTCGTCCCTTACCATTCCCTTTTTACGGGCAATTCCTGCAGTAATGATAACAATATCAGAACCTGCAATGTCAGCATAATCTGTTGTGCCCAGAATGTCAACATCGTATCCAAGAACTGGAGCAGCCTCAATAATATCAAGTGCTTTCCCTTCAGGAAGACCAGCAACAACATCGGTCATAACAATATGCCCAAGTTCAAGTTCTGCGAGACGTTGAACCGTGGTAGCGCCAACATTCCCTGATCCTATGACTGCAATTTTCTTCATTAAGTAACAACCCCCATTTGATTAGACATCTCTAATAATCAGTACAATGTGATCTAAAGTACACTATAATCTAAGTTTGAAGTTCAAAATTAATATATGTTTCTTAGTTTTGTTCGATTTTTGTTTGAATCTACCAAGATATAAACCAGGATAAGAAACTTCAGATCAAAACAACCTTACTCTAACATTTATATCCTCAAAGACCAATCTACCACCGATCAGCCATGGAACTAGAGAAGCTACTTGAAAAGTTATCCAATGCACACGGCATATCCGGATATGAGAATGACATTAAACAGATAATGGAAGAAGAAATAAAACCATTTGTTGATGGAACAAAGACCGACAAGATGGGAAATCTTATTGCCACAAAGAATGGAGAAGGCCCTACCATCATGCTGGCAGCACACATGGATGAGATCGGCCTGATGGTGCAGTACATCGATGACAACGGATTCCTGCGCTTTGTTAAGATCGGAGGATGGTTCGACCAGACACTTCACAGCCAGAGAGTGGTCGTTCACGGAAGCAACGGACCACTTCCGGGAGTGATCGGATCAAAGCCACCGCATGTCATGACAGATGAAGACAGGAAACGACCTGTAAAGGCAGAGGACATGTTCATCGATATAGGTGCAAAGGACAAAGAGGATGCCATGAACATGGGAGTAGACGTTGGAACTGCCATTTCCATTGACAGGGATTATACCCCTCTTGCCAACGGAATTGTCACATGTAAAGCCTTTGACAACCGTGCAGGTGTTGCAATGCTTATCGATGCAATGAAACAGCTATCCGAAAGTGATGTAAAGGCAACTGTCCATGCTGTAGGAACCGTGCAGGAAGAGGTAGGCCTCAAAGGTGCACGCACATCCGCATTCGGCTTAAATCCTGATGTTGCAATAGCAGTTGATGTCACATTCCCGGGAGATCATCCGGGTATCGAAAAGAAGGATTCTGCACTTGAGATGGGAAAAGGTGCAGTCATTACAGTTGTTGATGCATCCGGAAGAGGCCTCATTGCAGACAAAAATGTAGTGAAGTGGCTGAAAGAGACAGCTGAGGAAAATGAGATACCATACCAGCTCAACGTAGGCGGTGGCGGTACCACAGATGCTACTGCAATACACCTGACGCGTGAAGGCATTCCTTCAAGCACCATCAGTGTACCTACAAGATACATTCATTCGCCTGTTGAGGTATTGTCCCTTGAGGACCTTAAGGCCTGTGCAGACCTTATCACAAAAGCAGTACTTAATGTTGACAAGTATTTCTGATGCCTTTTTGGCATATCTTTTTTTATTTTTGATCGAAAACCTCACGTCTAAAAAAGATAGATATGATAGCATTACTAAATGTTATCACTGGATAGAATGAAGCAAGCTCCACACCAAAAGTACTAAAACCAATAGAAGTATTCTTTTGGCTGTTATAGTCAGCGACATGCATCTATAAATAACATCTTGATTATTAGTGATAAATCTTAAAATGATGATCATAAGATCACGATCGAAAAAAACATATTTAGCTGAAATACAAAAAATAAAAATGAGGGATTGCATTATTCGAAAATATCCGGTTTTTGGACACAACTTTACGAGACGGTGAACAGACACCTGGTGTCGCACTGAAAACAGAAGAGAAAGTCTGGATCGCACGCAAGCTTGACGATCTGGGAGTAGACATCATCGAAGCAGGCTCAGCCATCACTTCAGAAGGCGAGCGCGAAGCCATTCGTGCTGTGGCAGCTGAAGGGCTGGACGCAGAGATCTGCAGCTACTGCCGTATCATGCAGCAGGATGTGGACTATGCCTTAGAATGCGATGTGGATTCCATTCACCTCGTAGCACCTGTATCAGACCTTCACATCAGTGTGAAGCTCAAGAAGGACAGGGAAGCACTAAAGGAAATGGCATTAAGCGCTACAGAGTATGCAAAGGACCACGGACTTATAGTGGAGCTTAGCGGAGAGGATGCATCCAGGGCAGATCTGGATTTCTTAAAGGACCTGTACAAAGCAGGCGTGGAAGTCGGTGCTGACAGGGTATGTTTCTGTGACACAGTAGGATTACTTGTGCCAGAAAGAACGACCGAGATATTCAAAAAACTCACATCAGCTATCGATGTACCCGTTGCTATTCACTGCCATAATGACTTCGGGCTTGCGGTATCTAACACCATCGCAGCATTGAATGGCGGTGCAAGAGAAGCACATATGACGATCAATGGTATCGGCGAAAGGGCAGGAAATACGGCACTTGAAGAGGTCATAATGGCCCTTGAGTGGCTATACAAATACGACACCGGTATCAAGACCAATGAGCTTTACAAGGTCTCAAGGCTTGTCAGCCGTCTGACCGGACTCGCTGTAGCACCTAACAAGTCCCTTGTTGGTGGTAATGCATTTACCCATGAAGCCGGAATCCACGTACATGGATTGCTGGCGGATACTTCCACATATGAGCCAATAACTCCTGAGAGCATTGGACGTGAAAGGCAGATCGTACTTGGAAAGCATGCAGGAAAGAGTTCCGTAACACTTGCATTGAAAGAACTGGGACTTGATGTTGATGAGTCACAACTGAACGAGATAGTAGGTCGTGTCAAGGAATTGGGTGACCATGGTAAACGTGTCACAGATGCTGACCTCCAGACCATCGCTGAGACTGTGCTTGATATCTATCGCGAATCAAAGGTTAAGCTTGAGGAATTCACTGTTGTTTCAGGTAACAAGGCAATACCAACAGCTTCCGTAAGACTGATCGTTGACGGAAAAGAGGTAGTTGAAGCGGGAATAGGAGACGGACCTGTGGATGCGACGTTTGAAGGAATACGTAAGGCTGTGTCAGGTGTTGCAGATATTCATCTTGAAGAATATCACGTGGATTCGATCACCGGAGGAACCGATGCACTTGTAGAAGTACTTGTCAAACTTTCAAAGGAAGGAAAGATGGTCACTTCAAGAGGCGCACGTACCGACATAATCATGGCTTCTGTGGAAGCCGTCATTAACGGGATCAACCAGCTAATACAGGACTGAACATTCACATACATGACTGATCAGCCATAATAAAAAACAACAAACTGAAAAACAAAGATCTTAAACATATATTGATAATATCTTACCGATCAATCAAAGGAAAAGATAGCATGACCGGAAAACCAGAAAGAATGACAGGCGCAAGAGCATTCGTCGAGTGCCTGTACAGGGAAAATGTCGAAGTTATCTTCGGATATCCAGGCGGCGTGCTGCTCCCTATCTATGATGAACTCTATGATGCACACCTGCACCATCTGCTTGTCAGGCATGAGCAGGCAGCAGTCCATGCAGCCGAAGGATATGCAAGAGCCACAGGTAAAGTAGGTGTCTGCCTGGCAACATCAGGCCCGGGAGCAACAAACCTTGTCACAGGTATAGCAAACGCATACATGGATTCAATTCCAATGGTAGCTTTCACCGGACAAGTACCAAGCTCAATGATAGGCAACGATGCCTTCCAGGAAGCTAACATCACAGGCATTACAATGCCTATAACAAAACACAATTATCTTGTACAGGATGCAAAGGACCTTCCAAGGATCATCAAGGAAGCATTCCATATTGCTTCCACCGGCAGGCCGGGACCTGTACTTATTGATATGCCTAAGGATGTCACGACCGATATGATCGATTTTGTATATCCTGACAAGGTCGAGCTTCGCGGCTACAAGCCTACCTACAAAGGCAACACCCAGCAGGTTAAAAGAGCTGCATCAGCGATAGCAAAATCAACAAGACCTGTCATCTATGCAGGTGGCGGTGTCATCGGATCAGACGCAAACAAGGAGCTACTCGCCTTTGCTGAGAAGATCAAGGCACCTGTCACAAGTACATTGACCGGTATAGGCGGATTCCCAAATGATAATGACCTTTACCTTGGAATGCTGGGAATGCATGGTACCAAGTACGCCAATTATGCAGTACAGGAATCAGACCTTTTGATCGCTGTCGGAGCACGTTTTGACGACAGGGTCACAGGAAAGCTCCAGTCATTTGCACCAAATGCGAAGATCATCCACATTGATATCGATCCGGCAGAGATCTCAAAGAATATCACTGTAGACATACCTATCGTTGGAGATGCAAAAGATATCCTCAAGTCACTTCTGACATATGTCAATGAGTGTGACACAAAAGAATGGCTTGACAAGATCGCCATATGGAAACGGGACTTCCCCCTCTACTATGTCAACAGGGATGATGCAATCAAACCACAGTACATCATTGAGCAGATCAATGAGGCATGCCCTGATGCAATCGTCGTAACAGAGGTCGGACAGCACCAGATGTGGGCAGCTCAGTACTTCAAGTACAAAGAGCCACGTACATTCATAACCTCAGGTGGACTGGGAACTATGGGATATGGATTCCCCGCAGCTATCGGTGCAAAGCTCGGAAGACCTGACAAGGTCGTATTCGATATTTCCGGTGATGGATCGTTCCAGATGAACTCCCAGGAAATGGCAACTATCGTACAGAACGATATTCCGATCATCATCGCATTGTTCAACAACGGATATCTTGGAATGGTCAGGCAGTGGCAGGCATTGTTCTTCGAGCACCGTTACTCACACACTACCATCGAGGATAGCGTGGACTTCGTCAAACTGGCAGAAGCCTACGGAGCACTTGGAATTCGTGTGAATAAGCCATCAGAGGTCAGACCTGCAATTGAAAAGGCAATTGAAGCAAACCGACCTGTTATAATCGACTTCATCATTGAACGAGAAGAGAACGTATCACCAATGGTACCAGCAGGTGCAGCAATCAACGAAATACTTGACCTGGAGAAAACACAATGAAACACACACTTGCAGTTCTGGTAGAGAACAAATATGGAGTACTGACAAGGGTTGCAGGGCTCTTCTCACGACGTGGTTTCAATATTGACAGCCTCGCAGTAGGGATCACTGAAGACCCCACCATCTCAAGGATGACAATTGTTGTTCGCGGTGATGAGCATGTGCTTGAGCAGGTCACAAAGCAGCTTAACAAGCTGATCGAAGTTATTCGTGTAACAGACCTTGGCGCTGATGAATCCGTTGAAAGGGAACTGGCACTTATAAAAGTGAATACCGATGCCAGCAACCGTGCTGAGATCATCCAGATAGTAGACATATTCAGGGCAAGGATCATTGACGTTGCTTCAAAATCAGTTACAGTTGAGGTTACAGGAGATTCCAACAAAATCAAGGCGATCCAGACATTGCTGAAGCCTTTCGGAATCAAGGAAATGGCAAGGACCGGTAAGGTAGCACTTACAAGGGGATCTAAAAGTTCATAATTGAATTATTTTGATTTATAATATATGGAGAAATAAATATGGTAGAAATGTTCTATGACAAAGACGCCGATCTTGGCGCACTTAAAGGTAAGACAGTAGCTGTAATGGGTTATGGAAGCCAGGGACACGCACAGGCTCAGAACCTTCACGACTCAGGTCTTGATGTTGTAATTGGTCTTAGAGAAGGCAGCCGCCGCTGGGCACAGGCAGAGAACGATGGTCTTAAGGTAATGACAGTTGCAGATGCTGCAAAGGCTGCAGATGTCATCCAGATCCTCCTCCCTGACGAGATCCAGTCAAAGGTATACTACGCAGAGATCGAGCCAGGACTTGAAGCAGGCAATGCGCTTGTATTCTCCCACGGATTCAACATCCACTACAACCAGATCGTGCCATCAAAAGATGTGGACGTATACATGGTCGCACCAAAGAGCCCCGGCCACCTTGTAAGAAGGACATACAATGAAGGCGCTGGCGTACCAGGACTTATCGCTATCTACCAGGATGCAACAGGCAATGCACATGAAATGGCACTCGCACACGCAAAGGGTGTCGGATGTACAAGAGCCGGTGTCATCGAGACAACCTTCCGCGAGGAGACCGAGACCGATCTGTTCGGTGAGCAGGTAGACCTCTGTGGTGGTGTCGCAAGCCTCATCAAGACATCCTTTGAAGTCCTTGTAGAAGCAGGATACCAGCCGGAGATGGCATACTTTGAGACACTCCACGAGCTCAAGCTCATCGTCGACCTCATCCACGAGGGCGGTCTTGAGAAGATGTGGTATTCAGTCTCCAACACAGCAGAATACGGAGGTCTCACAGTTGGCCCGCAGGTCATCAACGAAGAGTCCCGTGAAGCAATGTACATTGCACTCGAGAGGATCCAGAACGGTGAGTTCGCACGTGAGTTCGTCCTTGAAGGACAGACAAACCACGCTGTACTTACCTCCATGGAGCGCCTCGAGAACGAGCACCCTGTAGAGGTCGTTGGTAAGAAGCTCAGGGCAATGATGCCATGGCTCAACAGCGAGCTCAACGAAGAGTAAGCTAAAAATCGATTCTAAAAATACATTTTTCAGGACACACGTCCTGAAAACCATTCTTTTTTTGATGATCCTGTGATAACATGTCAACTACTATAGAGACCATACTTGCACGCAGAAGCATCAGGGAATACACAGAATCCCCTGTAAGCAACGATGAGATCAACACCATTCTGGATTGTGGCAAATGGGCACCTTCAGGCCTTAACAACCAACCCTGGAAGTTCATCGTTGTCCGGAACGAAAACACAATCAAAGAACTGGCAGACTGCACGCATTATTCAAAGATAGTTTTGCAGGCAAAAGTGCTGATCGCAGTATACCTTGACCAGGGCACCATGTACCATCATGACAAGGATGTGCTTGCCATCGGTGCTTCCATACAGAACATGCTTCTCGCATGCGAAGATCTTGGTCTTGGAGCTGTGTGGCTTGGAGAGATCCTCAAAAAGAACGAACAGGTAAATGCTGTTCTTGAAGTACCGGAAAGTCTTGAACTCATGGCAGTCCTTGCTATCGGTCACCCGGTGGGAAAAGAGCGTTCTTCAACAAGAAAAGCTATCGAAGAGATAACATTCAACGAAAAGTATGGTGAAAAGTGGACAGGCGAAAATTAAGACCTGCCACTTTTTGAACTTTAAGCTTTAAACGTTATATTTAAAGTTTTAAGCTTTATATTTCAAATATTAATTTTTTCATTTTTCCCTGGCTTTTCTGATCGCATCTTTACGGGCTGCAGCTGCTGCCTCACACTTACGATTAGCACAGTATTCCTTGGCATCTTTCCCCTGCTCTTTTACCCTTATAAAGTGCCATCCACAACCCTCACAGACCTTATCCGTCACTGTCAAGCGTCCTTTCTTCGGAACCGATTGAGTATGACCACAGCGCTTGGTGCATCCCAGAAAACGCGAGTCCTTTGTAGCAATAAGGAACATCTGGCCATCACAGGAAGGGCACGGACCTATCACTTCAGGCGGGAAGCATTCCTTTTCCAGTTCACATGAAAAACACGGACCGATGCCGACCGACCAGAAGTATTTATTCCCCACTTTGATAACGGCAATACCATCCTTTTTACACTTCCTGGAACGCTGCACATTCAGTGCACCTGCTTTTGGAAGCGGGTATGTATTCTTACATTGCGGATAGCCCGTACATCCCACAAAACGCCCCTTGTCAGTAATGACCATGCGAAGCATACGACCACATTCCGGGCATGTCCCGACGTGATTCTTCTTGTCTGCAGCAACAGCCTCATCAGTAATTGTACCTGCAATCTGGGAGACCATGACATCGCGGTTCTTCAGCAGCTGGGAATACATTTCCTTGATAAGGGCAGTGCCTTCCTCAAGGGCCTGTGGGAACTTCTTTGTCCCGTCCTCAACCTCCTGAATGAGGGATTCGATCCGGGCACGAATATCCGGTTTGACAAGTATGGGCACAGAGCTGTGCAGCGCATCCATCAGGGTGAAACCTGTATCCATTATTGCAATGGTCTTACCCTTTGTCTCAAAATAACCACGTTTCTTGTTCGTTTCAATATGAGAAGGTGCGGTTGCCTTGGTACCGATACCATGCTTGTCCATGAGGGTCAGCAACTCTGCTTCCGTAAGCTTCTTTGGAGGCATTGTCTGTGACTTTACATTGTTGATCTTCTTCACATCTATAACATCAAGCTCTTCGAGATCAGGTAAGAGCTTATCCTTTGGCTTTTCAAAAGGATATACTGCAAGCCAACCAGCACTCTTCTGGATAGACCCTGTGGAATCGAACAACTCATCCCCTACTGTGAGCTCAAAGCGTGTCTTCTCAAAGACAGCTTCAGGCAGCAGGTTTGCAATAAAGTGTCTTACTATAAGGTCATAGATATCCCATGCATGAGGCATTTTGACAGCCTTTTCAATTTCTGCACGGGAACCTGCTTTTATCGGATGGATAGGGGGGTGGTCATGACCATCTTTCTTCCCGTTACGAGGAGTTATCGTGCTCTGAGAGAGAAGCAACAGTGCGAAGTCCTGATAATCGCCTCTGGTAAATCCTTTTAGGATCTTCTTGAAATCCATATCATCGGCATACTTGTTGGTCTCTGTCCTGGGATAACTTGTAAAACCGGAAAGGTAAAGCTGCTCTGCGACCTCCAGAGCCTTTTCAGGACTTACCCCAAGGAATTTGGATGAACGTTTCAGGAACTCATTGGTGTTAAGCGGGAACGGAGCATTTGTCTTCATCTCCTTTACAGTCTTCTTTGATACCAACGCGGTCTTACAGCCTTTGATCTTGCTGAATATAGCATCTGCTTTTTCCTTTTCATAAATGTGACCGCCACGGTGAGCCCCTGCAAAATCGGTTCCTTTTCCGATAAAAAATCCTTCGATCTTCCAGAAGTCCTTCGAATCGAACTTTCGTATGGCAAGTTCACGCTCATAGACGAAACCACATGTAGGTGTCTGGCAGGGACCTACAGACAGCACCCCTTTGGTCCTAGCACGCTCTCTCACGGAAAGGGTCACAAAGCGAGTGAATGCTGCGCCCATCTTCAGATCAAGAATCTGCCTTGCCTCTGCGGACATTGCCATGTTCTCATCAGGCTCCACAAGATCTGTAAAGGCTTTCTCGATCTCACTTTTTGAAAGAGAAGAGAACCTTGCTCTCTTGACGGTCGACTTTGATACCTTTTCAGCGATGGATTTGGCCTCAAACCCTATATTTTCACCTTCCCTGTCAAAATCGCAGGCAAGAACAAGAAGATCAGCGTCTTGTGAAAGCTTTAGTATCGCATTGCCAAACTGGGCTTTTGTGATCTGTTTTACCGGTTCGGTGTCCAGAAGCAGAGCAGGATCGACATCCCTCCAGTTATTGAACTCCTCCGGGTAATCATAACCCATGATATGTCCTGCAAGTCCCATTATTTTCCAGGGGACACCGTTCCTCTGGAATTCATAAACAGGAACCCCGGCTACAATTGTTCGTCTGGCCGAGCCGCCGGCTAATATGTTCGATATCTGAGCTGCAGCTTTGTTCTTCTCTGTGAATACGACTGTGGTCATGGAAATCAAAGGCAAATAACGTTTTCAAATGGCGATACTGTTCCTAAAAAAGGTGTGACATAAAATGGTACTAACAGTACATTAATTATCGTATTCGATTATCAAAATTGATCATCATATAGATCAGGCTCATAAGGAGAAGATCCGATTTTATCAAAAGATAACTAAGAGATGAAGAAAAAGAATGCAACCTCATCAAAAACTTCATAAATATACAAACCAATCTAATATTGGAGGGTAACTATGCAATGTACTGTTTGTGGAGTTGAAACTGAAAACAAATATTGTAACGATTGTGAAAAGATACTGGAAGAAATTATCCAGAAGGTCGGAGAAAAACGCTGGAGTGCAATTGACGACTGCTCATACATCTATCCCATGATAAAAAGGGCAGCCAAAGGAGAACTAACCGTTAATGACATAATCAACGCAATGGAAGTTGAAGATTAAAACTAAATAATATTTCGAGGGATATGGAACCAAATGGTTCCTTAACCCCTCATACGATTCTCACTGCTTATTTTTTAAGAACAATAGCTACTGCCAATCCTGTAGAGATCAACTATTCTGCAATTTATTCTTTAGTAATTAAGCCATCAAGGAAATAAAAAAACAGTATTTGGAAAGTCAGGGATTTAAGGTATCAAAAGTGGTGAGCAATATAGCTCACCTTGAGACCATGACATCTACCTTGGAGTGACGCAACACTTCCTCTGCAACACTTCCAAGAAGTAATCTTGTAAGTCCTGTCTTTCCAAGACTTCCCATTACAATAAGGTCCATTTTGTTCTCTTCTGCATACTTGATGATCTCTTCTGCCGGATGGCCCTCAAGGACCAAGGTTTCAACCTCAACGTCACTAGAAGAGCAGGCATCTGCAACCTGTTCAACAGCCTTTTTAGCTTCTTCCATCATGACCTTGAATGGTACTTCCCACTGCATCATCCTGGAACCTATAGGCATTGAAGAAGATGGGTGCGTAGGTACTACACAAACTGCATATACCTTTGCATCAAGTTTTTTTGCAATATCTATACCGGATAAAACTGCACTATCCGCATTTTCTGATCCGTCAGTAGCTATCAGGATCTTTTTATATTCATTACCAGTCACACAATTACCCCCTTGTTGATCTGTAAGCAGTGCATGGTGCACTTTGCTAAATAAATATAAACTTCAATAATATATCAACTTTCCCAAAACATGATAAGAGACTGACATTTCCGAGAGGATGAAACATATATATGTATCATTGCTGTATTGAATCCTAAGAACCGGCTATAATCATGCTTAAAATCATTTTTTCGGAGTTACAATGACGTTAATGGAAGATGCAAATAAGGGCCTTATCACTCCAGAGATAGAACGTGTGGCAGAGGTAGAAGGTATCGATGCAGATACAGTTAGATCCTGCGTTGCAAAAGGGCTTGTAACGATCCCAAATAACATCAAGGGAAAATCCCGGGCATTCGGTATCGGGAAATATATGAGCGTAAAGATCAACGCCAATATCGGTACCTCAAGGGACTTTGTAGACATTGAGGATGAAGTTGAGAAAGCTAAGGTCGCTGTTGCTTACGGTGCTGACACGATCATGGACCTATCCACAGGCGGAGACCTTGACCTGATACGTGCAAGGATCATGGATGCAGTAGATGTGCCAATAGGTACCGTGCCAATATACCAGGCTGCAGCTTCCCACAAGACTGTAGTTGACATGACATCCGATGACATGTTCAATGCCGTGCGCAAGCATGCTGAGGACGGAGTAGACTTTGTCACTGTCCATGCAGGTGTTAACTACAACGCGATCGAGAGGCTCAAGAACAGTGACAGGATAACAAATATGGTCAGTCGTGGCGGTTCATTTACCTTTGCGTGGATGACACACAACGAACAGGAAAATCCATTCTATGCAGAGTATGACTATCTTGTTGAGATCGCAAAGGAATATGACCTTACCTTAAGCCTTGGAGATGGAATGAGACCAGGGTGCATACACGATGCATCTGACGGACCGAAGTTCATGGAATTTATCACACTTGGCGAGCTTGTGAGTAAAGCAAGGCAGTCTAACGTACAGACCTTTGTCGAAGGTCCGGGACATGTGCCATTGAACGAAGTTGAGCTCAGCGTAAAAGCAATGAAGGAACTATGCCACCAGGCACCACTTTACCTGCTTGGTCCACTTGTTACTGACATTGCACCAGGTTTCGATCACATCACAGGTGCTATCGGAGGAACACTTGCCGGCATGTGTGGCGCAGATTTCCTCTGCATGACAACACCTGCAGAGCATCTCGCACTTCCAACAGTCGAGGACATCCGAGAAGGAGCAACTGTCACTAAAATAGCAGCCCATGCTGCAGACCTGACACGTGATGGTCAGAAAGAGCAGGCACGTGCACTGGATAACAAAATGGCAGTCGCCCGTGCAGAGCTTGACTGGGATACACAGTATGAGATCGCAATTGACACAGAAAGGGCTCGCAACATCAGGGAGAGCAGGCACAGCGGAAGCGATGCATGTTCCATGTGCGGCGAACTGTGTGCAATGAAGATCGTAAAGAGCGCACTTGAAGAAAGCAGGCAGAAAAATAATACTTCTTCCTGATCTTATTTTTTATATTTCATCTGTATTTTAGATTTTATCTTAAGTTCTTTTACAGTTTATTTTGAAATATCTTCCTTAATTTATTCGTTAATTTATTTCTGACTGACATTGACCGGGATTTTACCCTAGGACCTTAGCTTTTTCACCAAACCTTTTTACAATTAATGTGTCGATAAACCTGTCTAAATATAGAAAGGTTTAAATGAGAACATTGTCATAATAAATATTGCCGATAAATCGACAGGTTTGCAGATATTAGGAGATGATGCAATGGCCCTTCTGAAGGATCAGGACATAAAAGAAAAAGAGACAGTTATCGAAACTATTGACCTAAAAAAGAGCTACTACCTGACGGATGTTGAAGTCCCCATACTTCACGGCATCAATATCAACGTGAAAAAGGGTGATTTCGTAGCAATAATGGGTCCATCAGGTTCCGGTAAAAGCACTCTAATGAACATGCTTGGATGTCTTGACAGACCCACTGAAGGTCATGTGATGGTCATGGGGATGGACATCAACATGATCTCCGATATGGAACTGGCAAAGCTCAGAGGAATGGAGATAGGGTTCGTGTTCCAGAACTTCAGCCTTGTTTCCAGGCTTTCAGCCCTTCAGAATGTCCTTTTGCCAACCTATGCAAACCGCAGATCGGACATCGATGTGAATGAACGTGCCAGGCAGCTCCTCGACCTTGTGGGACTTTCAGACCGCATGGACCACAAGCCAACTGAACTTTCAGGAGGGCAATCACAGAGGGTTGCCATTGCCAGGGCACTGATCAACGATCCTGCCATAATCCTTGCAGACGAGCCTACGGGAAACCTTGACTCAAAGACAAGTATCGAGATCATGGAGCTTTTTTCAGAACTACACAGAAAGGGAAGTACGATAATCATGATCACACACGACCCTGAGACCTCAGCATATGCTGATAGGACGATCCATGTCAAAGACGGCTATATCGAAAATAACTAAGGTGAGGATAATGCAAAGAAGAAACCTGAAGATAACAAAAGAATTACCAATATTTGCAATCCTTCTGGTGCTGTTGACAATTATGTTGACCCCAGTATCAGCACAGGAAAGCAGTGCAACAAGCCTTGATGTGGACATCCAGAAGTACGAGCCATATCCAGCGGAGATAGGACAATATGTTGACGTCTGGATCAAAGTAGAAAACTTCCGATCAGGACAATCTGATGATGTTTCCATAAGACTTGTACCCGAATATCCACTCTCTCTCGATTCCGAGAACAATGCCATCAAAGATATCGGCATACTCTCCCCCGATACTGCATCCGTGCAGGAATACCGCCTGTATGTGGACGAAAATGCAAAACCGGGAACAGCTTCTTTTGATGTATACTACAGAGGTGATAGCGATAGCCCCTGGGTAAAAGATACTTTTGAAATGAAGGTTGGGTCTACTACCTTTGAAAGCAAGGGAACACTTGAACTGGAAGATATTACAGCTAATCCCGGTGTATTCAGCCCGGGAGATACCGGAACCGTCAGTTTCACACTAACCAATACTGCCACAGAGAACACAATAAATTTCGAAGGTAAGGATTACGATACTAATGCACGTATCCAGTCTGCAACTCTTTCAGGCTCTGAGATCATCCAGACCACAAGCGTAGAACAGGATGCCGGAATAATCGGACCGGGAAATTCGGTAACACTTACATTTAATGTGGAAGTTCCTGAGGAAACACCGGAAGGTACCTACTACCTTGACCTTTCAGTTATCGGAAATTCACACGCCTATAATAACAACTGGAGAGTTCCACTTACAGTTGATAGCTCATCCCTCAAGATGATACCGTCAAAACCAATGATACTTACTAACGGTGAAGGGAAGATCCAGTTCGATGTGGCAAACCTTCATCCAAATACACTTTCATCCGTAAGTGTCAGACCGGAAGCTGAAGGCATCAAATTCTCACCAGCAGAGTATTTTATCGGGACCATGAAGCCTGATGAACTTTTTACCATAGAGTTCACTGCAGTGGTGGAAGATGAAGAAGCAGTAACCCCTCTTACGCTGGATGCAGAATACAGGAACGGGTTCAACGACCACACAACCTCCGAAGAGGTCGGTAGTTTTGACATTACGGAAGAAGATAACGGAAGTGGTGTCACAAGCGCTGCTGCAGCCCTTGGACTGGCGGTAGTCGCCGGATCGACACTCTTTGTCTACAGAAAGAAGAAACAGGATTAATTCCAGGAGTGATGGACATGGTCAGCCTCAGGCAGTCACTTGAGATCGCAACAGGAAGCATCTTCAACTCAAAGCTTCGTTCCACCCTTACAACCCTTGGCATAGTTATCGGCGTAGCTGCCGTTATAGCGAATGTTGCTATTGGTGCAAGCTTTAACCAGTACTTTGACGAGGAGATCGGAACCATTGGATCCAATTTCATATATGTAGGAGCGGGAGCAAACGAGGCGAACGTCCTGTTCGATAATGAACTGGAGGTCGTCAGGAACACACCCGGTGTTGTCAGGGCATCCCCACTCAATGAACAAGTTGCTGAGGTGACATACATGTCGGACTCAAGAAGGGTGACGGTCATTGGAGTTACAGGCGACTATGATGAGGTCGCCAACATCCAGCTCAGTGAAGGAAGCTTCATCAAGGACAATGACCAGTACGTTGCCGTTATTGGAAATGAGGTCTCAGAGGATACTTTTGAGCGCAGGCTTGCAAACAAGAATTCCATAGATATCACCTTCCGAACCCGTGATGGCGAGGAGATCACGCAGACCTTCCAGGTAAAAGGAATTGTCGAAAAATCCGAAGCAAGTTTCATTTCAACAGGACTGGACTCTGATACAAGTATATTCGTTCCAATTTCCACAATGAACGAGATCCTGTCAGTAAACGATTATTCCGGAATATTTGCAGAAGGCGAATCCATAGATACCGTTACCGAGACCTCAGATGAAATAGACAAGAGGCTCGGACGCTATATGGGGATCTCTTCGAGGGATATGGAAAAGGATGATGTCAAACCCTACTTTATCGTGGACCAGCAGGAATTGCTTGAAGAGGCAGGGAGCCTTTCAGATGCACTTACTGCACTTCTGACAGCGGTTGCATTGATCTCACTTGTTGTGGGATCCATTGGCATCATGAACATCATGTTAGTAACGGTTACAGAACGCACATCAGAGATCGGTTTGATGAAAGCTATCGGATACTCCAATTATGATGTCCTGACAATGTTCATCGTGGAATCCGCTGTTGTGGGAACCATCGGGGGAGTAATTGGCGTGGTCCTCGGTTGCGTTGGAGCATATGGTGCTGCAACCTTCATGGGCCTACCTGTTGTTCTACCTGCAACAAAGATATTCGCAGGGTTTGTGATCTCAATACTTGTAGGTCTGATAGCAGGCGCTTATCCCGCTAACAAAGCTGCAAAGATGAAGCCAGTAGATGCATTGAGACATGACTGAAAAATGATCAGAATAAAAGATGAGATCAAAAATGCTGATAATAATAGAGATAAAAATAGAATCAAAATTTAAAGAGAACAAGGTGAACTAAAATGCTCGATAGCTGGATATTTTTCCCGATAAATGCAATAATGTTCCTGATGTTTGCAGGACTTGCAATAGCAAGTACATTATTCTGGATCTGGATGCTTATCGACTGTGCAATGAACGAACCATCACAGGGAAATGATAAGCTTATATGGGCAATTATAATAGTCTTTACGCAGTTATTGGGAGCAGTGATCTATTTCTTCTTCAGAAGACCAAAACGGATCGCACAGGAAATATCAAAGAGTTCAGAAAATTAATAAGTATATAGGAGGGGGAACATATGGTAGAAAGAAGCATGAAAAGTATGATACGGGATTTTTTTGGAGTGGTCACACGTAAACAGACCTATCTGAACCTCATCTACCTGTTGTTCTCTTTCCCGCTTGGAACAGCATATTTCATATTCCTTGTGACAGGACTTTCAATGGGCCTGAGCCTGTCTATCACCCTTATCGGCATCCCAATACTCCTGTTGATGCTCGTAGCATGGTGGGAGCTGGCATCTTTTGAGAGGCAACTTGCCATCTGGCTTCTGGGAATTGATATCCCGCCAATGGAATCCCGGAAGTTCACAAACCAGAAGATGACAGAGAAGCTGAAAGGGTATATCATGAACCCAGTCACATGGAAAGGACTGGTTTTCCTGTTCATCAAGTTCCCACTGGGAATATTCACGCTAATAGTTTCATTTACATTAATAGTATTCACAATAGCCCTGATTGCAGTACCTCTTATCTACAAGACCGATTACGTGAACTTCGGAGCTTACCAGGTGGATTCGCTCGGGGTGGCTATTACAATAATGTTTGGAGGACTGCTATTAGGAATTGTCTCACTACATATCATGAACGCTCTTGCAAAGCTTTCCGGAATACTGGCATATCACCTGCTTGGGAGTACAGGCTCCGCAAGCATAGATGAGAATGACTATACATACATCAATGATGTTGACATCGAAGACGATGCCGAAGAGGAAAGTCCAGACACAACAACTGAAGCAACCCCAGAATCAGCAGAAATCGAAGATGTGGATGATGTTGGGGCTGAAAATAATCCAAAGGATTAAGATTTTGCCAGTGAACAATTTGTGTTCTCACCAATGAAGAACATCACAGCAATGAAGATGGTATCAAAAATGAATAATAGCTGGTCAGTAGAAACCGATCCAGGATCAAACTTTCATTTTGGCCAGATCACCGTAGAAATCAAGTATCAATAATGTTAGCTTATTGTCAAGGTTCAGGCTAAAGGTGCGTATCTGCTTTCCAAGGCGTTTTTCGGTCACGATGTTCGCTTCAAGCAAAGGTTCGATGACCCTTGCGACACTTGAATGGGAAAGGCCGGTCTCTTCCGCAATACCTGATAAGTAGGTGGACTCACCTTTGTGGTGAATAAGGTTCTTCAGAACAGTTATCTGTGCCGTCTTTCCGAATATTTTTTCAAGAGCATCCATTAATATCATCGTTAAATATACAATTATAACTTATAAGACTTTCTAATAATTGGCTGGCAGATTCAAAATATGAATAGACCTTGTTATATTTAGAAAGGCTTTAATAATATCATTCGTTTATATTTAGATATATTTCAAAGTTGTGGTATATATGGAAAAGGAAACGCTTGACAAAGACATCATGAGACTTCTCGAGGAACAGCCGGATATCAGCACCAAGGAAATTGCAGAAAAACTATCTGTTTCTGAAGACATGGTGGCAAAAAGAGTAAAGGCCCTTTCAGATACCCGAGAGAAGATACTTATCGTGGATGATGAACCTGATGCTGTCATGGCCACCAGAAGAGCACTTGAAGCAGATGGATACAATGTCATCGATGCAGGAGATGGTGCCATGGCATTCGATCTCCTGAGGTCCGATATCCCGGACGTTATCCTTCTCGATGTAATGATGCCGGATATGGATGGCTTCGAGGTATGTAAGAGGTTAAAAGAAGATCCTGCGTACAGGAACATACCTGTCATAATGCTTACTGCAAAGGGAGAGATCGATGACAAGGTCGGCGGTCTTGATATCGGGGCAGATGATTATGTAACAAAACCTTTCAACCTGAAGGAACTGAAAGCAAGGATCAAAACGGTGCTGAGAAGAGCACAGGAATGATAATTATAACGCACTTTTTGTGCTGACCCCCTATGTTTGCCAGAAAAAGCAGATGGAATGCTATCATCGTTCTTTTCATAACGATGCTCTTTATCAGCTCGATCCTATTTTTAGGGATCAGGGCAAACACCGAGGTCGAAGAGCAGTTCATCGAGCAGTATACCCAGGGGCAAACATCACAGGCACAGCAGATCTCCACCGGCATAACCACCTTCCTCAATGAGAAGGTTACCATGCTGGAGGTCCTTTCCATACAACCCCACCAGATACCTGATGATAATTTTGAAAGCACCTTTGCCAACATATACGAAAAATCAAAGGGCTTTTACGTTATTGAGTATGTGGACAAGAATGGAACTATAGTATCAGGGTATCCCGAAGAGAACACACCGCTAAGATACAACTTGTACGAGAATGAAAACAATATTCCTTTTGATATAATAAAGCAGACCGGTGAAACTTACATTACCGATCCACTCACCACGTTTGAGGACGAACTGGCAATATATGTGTGGGTGCCTGTATACGTTGGTGAAGATGACTTTGAAGGCGCCTTTATCGCAGTTATCGAGATCGATGAGATCGCTGAAGAGACAATAAAAACGGAAAATCCTGCAGGATATATCTACCTGATCAACGACCATGCAAGACTTCTCTACGATAGTGCTGAAACAGAACTTATTGGAAAGAACTACTTTGATATTGTAAATGAACCTGATGTAAGCCGCCTTGAAATAATCGGAATGCAGACAGAGGGGCTTTCCGGCAGTGGCAGTTTTTCGGAAAGGAACGAGAATGGTTTCCTGGAGCAGAAGATCATATCCTACGAACCTGTGATATGGAAGAACCAGCAATGGTCCGTGGGTGTTGTTACACCTCTATGGTATGTGGAATCCCTTGTCCAGTCAATATACATTAAGCAGGGACTCTTTGCAATGATCTCTGTTGCATTCATCCTCTTCATAGGCTCATTTATAGCACTGATCCTGTTCTCCTGGAACAAGACACTCGAGGGTGAAGTAAAGAACAAGACATCCGAGCTGGAAAGGTCTAACGAATACCTGCAAAATGCCAACACGAAGCTCAAGGAGCTTGACAGGCTCAAGAATGATTTCGTGTCAATGGTGTCACATGAGCTGAAAACACCATTGACCGCCATGAAGACATCCAGTGAGTTCATGAAAGAAAGTGAATGCAACCCTGAGGTCAAGGAAGAGATGCTTGACCTTATAATAAGGAACATCGACCGTCAGGCAAGAATGGTGGATGATCTCCTTGACATCTCACGCATCGAATCCGGCAGGATGAAATTCAATCCGGAAGATGTGAACATCAATGAGATCGTTGAGACATCCCTGCAGACAGTTGAAAAGCAGGCAAAGGACAAAGGTATCAACATTAAGGTAGGATATCCTGAAGAGAGCCTTACCATCAAGACGGATAAGGACAAGCTTATCAGGGTATTTGTGAACCTCCTGACGAACGCCATCAAGTTCACACCGCATGATGGAGAGGTTGAGATTAGCGTAACGGATGCTGGAAACCACATACAGGCAAGTATCAAGGACAATGGTATCGGCATACCTCCTGAAAAGCGGGAGAAGATATTCGATAAGTTCTACCAGGTGGATAGTACCGCTACAAGAAAAGCAGGTGGAACAGGTCTTGGACTTGCGATCATCAAAGGAATTATAGACGGGCAGGGCGGCAGCATATTCGTGGAAAGCGAAACCTACAAGGGCAGTACATTCACATTCAGATTACCAAAAGAGCTAAAGGAAGAAGACTTTACAGAGATAGAGCAGTATTAAGGTTGAAACATGAAATTAAAGATAAAAGCATTATTGGTTCTCATCATTGTAGCAGCAATATTCCAGAGCGGATGCGCATCCATAGATGAAGAAAGCTTCAATGCCGATATTGAGGGATATGCAGACCCTATTGCAGAAAATGCACTCCAGGCCATCAATGAAAAGAATTACACCAAATTCTCCGCTGATCTGGACCCGACGATGAAAAAGGCATTCACTGAAGAGATCTTTCTGAAATCCGCAAACATAGTTCAGGATGAAATTGGAAACTATACTTCAAAAGAACTGCTGGAGATAAATACTGCTGAAAGACATACGGTTGTTATATATAAGGCCAATTTCGAAAAAGAGACCGATGATGTGATCCTAAGGCTGATATTCGTAAATTCTGATGGACAGGTAGAGCTCAGAGGCATCTGGCTTGAATCCTCACAATTAAAGAAGCGTATGGCTCTGGAAGAGAGAATATAAGGCCATACCTTCTTTTTTGCTCTTCTCCTTCCCCCTTCTTCTTTTACCTTCTTCTTTTCTGATCAAAGTTCAGTTCAACCTGCAACCTACTACCGTAAGGTATCAAAATAAAGCATAAAGACATCAAGTCAGCAGGAATACAAGGATTCCTTTTAAAAAATGAACAAAAAAGATAGCATCAGAAGAGAACTTCGAGTTGGAAGGGAGTATGTGGTGTTTGCATGTGTGTGTTAGGGTAGTGACTCATCAGTTGTTAAGTAACTACTCAAAGTTCTCTGCCAATGTACAATACAATAAATACCCGAATTATACTTAAACCTTTCTATAAATGGACAAGTTTTTTGAAATTTGTCTGGTTTTATAACTGCATCAATAATTAATTGCCGTTAACCTTATAGCCCATCAAGTATATGTGATGGTTCAGTGGTACCTGAAAATCAAGATATAAGGTACCTAATTCAAACAAAAATGGGCTCGTGGTCTAGCTGGTTATGACGTTGCCTTCACACGGCAGAGGTCGGGTGTTCGAATCTCCCCGGGCCCATCACACTTCTATTCTTTTAATTTCAAGATGAAGAGCTTTGGTTTTACTGTTAGTGAGGTGGTGAGCGTAGCTCATCACCTCGGTCCGCGCTCCAGAAGCGAGATCTGGCTGCTACACAAATTTCCTATTTATAGGTGTCATTTCCTCATCAGCATCAGATAAAAGCGTCGGAATCAAAATAAAATGAGAAAATTCACCATCTGTTTTGATCTTAATTGATCAGTGATCATTTCAATTTTGGATCTCTATATTTTCCCCTGCTTTTTCTTATACGTGCAGCTACCACTTTATATTCGGGACACAAGGCATCACTGTCGCAAATATCAGATGTTAAATTATTGATCATAACCTCAGGAAAGTGGAAAGTAGTACTTAATATTCCTTTTTTTACCGCAGTTGAGATTCGGGCTTTGATATCTACTTTCCCGCGTGGTGATTCTACACAAACCATGTCGCCACTGTTGATCAAATATTCTTTTGCATCATCGGGGTGTATCAAAAGTACATCTTCAGCGATCAGTTGTTCATTGGGCGTACGACGGGTCATTACTCCACTGTTGTAATGTTCCAGTCCACGGTTAGTTGTAACAATGAAGGGATAATCTTTGCTATGTTCCTGTAGCTCCACCGATTCCTTATAGGTCTGCTTATAAAATGTCCCCATACCTCGTTTAAATGTTTCTTTATGTAATATGGGAGTATCAATGCCGCCATCATTCACAGGCCACTGCAATCCGTTCTCGCCCAGATTTTCCCAGGTAATGCCTTTAAAAAAAGGAACAATTTGAGCAATTTCATTTAATACGCCTTGTGCAGAGTAATCCGGTTGCGGATAACCCATGCACTGCATGATCTCTGTGAGTACCTGTCCATCGGGTTTGGTGCCGGGTAAATGTTCAACCACTCTGTTCACGCGTTGTACACGACGTTCTCCATTGGTGAATGTACCTTCTTTCTCCAAAAACGAAGCACATGGCAATATAACGGTTGCGAGCTTAGCGGTTTCGGTCATAAACAATTCCTGAACCACCAGGAGATCCAGTTTGCTCAATGCTTTTATCACCATTTGGGTATTCGGATCTGTTTGTACCACATTTTCCCCAATGATCCACATCGCTTTCAGTTTATCCTGTAGCGCAGATTCGTACATCTGTGGAATTTTATAACCGATATGTTTGGGTAGTTTGGCACCATAAAAATTCTCATACAAGGCATGCATTTCATCGTTGGTCACATCCAAATAACCGGCACCCTGATCTGGCTGACAACCCATATCTGCTGCACCCTGCACGTTGTTTTGTCCACGTAATGGATTTACACCCACGCCCGGACGACCGATATTGCCAGTGATCATGGCCAGATTGGCAATCAACATAACAGTTGAGGTTCCCTGTGAATGTTCGGTTACTCCCAATCCATGGAAAGACATCGCATTTTTTGCGGAGCCATAAGCAATTGCCGCTTCACGCACAAGATCGCGATCCACACCAGTTATACTTTCCAATTCATTAATATTCAGCGAGAGAATATGTTGTTTAAATTCTTCAAATCCTTCGGTGCGTTGTTCTACAAATGAAATATTAACTAAATTTTCTTTAATAATATAATAAAAGAAAAGATTCAGCATGGCCACATTGGTACCGGGTTTTAGTTGCAGATGATAATGTGCATAACGGGCCAGTTCGGTTTTACGAGGATCAATTACGATCAGTGTTGTGTCCTTTATGGCAGCCTGCTTAATTTTTGCACCTGTAACCGGATGTGCATCGGTAGGATTGGCTCCGATCACCAGCATACAATTGGTGCATTTAATGTCTTCAATAGAATTGGTAGCGGCACCGGTGCCAAAGGTGCGTTGCATGCCTAAGGCAGTGGGAGAGTGGCATATACGAGCACAGCCATCAATATTGTTAGTGCCGATCACTGCACGCATAAATTTTTGCATCAGATAATTTTCTTCGTTGGGACAACGTGATGATGAAATACCGGCAATGTGATCAGGTCCATTTTCTTTAATGATCTCATTCAGTTTAGAGGTGATAAAATCATAGGCTTCATCCCAGGTGGCTTCAACAAATGCACCATTCTTTTTGATCAATGGTGTTCTGATACGATCGGGGTGATTATAAAACGAAAATGCAAATCGCCCTTTTAAACACATGTGACCAGGATTAACTTTGCTATCCCACGGGGCTTGTATCGATTTTACTTTTCCATCTTTAACAGATACATCTAAATTACATCCTACGCCGCAATAGGTGCAAATGGTTCGGATCTTTTTATCCACAACAATGGATTTGGATTCATATACATCCGATATTGCAGAAGTAGGACAGGCTTGCGCACAGGCTCCACAACTTACACAAGACGATTCTATAAAGGATGTATCCATACCTTTTATGATCCTGCTTTCAAATCCTCTGCCGGCCATACTTAGCACAAACATTCCCTGAACTTCGTCACAGGCTCTTACACAACGTGAACAATTGATGCATTTAGACAGATCTGAAGTCATGTAAGGATGACTCAGGTCTTTGGTTCTGTTCAAATGATCTTTACCGGCCGGGTATCGTGCATCTCTCACACCCACACGTGCAGCTACTTCCTGCAGCTGGCAATTGTTGTTCACTTCACAGGTTAAACAATCCAGCGGATGGTCGGTAAGTACTAATTCAATAATATTTCTACGCAATTTTAAAATGCGTTCTGATGAAGGATAGATGTGCATTCCTTCTGCGACCGGTGTATGACACGAGGCCACCACTTTAGTGGGCCCGTCTTGTTTTAATGCAACATCTACACTGCACACTCTGCAGGCACCAAAGGGTTTTAGGTGGCTCACATCACATAAGGTCGGAATTAGTTTATCACCTTGTGAACGTTTCACAAATTGTAATATAGTTTCGCCTTCCTGAATGGCGTGTGGATGATCATTGATATAGGCTAGTTTGTTCATGTGCATTGAATTTGTTTCAACATTCTGATTAGCTATTGTTTATAGTTGAATGTGAAAATGGTTTATTTAATGTAATCTTTTAATTCTTTGTCAAAGTAGTGTAGCGCATTTTTAACGGGCAAGGGCAGTCCGCCTCCCAAAGCGCATAAAGAGCCTTGTTGCATAGTGTCCAGTAAGTCACCAAATAATTGCTCATCTATTTTGTAATTGCTTTCAGTTGCTTTTTGTAGTAGCTCAAAGCCACGTGTAGAGCCTAATCTGCAGGGGAAACATTTTCCGCAGCTTTCATGTGCCACGAATTGGAACAAGTGCTGTATGTATTCGATCATCGGGAAGCTTTCAGGAATACTTACAATAGAAGCATGCCCCAATAAAAAGCCATTTTCAGCAAAGGATTCAAATGAGATATGTAAGGAGTTGATCATTGATACCGGAACCAAGCCCCCCAATGGACCTCCAATATGCAAAGCTTTTATATCGCTTTTGAAGCCACCGCCCAATTGTTCAATTACGGTTTTAAGAGGAGTGCCCATCTCAACTTCATAAATCCCGGGTTTATTAAAGAAACTATCCAACGAAACCAATTTGGTGCCTTTAGATTGTGAAGAGCCAATCTGGTTAAACACATCGCCACCTTGTTCAACAATAAAGGGAACATTGGCAAAGGTTTCAACATTGTTCACCAGCGTAGGCATATTAAATAGACCTTGTTGTGCCGGGAAAGGTGGACGAATACGTACTTCGGGGCGTTGTCCTTCTATGGATGAAAGCAATGCAGTTTCTTCACCGCATACGTAGGCACCCTGAGCTTTGATCAACTTAAGTCGGAACGAGAAACCTGAGTTGAGAATATTATCTCCCAGTATATCCAAATCTTCCAGTTCACTGATGCTTTGTTTGATGATCATTTGTGATTCGGGATACTCGGCTCTGATATAGACTACACCAGTATTCGCACCAGTTACGTAACCCGTTATCAGCATGCCTAATAAAACTCTCAACGGTTGTTGTTCCAGTAAATAACGATCAGAGTAAGCCCCAGGATCACCCTCATCGGCATTGCAAACAATGAATTTACGTTTGCCTTCAGCTTTTTTAGTAGCTTCCAGCTTAGATCCCATCGGGAAACCGGCACCGCCGCGGCCTCCTAACTGTGCTTTCTTGATCTCATCCAGAACTTGATCAGGACTTAGCGTAAATAAGTCTTGTAAATGTTTAGTAAAAGTTTCAACAGTCAATGCGGTTTGCATTAAGATGACTGTTCCTAACGCTTGAGTTGCATATGCTTCTTTTGTAGCAACTTTTGATTTAATTACTGAAGCAATGTCATCAATATCCTTACCCGAATAATTATGCCCTTTGTAGTAGAATGCACTATTCTCGTGGCATCTGCCCAGGCAACTCATTTCACCGATCTCATCTTCTTTCAAATGCTTTTTTAATTCATTTTTTGTCCGTGACTGTGTACCGGCGCATAAGCAAGCGTTTCCGTTGCATACATATGCTTTTTTGTTTTTGTTTTCAGGTCGGAGAAGATCATAAAATGAAAGCGTGCCATAGACATTGGCTTCACCCATTAGATTGTCTTTAGCAATTTGTTGTATCTCCTGCGCATCAGGCGTAACGCTCGCTTCAGCCAACTGACCTAATTTCTCAAACAGGTTTTCATGTAAACCTTTACGACCGGATAAATAACTTAAATTTTCTGACATCGGATTTTGGGTCCTGTAATATTAGATTGAATTTTTAGTTCAAATCGTCTTTTATTCATTTAATAAAAATTCATAATAACTGTTCTCAAAGAAGTAAATCACATTCATCATATAAATAAATTTCAAAGTATTATTTAATAGTTAATTAATTCAAGGGGGCGCTTCATCGTTCTCGGTGACTAATTATATATCCCCACATGCTACAGAACTAAAATTACAAATAGGATTTATTATATGCCATACTAAAATTTTTCGATTTAAGAGGGCTTGCCCATAAAGTCCCCTACTTTGTGGGCAACTACCTTACTTTATAGTCAAATAGCCCACTTTATGGTTAAATCGCATGCCAGTAATCCATTTCCGACTATTTGTGTAGCCAAAATTATATTGTTAATTTTAAAATGTGGGATGTTATAATCTCATTAATACTGCTGCAACT
The DNA here is from genome assembly GCF_000765475.1 of Methanococcoides methylutens. Classification (NCBI taxonomy): domain Archaea; kingdom Methanobacteriati; phylum Methanobacteriota; class Methanomicrobia; order Methanosarcinales; family Methanosarcinaceae; genus Methanococcoides; species Methanococcoides methylutens. The sequence continues at coordinate 132,756 of NZ_JRHO01000014.1, forward strand.
CAAAAAGGGAATTAAATGTTTAAAATAAATGAATATTTTGGCTTTGTAGAAATCCTTATCCACACAAAAAACACAGTCTTGACATACCTGTCAAGATTGTGTAATATCACTTTGAATTTGACTTCCTTTACCTGATTTCTATACTTCCTTGCTCTCAAATTTTCCCCATATTTTCTTTTCAAAACAGAAAACATCGTTTCACTCAAATTCCGCAGAGAATATATTTCCTCATCAAATTCATGCAGCATTTTCTTTCGAGATCTCCCCTTAATCCTTTTTCTTTCACGTTGTCGAAGTTGAACAATGGCTATCGATCAGAGTTTTTCTCGTGTTAATTCGTGAATATATTCAGAATCATAGGATTTGTCCATCACATAATATCTTGATCTTCTGTTGCGATGACATTGCTAAAGCAATGTCTTTGCATGTTTTGCATCATGAACAGGTTTACCTGATATTTTGTACCCAGTTATGACAAATTTCCGCACATCAACTGAAATACTGGTCTTGACATAATTTCGTCTCCATTTTTTGATTCTCCAGGAATAATAATTGCTACAATAACCACTTGTAAACCCCGTTGAATCAATCCCAGTGACTTCAATTGATTCGCCATTCTTGTAAAATAGATCTAATGTTCTCTTAAAGATACGATCAAGAAATGCAGAATAGATTCGAGTAATCAACTACTTACACCCACATCAAGCTGCTTTAGAGGCATAACATATGGAGTTTCAGCATGATTATAGACATGTGCTTCAACTCCATAGACCTTTGCTATGTTTTCAGTTGTAAGTACCTGAGAAGGTTTCCCGGCAGAAACTACCTTACCATCTTTCATCATCAAGATCTGATCTGAGTACCTTGAAGCCAGATTGAGGTCGTGTACAGCCATTAAAGCTGTGACTTTTTTTTCACTAACAAGCCTTTGCACACTCTCCATAACATCCAGCTGGTGCCATATATCCAGATTACTGGTGGGTTCATCAAGTAAAATGACACCTGTGTCCTGTGCCAGTGCCCTTGCAATGAGGATCTTTTGTTGCTGCCCTCCGCTCAGTTCATCGAAACTACATAATGCAAGGTCCTCAATACCCATCTCCTCAAGCACCTGCCAGACCTTTTCTTTATCGATTTCATTGTTGAACCAGCCAATATGAGGCCTTCTTCCCATCAGAACGGTCTCAAAAACCGTCGTGGGAAAGATCCTGTTGGAACTCTGAGGAACATAAGCAAGATTCCTTGCAACCTCCATGCGCTTCATGTGCTTTAAATTACATTCGTCAATATGTATATCACCTGAATTAGGCATTAAGATCTTGTTGATACACTTAAGCATGGTCGATTTTCCAGCGCCGTTAGGACCCACAATGCTCACAAAACTTGACCGATAGATATCAACAGATACATCTTCCAGTATTGGTGTACTGCCATAGCCAAAGCACATATCCCTTATCTTTATTTTCACCATATTACCAGAACTCCTTCTTTTTCTTTTTAAGTATAAGATACATGAAAAAAGGTACTCCAAGCAGAGAGGTCATAATTCCCGTCGGTATCATTGTAGGTCTCAGTATGTTCAGGCCAGTAGCATCTGCTGATATCAATATGAGAGCTCCGAGTAATCCAGAGGCCGGGAACAGGTATTTGTGATCCGAACCTACGACCATACGTGCCATATGGGGTGCAACAAGTCCTATAAAGGCGATCGTTCCTGTAAAACAAACAACTGTCGCTATCAGAAGGCTTGCAAGAAGCATACTGAACATTCTTACCCTATTTGCATCGATACCGAGGCTTTTGGCATTTTCATCACCTATTGCCATTATGTTGAGATCATTCACCTTCAGGTAAAGCAAAGGAGTACAGAAGACAAATACACCAAGCAGAAGTGCGAAATTGCTCCATGAAAAAGCAGAAAGGTCACCCATACCCCAGCTAACCATTATTCTCAACTGTTCATCCGTGGCAAAATATCGAAACAGGTCACTGAGAGATCCGAACAAATAATTTATCGCAATGCCTGCAAGAATCAGGGTTTCGGAAGTTGCACCTTTAAAACTTGCAAGAGCAATTATGAACAGTGCACATAACATTGAAAAAAGGAAGGCATTTCCCACCAGAAGGTATGGACCTCCCATAACACCTACACCCATTACAGCTGCTACAGCCACACCAAAATTCGCTCCGGAAGAAATACCCAGAGTGAAAGGACTTGCCAGCGGATTTTTAAGAACTGCCTGCATTACACACCCACATATCCCCAACCCGAAGCCTGCCATTATACCAGCAACAATGCGTGGAAGACGAATATTCCATACGATCTGTGAAGGTAGTCCTTCACTGGCAAAATAGCTAGGGAATAAACTGGAAAGTAATATTTTATAGACCTCCGACACTGAGATCTCAAGTGGGCCAATTGTAACTATAAAAGCTGAAAGGAAGGTTACCAGACCTAACATGCAAACGAGGAAAAAGAGTTTTTTCCCCACATAACGTTGGTAACCTTCCCTTGCCCGAGAATTCTTCTCATACCCGGAAATTTTAATATTTTCCGATTTGGCATTATGTTGTTTTTTAAAAGGATTTTGCATATTTTCACCATCAAAGATAAAAGAGGATATGATCCCGGAAACTTCAAATATCACCGATTCATATCCTCCACAATCCTATATTCCAGTAAACAAACTGGATCAATTGACCTCTTTCAGGAAAGGCTGGTATTCTGCCATTTCGGTATAAACACCATCAATTCCCAGGATTTGCCTATATACCTCATTTCCTTCTGCTTCCAGGTCAAGGTCCCTGAACTCTTCCGGATGCAGGCATTTTGCCATGTACATCATATTCAAAAGGCTCCTGTCCAGAGGCCTGCCTCTGCAGTATGGATAGATACAGGAATACACATTATTGTTACTTACAGCAGGGATCTCTGAAAGTTCGGCGGTCTCCATTACAAAATCAACACCGTTTGGTTCACCCAATGCTGAAGTGGAGGACCATGAGACAAATATGTAATCAGGCTCCCATGCAACAATCTGTTCCGGTGGGACATTGACGTTCTCGCCAGTACAATCTCTTGCAACGTTTGTACCACCTGCTATGTCCAATGGCTCATAGACCGCTTCTGTGCGGGTGAAATCCCTCCCTTCAACAGAATCATAGAAACCTTTCTTGGCACCCCTTGGTGCAAAATAGACCGTTGGTTTCTCACTATCTTCGAGCTGTGAGGTCACAGATTCGATCATATCAACCTTTGAACGCACATAAGCCTCCAGTCCAACGGCCTTCTCCTGCCTATCCAGAACATTGCCCATCAAACTGATGTGCTCATAACTTTCAGCAAAAGTAAAACCTGCACCTGCATCAACACAAGGACAACCGACCTTCTCTTCGATCAGGTCTCCCCTGTTGTACCAGGTTGCATCGAAAACGACATCTGGCTTAAGTATCGCCATGGTTTCATAATCGATCTCTTTACGGGTATTTGTTTCCGGAAGATCATCGAGCTGGCCTCCACCATATATCTGGAGGGATTCCCACGCATTCTTAGCTATTTTCTCATCGTTTCCATCTCTTGGCAGGATGCATCCGGAACATGTACACTCATCAGTAGAAACCATTTTGTCAAGATTACCAAGAGCGATTACCATCCTGGAATTGTCAGGATTGGTTGTGATAATTCTCTCTACGGGCCTGTAGAAAGTCACTTCCCTGTCATGACTATCAGTTACTGACTTTGGACTGCCATTCCAGAAGGTAAGTATGTATGAAGCATCACCTACATCATCAAGTGAATATGAGCTGTCATCGAGCATGTAATCACATACAGCACCTGAAACCTCATCTTCAATAAGTATACCATCGCCGTTGTCACATGGAAGATTTGATGGCAATGCCGCTGCGTTCATGACAGAAACAATCAAGCATGTAACCATTAATATTCCAGCTAAAAGCTTTGATCTGGACATCATTCCTTATCACCTCTGGAATTAGATCTCCTGAAAACAAGCAAGCAACCAATGATCGCCATTGAGGCTAAACATAAGCCAAACCCCGGTGCCTTTGAAGTCGAAGCATACTCAGGCCCTTCTGAAACAGATGTGTCAACGGCAGAAGCAGAGATAGTAACAGGATCTGCGTTCGGATCTGTTACCGGGATCCACCTCTCCTTGCCTTCATTGAGGTCCTGGGTCTGGAAAAGCATATCAACCCAATATCCTTCAAATGCATTTTCTTCATTTCCGGAAGGGATTACTTTGTATGTGACCTCATTTTCACCGCTCACAGAAAAAGCGATCTTGCCAGCATCTCTGTCAACCTTGAAATACTTTGCATCCGAAACCTCTGAGTCATCTTCAGGAAAAGAAAAACCTTCAGGTATGTTCTCCACAATACCAACCATAAAAGGAGTTTCTCCTGTAATTTCCAGTGTAATTTCAACGCTTTCCCGGGGATTGAAACCGGAAGGAACATTGCGTGTGACCTCCAAAATATCTCCATCCGCAGCAAGAGCTACTGGTGAAAACACAGACCCTGCAATTATAAGCAGAGCTAAGTAGATAATAGATCCATTTACTTTCATTGGAATCCTCCAAAATTTATAAAGAAATTTGAGACTTCATTTTCAAACTCTTATTTCGACTTAAGTCCTACTAAAAAATCAGCTATCAGATCAACTTCCGGAACTGAGGCCTGGAATTCATCTCCAAGAAGACCGGCCTTAAAGACGGACTCATGAATAGGAACAGTAGAGATCACCCGATCATCAGGGATGCCACAACATAATATCTCCTTGCCTGCACCCTCAGCCCTGTTCAGGATATAGTAAAGCTGTTTTCCGGCATTGTCTGCAAGCTCACTGATCTTTTCAGAAAGACGTATGGATTCATAGGAAGGATCTACCACCATGAAAAGAATGTCACAGCCTTCTTCCACACCCCGGCCAAAGTGTTCTATCCCTGCCTCTGTGTCAACGAGAACAAAATCATCCTTACCGATGTCTATGTTCTGTATCAACTGTTTTGCAAGAGCACCCATGGGGCATGCACAGCCCTCCCCGAATTCATGGATTTTCCCAACTGCCATCAAAGAAAGATTTCCTTTTCTGCTGACATATGCTTCCGGGATGGTCGGAATCTCCCATTTATGATCGAAAAGGGTGAGTTTCTCACCCTTTGGAAAAGCTTCCATCATCTTTTCGACAAGGTTCTTCTTTCCTCCCAGGAAGTTCAGGAGGTCATCCGGCAATTCCAGACCCATTTGCCTGTGCAGGCCGAAATTGGATTCATCGTTATCTATGACGAGGACATTACAGCCCCTATCAGAAAGGGACCTGGCGATCAAAGCCGTAAGTGTACTTTTGCCACTACCACCTTTTCCACAGAGCAATGCTTTCAATCCATCACTTCCTGTTCCCACCAGATCTTTACCCTGGTAGAATGACCACAATCTACAAACTGTCCGTCCTGCGGCTCCAGTGTTTCTTCAAGATAGTTCCTGAGAACCATTTCCTGTTGTTCTGTATCAATCGTATAGCGGGACCTGAAATAATCGAGCGCCTCATCAATTGAACAAAATGAATTAGTGTATTCAATTGGAAATACGTGCATATCCGGATAGATACCCATACTATAGAGCAGATTGTAAAGGACATCGCACTTCGGACCGGGAGTGTATTCCTTTCCATACATGGCAGGCCACAGATTTGTTGAATGTTCTTCCCATGGCGTTTCTCCTGCAAACCAGTAAAGGCATATATGTCCTGAAGAAGCCATTTGCATCTTTTCTATAGCACTTCTAATATCAGGCATCCCAAGTGAGAAAGAAGCGATCACAACATCATAGGGACCTTCGAGATCTTCTTTGACATTAAGATCTTCCCACCTTTTGTTGACACAGCCGATATTACTTATTCCAAAGTTGCTTATGTTCTCCTGTAGAAGTTCCATCATGCCTTTCCCGGGCTCGACAGCAGTCACATGAGCAACTCTCTCTGAAAGAGGAATGGCAAGACTGCCGGGGCCGGCACCAATGTCCAGCACACGAGAGTCTTCTTTAAGGGGAAGTTCGTTCAATGTCTTTTCAATCCTCCTCTTATTTTCCTGGGACCTTTTCCAGAAGCGTTCTGCGTTCTCCCTGCTGTCCCAGAGAGTTGCACAGTTTCCACGGTCCTGATGGTCAGCTCTCCGATTGGCCTGCATCATTTCTGTCCAGGCCATATTCCAATCAACATGAATATTTTTCATAATACTACACCACATGTTTTTGAATTGATAACGAGATTTAGTGCACCCTTCGCTTCAAAATAAAAAGAGCTGATACAAGACCTGCCATTGCAGTGATCGACAAAAAGCCAGGCAGACTTTCACTGGTCTGTACCTGCTCTTCAGGTCCGTACACTACATTGTTTGCATCTGCAGAAGATGAATCGTTCAGCTCATCATTCATACCAGCAGGGTTGGCCTCTGAAGTGGTTTCATCAACCGTTTCAGACTCACTTTCAGTTGAAGAAGGAACTTCAACAACCTTTTCAGTTTCGATCGTAGTTTCAAATACTACATTCATTGCAGGATAGAGCAGGAATCCACCATCTGTACCCATACCTGCTTTTGAGGTCTTGAGATACCAGTCATCAGTAAAGTATACACTATCATCCATTTCCAGGTGGATCACAGCATCGTTGGACATATTGATACAGTTCTCTGAAACTTCCCTGCACTTAAGAAGGCCGAATTTGTCACCCTCTTCAATGGAAATTATGTTATCCTTATCCATTAGCCAGGTATATTTGATTATAGCAAAGGATTCAGAAGTGCCTTTAAAAGTATTCTCAAGATATGTAGCGAAGTAAACCACATCTTCCATTCCTGCGATATTCTCCTTCACAATAAAAGCCCGGTCATCATCGGTTCCATCCATATCAAGTATGTCTGAATCAAGTTCGTTCCCGTCCTTATAGAGAATTACAAAAGCTTTACCTGCATCTGCATCCAGCTGATCTACTTTCAGGCTGTAACCTTTGCCCAGCTCCCAGGATTCGCCTTCCTTGAGTTGCTTCTCTGCGCCTCCACCCTGTTCTGTGACCAGCGTTGTCATCTTACTTGCATCATCATTAACAGCGATGTATCTTTTACCGAACAGAGGTATAACAGAATATGTAGAGAGAGCAGTAGCATCTGTTTTTGCACTCAGTTTGAATTTCTTACTGTATGTCTGAGTGCTATAGATAAGCTCTTTTTTATCAATGACATTGTTAGCAGGTGCTGCACCAATAGCAGAGTTCTCAGAATCAACGTTCCCATAGTAAACTGATTCCGTATTGGAACCGGCATCATTCAATGCAAAATGTAGAGCACCCCAGTTAGATCCGTCCCAGGTTATAGAAGATACATTCCCACTGTCAAGGATCTCTCCACGTACTGTTACCGAGTCTGCAGAGCAGACACCCACAGTAAGAACAATTGATATGAACAGCAACATTGCAATATTTGCTTTTTTAGCCAGTTTGATCTTAATAGCCATTCCTCCTTTTTTAATAAACACACAAATGCTAAGAGCATGAGTAACATCTTTTTAACTATTCATCGCGTTTGGTGTTACTTATTTGCTAAAATGTCATACTAAATGAGTATTATATATAACTTTGTATTAACGCTGTGACGCTGGAAATTTGTAGAAGGGGTATCAGGCAGCAAATGAAAATAAATTAAAACAGAAAAAGAATATGAAATTATTTACAGATCAGTATGAATTTGCTCCGCATCCCCAATAGATAAAATCGATTTGTAAAGAGAAACTAATACTCTATCTAATAGAGATTATCAAATTCGCTTTTCGATTTAAAAGCGAAACTCTTTTTTCAAGATACCCATATCCCCGACTTACTGTTCAAGGGTAAGATTTGAACCCAGAGTGTACTATGATAAAAATAATAACAAAAACAGCTTAAAAATGTGTATGTAAAGCCGTCGGGGGAGCAATTCCTCAGGTCCAAGCCATACATTAATCTGTCTTATTAGGAACATTTGATTTGATATTTCATAGTTAGTACAGATGATAATATAAAGATTTTTGGCCAACAAAATTAGTGCAATAGATTAATGAAAATTTGGCTTTGTAGAAAGCCTCGAGCGGACTATTGACCTCGTGTTGAGAGTACCTTGCCACTGACTTGTAAGGAACATTTTAAATTACAATTTAACTTTTGTATAACTATCATTAAAAGGTTTTGTTAAGGGTTATTAGACAGAAGAATATAAATGGTTGTGTATTGGTGCCGCATTCCCATCTGGCTCTTGATGACATTCCTTGTAAACATGATTATGATTTTGACTAAACTTATGAATAATCTATTTAAGATAATAATATACAGTCTTGAAAGGTGTGTTAAAATTTTTTGGGTAGAGGAATTCTGCAGAGCGAAATTAATTATCATTCGGTATTGTGAACATAAATGTAGTACCTATACCAACCTCACTTTCAATCCAGATTTCCCCCCCATGTAATTCTACAATTTTTTTAACAATAAATAAACCCAATCCTGCACCACCATATGATCTAGAAGTTGATGCATCTAACTGCTTAAATGGTTCAAAAATTATTAGCTGATTTTCTTTTGAAATACCGATACCATTGTCTTGAACAATAAATTTAATCATTGAATCACAATTTTCTGCTGAAATTTTAACAGTGCCATCGTCCAATCCAAACTTCATGGCATTATTAATTAGATTATACATAATTTGTTTGAATTTGCCATAGTCCGCATTTAATTTCAAATTTATAGGTGAAACTTCAAAAAATAAAGAAATATTTCTAGCTTCTAATATTGGATCAAGTATATCGTTTAACTCCTCAAAGACTTCAACAACCGAGAAATGTGTATAGTTGATGTCCATCTTTCCAGATTCAATTTTTGCTATATCCAGAATGCTGTTTATTAATTGTAAAAGATGTTTCCCACTTTTTGAGATATTTGTAAGGTACTTTTCTTGTTTATCATTGAGATCACCTGTGTAACCAGCAAGTAACAAATCTGAAAAACCAATAACCGAATTAAGAGGAGTTCTCAACTCATGGCTCATGGTTGCCATAAATTCACTTTTTGTTCGATTCGCCTCTTCTGCATACATTTTAGTTTGAACGAGTTTTTCCTCATATTTCTTACGTTCGGTTATATCTCGCCCAATACCCAGAACACCAACAAGTTGTCCATCAGAATCATACATTGGTTTTTTGATGGTTTCAAGTATTTCACAGTGGCCATCATCAGCAAATGTTACTTTTTCTTCGTTCACCGTGGGTTTATTGGATTTAATAGCTCGCTTGTCCATTTGAGTGAAGTAATCTGCCAGTACTTTTCCCACAAAATCATAGTCACTTTTACCTATTATTTCATCTTCTTTTGCGCCAAAAAAACGCTCAAATTTGGAATTGCAGCTTAGGTAAAGACCTTCAGGATCTTTCAACCAAATCAAGTCAGGGATTGTATCAAGCAGAGTTCGTAGGTGGGCTTCACTTTTTTGTAACTTTTGTTTTGATTCTTGTCGTAATATTTGGTTGCTTAAAATTGTTCCTAATAAGACTGTTCCGATCGGATAAATCAAAAGAACTGGTAAACTGATTTCCCTTAAAACTTCTAAAGCAATGGACCATGGGAGAGTAAGCATCCATAGTAACATAAAAATATGAATGACGATTCCAAAAATGTATAGCTCTCCAATCCCAGGAGCATGTCTTGGTTTAAATTGATAATGCCTCCACAACAAACCAATCGTAGAAGAAGTAATTATAACAGCAATCCCAGTCCATGTCCCAACTCCCCCTTGATATATACGAAATAGACTGGTAATTATAATTGCAATAATTGTGGGTACTAAACCAAAAAATAATCCCGCGATGCCAAGCAGAATTGATCGGGTATCAAAAAAAATTCCAGGGACCGCTTGCCAGGGACTTAACATGAGAGCAATACCGACCAGACCAATTATAATTCCAATTGCGCATTTCTTAAACCTTATATTTGGGTGGGGTGAAAATATAATTATTTCAGAAAGCAAGCCTAAGGCAAGAAGTAAAGCAGCATTGTTAGCAAAACCAATTAGCAATTCGAAATTCATTAGCAAACCCTTGTAACATATCGCTTTAATCAAATAAATAGATAACATCGACGGATTGTTGAAAATTTTTGAAATGAGGGTATTGTGAATTTAAAATTCAATTAGTCTCTAACTCTTAATTGCCATCCAAATAACAATAATAATCCCTATACATAAAAATGCTCAATATCTCCTTCACATGAGCATTAAAACTAAAATGGATTTCACTCTTATCATTTTGTTTCATGTAATCTATCCTAATAGAGAGCATCCACTTAGTATAAAATGGTGGAAGGGGTTTCGTCCAGCAAAGTAAATCTACAAGTTGTCTAATCCCATCTTTGAATTTTCAATAATGTTCATTTCATATCTTGATGTCATTGAGTGGTTTATTAGTCTTACTTGTAATTTGCTCGACAAAATTAATACACTGAATTTCCTAAAAGAAAAAGAGTAAATAACTGCTATACAGTTTGGATTAAAAAAGTAGTTCCTTAAGCAAAGGTAAAGGTTATGAAAGCAAAGAGAATCCCAGACAAAAATGAAGTAAGCAGGAAATTGAAGAAAGAGCATGTCAAAGACAAGATATTCAATACATTATTAGATCATATAATAATTATATTTTTATTTTTTGTACTGCCGATATCAGTAATACTTTTAGCTGACTACCAAGGCTGGATAAAGATTCCTGTAATTATTTTAGATTTTCTCAAACTAGTTGATACCATCCTTATTTCCTATACAATTGCTACAATATTCATCAAATTAACTGTGAATGTAATCCCAAAGATGTTTGAAAGTATTGGGAAGAGAGAAGAAAAAATTCTTTTGAGAAAGATCTACATCGGGTTTATTTATGCTTTCACAAGTGTAGTTGTATTCTGGCAGGTTGGAATCGATACACAAAACATCGTGATATTTTTGGGTCTTGTTGCAACAGGATTTGCCTTTGCCATTAAAGAAATTATTCTCTCTTATTTTATCTGGTTCATACTGCTTACCAAAAAACCGTTTAAAATAGGAGACTACATTGCTGTCGGAGAGGAAGAAGGGGAAGTAAAACACATAGGATTATTTTATGTTGTAATTTATCCTACCAAATGTAGAGAGTTCTACAAGATACCAAACAAGATCTTTCTGGAAAGTCCTATTAAAAATTATGGAAAAGGATTTTTTGAATCATCCTTTGACTATTATATCAAGGATATTCCTGAAAATTTAAACTATCACATGGAAAAAATGGTGGAAAGAGCAAAAGTCAAAGAGAATCTTGATGTTCGCCTGAAATTAGACTCAGATAGCAATGGGTTGAAACTTACAGCATATTACAAATCCACATTCAGCGAAAGGGAAAATGTAAAACACAAATTGCTAAGTATAATAGTTGAAGGAGTTAATACCCTTTAACTAGAAACTGGAGTGGTGACACAATAATCTTTGTTTCGAAATTTTCGAATGAAATATAAGCATACTTGTAAAAGGCCATATATATTGTAGAAACGCCATTTGCGACTATTTAAAGTTAGTATGACCAATAAAATTATGTAAAATGAGAAATCCTTCTCAATCTTATTACTTCTCATAGACAATCAAAAACAAAATTAATGATACTGAAGACCATTATGTACAAAGATGAACAAACATTAATACTTGGATGGAGGGAATGGGTCTCTTTGCCCGAACTCGGAATTCACGCTATCAAAGCAAAAGTTGATACAGGAGCAAAGACATCTGCACTACATGCCTTCAATGTTGAGCATTATGAAGAGAATGGTGTTGAAATGGTCCGTTTTTCAGTCCATCCTATCCAGAAAAACCAGAATTTTCAGGTCAAGTGCACAGCACGCTTAAAGGACCGTCGCCAAGTGACGGATTCAGGTGGTCACAAAGAGATGCGTTATGTTATTGAAACGGATGTTGTTATTGCATCCAACCGCTATCCCATCGAATTAACGCTTACAGATCGCGACACCATGCGCTTTAGGATGTTGCTGGGACGCCGTGCAATGGAAAATCGAGCTGTAGTTGATCCAGGGGCGTCTTACCTGAACGGAAAACTTGATGCATATACAATATACAATATACAATCTGAAAATGGGGTTGCTAAATGAAAATTGGCTTATTATCAAGAAATCGTAATCTATACTCATCTCGTCGCTTAATTGAAGCAGCCGAAGAGAGAGGGCATGAAGTTCAGGTAATAGATGTGTTGAGAGCTTACATGAACATAACATCCAACAAACCTACCATACACTACAAAGGAGAAAAACTTGAAGGGTTTGATGCAGTTATCCCACGTATTGGTGCATCTGTTACATTCTATGGTACTGCAGTACTTCGACAATTCGAAATGATGGGTGTATATCCGTTGAATGAATCGGTTGCTATCACCCGTTCCAGAGACAAGCTTCGTTCCTTGCAGCTGCTTTCCCGTAAAGGTATAGGACTTCCTATAACAGGATATGCCAGCAAGCCTGATGATATCAAAGACATGATCAAGATGGTAGGTGGCGCACCTCTTGTTGTCAAATTACTTGAAGGTACACAGGGTATTGGTGTGGTACTAGCAGAAACACAAAAAGCTGCAGAAAGTGTGATAGAAGGTTTCATGGGTGTAAAAGCTAACATTCTAGTCCAAGAATATATCAAAGAAGCAGAAGGAGCTGACATTCGTTGTTTTGTCATAGGGAGCAAAGTTGTTGCAGCTATGAAAAGGCAAGCTCCAAAGGGCGAATTCAGATCTAACATACACAGGGGAGGTTCGGCAGAGATCATCAGGATAACTCCAGAAGAACGTTCAACCGCTGTACGTGCCGCAAAAATCATGGGGCTCAATGTTGCTGGTGTTGACCTATTACGCTCCAATCATGGTCCTTTAGTAATGGAAGTTAATTCTAGCCCTGGCCTAAAAGGTATAGAAGAGGCAACAGGTAAGGATATTGCAGGCATGATCATTGATTATATCGAGAAGACAAGTGAAGTTGGAAATACACGAACCCGTGGAAAGGGCTGATCCATGCAGAAACCAATCACAATTGCAGGCATAACCATTCAGCCAGGAACAAGAAGATCTATTGAATTGCCGATTCCCAGCTTTTATACTCATACATCAGCATCAATGCCAGTCCATGTTATACATGGAAACAGACCTGGTCCCTGTCTAGTTATTTGTGCTGCAATCCATGGAGATGAGCTCAATGGCGTGGAGATCATCCGCCGCGTCCTTGCACATAAAACGCTCAACAACATAAAGGGGACACTTATTGCAATTCCAATTGTAAATGTGTTCGGTTTTGTCTCTCGCTCCCGCTATTTGCCAGACAGACGCGATCTGAACAGATCATTTCCGGGTTCAAAATCAGGTTCAATGGCTTCTCGGCTGGCGAATATACTTATGACAGAGATAATAGACCATTGCACTCATGTTATCGACCTCCATACAGGTACTGTTGGCCGAGAGAATCTGCCCCAGATACGTGCCTGTTTGAGAGTAGATAACGAAACTGAAGCGATAGCTCGTGCTTTTAGTGTACCAGTAATAATTAATTCTGAACTGCGCGATGGATCATTACGTGAAGCAGCTCGTGAGAATAATATCCCAGCCCTGTTATATGAGGCTGGTGAAGCCCTGCGATTTGATGAAGTTAGTATTCGGGCAGGCGTAAGGGGCATCCTTGGAGTAATGTATTATTTAGGCATGAGACCAAAAAGCAGGAAAAGAAAAGAGTACAAAACTCTGATCTCCAGATCAACACAATGGATTAGAGCTCCTGAAAGTGGAATACTACGTTCAGTTGTTCCTTTAGGAACTCTGGTAAAAAAAGGAGAAATATTAGCCTATATAAATGATCCATTAGGTGAGATCGAAATGAGAGTACTAAGTTCAGTATCTGGGATAGTCATTGGAAGAACGAACTTGCCACTTGTGCATGAGGGTGAAGCTATATTCAACATCGCTAAATTTTCGAAGGAAGAAGAGATATCCAATTACATTGAGAACGATCATTATGAACTTGATCCTGAAACTGATGAAATAAAAAGTAAGCAAGTTCCTCTGGTATAAATTTCTGAATTATGACATAAACAAAGATGGTTAAATAAAATTAGGATGTAACTTACAATATTATATATGTTCACATTCCCACAATTAAGACTTATTTTTTTATGACCTGAGCTGATTTCATGATATCAAGACTGGTTGCAGTACCAACATTAATATCCTCTTCTTGATCATAAGCCTCTAGAAGTTTCTGTACCAAATTATTCCTTATTTTCCTTCGCTGTCGAGGATCCACTACGTATCTAAGACGTATGTCGATCCAGTTTTCCTGCAATTTCATATACAATTTCGTTTCGACATCATATGTAGTGATGAAATATTTCTCACCCATATTTAATAGTTCTTTTTTTGCAGATTCCTCAAAACCGTATAAGGTTTCTTTTGCAACCTTTAATGCAATATCTTCTGCTTTCTTCCAGTTGCTTCCATACACCAGCATAATCTGTAATTCGTCCCAGATAAAGGAGAAGTCCTTCGTGTAGTTCTTGACCTTATCACTTAAAATGAAACTATTTGGTAGCTGGACTAACCTTCCAGTGTATTGATCACCGTCAACCCATTCCTGTATCTCCATTAGGGAAGTGCTGAAGTTCCTTATGTCAAGAACATCACCAATTATGTTATCCACTTCAATCCTATCACCAGCTCTGAAAGGACGGGATACGAGAATAATGATACCACCTGCTATACTTTTCAAGAGATCCTGTAGAGCTATGGCAATACCTGCGCTAAGTATACCATATGCCACGATAAGGCCAGTTGTCTCCTTGAACCAAACTGCAAAAAGAAATGCAAGAGCGAGGAATGTAATAATTATAGAGATAGCTTTGCGGAAAGTATACCTTTCCTTTGTATCATGTATCCTTACTCTGATAACATTCTCAATAACAGCTTTTATTGCATAAAATATCAGAATAATGATCACAGACTGTAATGACTTTATCAAGAAGAATTCGTAATCAATTAAAAAATCCGTAAAATAAATGACATATGCAATGAGTATTGCTATTAATGATAAAACAATCAGATTAAACCCTCTTAATAACCCCATGAATTAATTTATGATCTATAATGCTATTACATTTTCCCCATAAAATCATCGAAATGGTTGTTAAATGTCCACAAATATTGAAATATTAATACTCCCATAAAGTTGAAAGATGGGGTTATTGGTAACAAGTTCTCCATGGCATCGATTCAGAAAGATATTCCTATCCTATGTTCCTAACCATCTCAGAGTAAGAAAGGAGAGATTTAGGAAATAAATATTCTATAAATAATAATTCAGGTGAAGTATGTACGGATCATATACCATGCCCTTCAGATCGAAAACGGAAGGTATTGATATTGCCTTCGACATGGAAGGAGAGAATTGCTTGTACAAAAGATTATTTCATGATGAGAATCTTGAAAAAATTCTTGTAAAAGGCGATGGTAAGGTCATCATAAATCCCATTGAACCTTTGAACAGACCAAAAAAAATAACTTCGAATTTGCTTGTTGAATTCGATAGAACTATAACAATAGCTCCGATGTCAAGGATAATGGTCTACATAAAGTTCCCGATAGAGATGGGAATATTCATTTCCAATAAAGATGAGATCGAAGTGATCGATATTCTAACACTTGTAGACCAAAAGTTCACCCTATATGGTGATCCTAGCAGTGGTTTGATATGTAAATACTGGAAAAGCGAAATCCATTCCAAGATACCTTCTGCTGATCTAATGCATGAAGGAGTACTCGAGCTGACCATTTTAAATAACACAGACTTATGGGTTGAAGTGAAGCAATCTGTTTTCAACGCTTATGGTATGAAGATCTACTACGACACAGAACTAGTTTCCATGAAAGCTAATATGAAAATAATAAGTCCCAGTATTGCAGAAACGGATTTCATTGACAAACCGCTCAGACCCGGCATGAAAAAATCCATGGAACTGTATACCGCTAAAAAGCTCTATATGAACGGAAAGAAATGCATTATGGAGGCAGGTTTTTGATAATTCCATGGATATCAGAGATTGATTTTCAAAGTGGTGAACTAATCATTAATATCGTCACCGCATTTTTAGCTTTAATACTCTCTGTACTTATAGGCAAAATTATGGCACTTTACCTGAAACGATCACTCAAGGAGAAAGTTGCCAAAAACCACCTTGATATCATACAAAAAGCAGCATATTACAGTATAGTTGTAATAACTGTTGTGTTTGTAATTCTCCCTCTTCTGGGAGTTGCACCCTCAAGTTTGCTAGTTGCGGGAAGCATTTTGGGATTGGTAATAGGTTTTGCCAGTCAGAGCATAGTTGGGAATCTTATTTCGGGTCTGTTCCTTATATTTGAAAGACCCATAAAACTTGGCAATCAGGTCAATATCGATGGAAATGTTGGAATCGTAGAAGATATCAGCCTTATATCTACCATAATCAGAACTTTTGACGGCCTTTATGTGAGGATCCCTAATGAAAAGGTATTCACAACAACAATAACGAACTATGTTGCTAATGTCGCAAGGAGATTCGAATATGTTGTTGGAATTAGATACAGTGACGATGCCGATCAAGCCATAGCGATTATTAAAGATCTAATTGAAGAAAATCCTCTAGCCCTGAAAAATCCTGCACCTGCTGTTTTTGTAGACAATCTAGGAGATAATTCGGTTAATATCAGTGTAAAGATATGGGCTCCTGCAACAGACTGGTATTCCCTGAAAACCGAACTACTCTGGAAGATAAAAAAGACTTTAGAAGATAATGGAATTGAGATCGCATTCCCACAGCGTGTGGTATGGTTTCAAAACGAACAAAAGGATCAGTTAGTTTCTGATCCTGATTAACTTTTTCTTTTTTAGATATCTACTATTTGTTTTATTCGATATTTTATTCTTCCTGAGGAGGATATTTGATAGCAAGAACTCGTATTGCACCTAATACTACTAGCACTGCTGCTAAGCTTAAAAGGAATTCATACTCAATTTTCTGTGCATAAATTCCAGCTGCAACCTCTCGCATAACGATCAATATAGTGGCATCAGTTATGTATGTCAGTCTGACCTGCTCATGCTCACGATAATCAGTAAAAGTTTTGAATAAATCAATAAGAACAAAGACCGTGAGCACACTGAATACTACATTAGTGAAATTTATCTCGAGGAAGTCACCACCAAGAGTTGCCAATATAATTAAGACCAGACTTGCAAGGATCTTTACTACACCTACGATCAGAGCCAGTATTAGAATGTAAAGGATGACAGTGGTTACATGCCGTATTATATTATCAAATATATCATCGTGTTTTATCATTAAATCCACCCCATCTAAGGGATAGTTAGAAAGAATTCATCATCAACAAAAAGTAAAAAATAAGGAGAGATTATTTTCTCTCCTTTGCATATGCCACAAGAACTTCTTTGATACCCCACTTAAATGCAACAACAATAGCAATTCCCCAAGCCAATGGTCCTATAAGGAGGTAGAAGATGCTTGTATCGATGAGCATTGCATCAAGTGCTAGTAATATCAGCACAAGTGCAAGGAAACCCCTGAGCAATGGAACCCAGACGTTTGCTCCTTCGACTTCCATTCCCTCGAGAATACCTGCCAAGTAATCTGTGAGGAAATCAATTGCCAATAACCCAATTACCAGTATCAAAATACCTGCAAATAGATTAGGTATGTAATTAAGAATGGATACTAGGAAATCGGATACTACATTGAGGCCCAAGATATTTGATGCAGCTAGAATAAAGATAATGTATCCAAAAACTTTAACGATACCTGCGATTATGCTGGATGTAGTCAATTCTGCTGCTTCAAGACCTTTTCCAATACTGCTCTTCCCAATCTTTTCATCAACACTTGATGCCTTCACGATATTCTTTACCAAATCAGCCAGGAAATCAACTACAAGCAATCCAATGATCAATGTCAGCAGTGCTGAAGCAATCAGAGGAAGGAATAGGATAATCTGGGTGATGAAATCTGCAACTACCTGTATCTGCAGAAGATCGATAATGATCACTCCAAAGATGATGTAGATGAACCAACGAATTATGGCATCAAACATACCTACAGTACTTGTCCCAGTCTTTTTGATCATACCACCTAAAGACGTCTTGTCGATCAAATCGTCCAGACCGACCTTATCCAGAGCTTTTGATCCGAGACTACCAAGTGCTTTTCCGACAAACTTACCGACTATCAGTAATACGATTACAGCTACAAGCGTAGGTATAAACGAAATAAACTGATCCGCCATCACATAAAAACTGTCCAGTATAGCTGATTCTACCATTTATATACCCCCGTATATATTTATTTTATTGGAAGAGACGATAAAAAGAATAGATCTCCAACTTTTACCCATTTAAATATAGGGTTTTTATGGATATAAACATTCTCAATAACTGCCCTTTGTACGAAAAAGAGAACATTTGTCGACCGACTACTAAATTTTTTGGGCAAATCGCCTATTTGTTTCACTAAAACCGTGGAAGGGTTTTCAACTAGCAGATCAAATCTACAAATTGATTGAAAGAGGCAAGTTTGTATCATTTCCCTGTAATACGGGTTTAATGATCCATGTTTGAGAAATACAAACAACTTCTATAGATTTGATTTCTTGGTTGTGCGTGGAATCATCGACCCTTAGGCAACGGAAAGGTTCCCGTTTAGATAAAATAGTAGGATTTTTACATACCCCATTTATTGCACAACGAGTAAGCTTTGAACTTAGAGTTTCGTGTCAAAAAAGTAGCAAGATAGTCCAAAATTGATAAATGAAGCCGTCGGGGGGACTTGAACCCCCGGCCTGCTGATTACGAATCAGCCGCTATACCACTAAGCCACGACGGCACATTGAACTTACACCTAATAAGGATTTAAGAATTTAATCGTTTCGCCCAGATTCAGATTATCCGGACCTCGATACAGACATTATACTGATGCGGTGCATACGAACGCACCGTACGACATTCAACCACTTCAACACTCCGACCCACCTTTTTTGCTGCTGCTTCTATCAGACCTATGGAACTCTCATAAAGGTCATCTTCGTGGGTCATTCCATAGTAATGGATAATCCCTTGCGGAGACGTCACATAAATTGCAGCGTCCAGAAATGCATCAGCACTGTGGGGGAGATTCATGATAACATGGTCTGCAATTCCCTTGTAATTTAGGGCTATCTCGTTCGCATCGCCTTCGAAAACCTCGATATTTTCGATGGAATTGAGCTCCACGTTCTCTTTGAGAAAATGGATAGCATCAGGGTTCTTGTCCATTGCAATGACCTTTTTGCATTTTTTGGCAATCGGAATGCTGTATGGACCGACACCTGCGAACATGTCGAGGACAACATCATCTTCACTTATTTGTGAAACAATGCGCTGGCGCTCTGTTGAAAGACGGGGGGTGAAATATGCGCGCTCGAGATCTACTTTGTACTTGAAACCGTGGTCCTTATGAACTGTTTCCGTCCTCTCTTCTCCAGCAAGTACTTTGAACCTGCGGGTTCGGAACTCTCCTTCCACAGCTGACACTGCACCAAGCACGGTCTGCACATTCTTGTGCACCTTCAGGAGTGCATCTGCGATCCTTTGTGCCTCCGGTTCGTCAGCTTCGATAAGTGCGATATCACCTACGACCTCGTAACCCGGAGTAAAACCCAGGATGTCCTCAAGTGCAAGGATCTTTTCATGGGATTCGAACTCACGTTCAACCTGTTTTGCGCCTTCGGGAAGCTCAGCCAGTTCTTCCGGGGTCAGCTCCCTTTGAATAGGAATGTAAAGCTCCCCATCTTCACTGGAGATCTTCAGGGACTTGTCAAGGATGTCAAGCTCCAGAAGAAACTTTCTGGCAGGTTCACCTTTCTTTATCGGGATTGCAATACAGGGACACTTCAAAATACATCTCTCCTTGAAAATATCGGCATATTGGCTGTCAGGATCATCCTATGGCGAACCATGAGCCGAACAATATCAGGAATAGTCCGCATGATACAAGAATATGCCTGTAGGTCTTCGGAGAGAACATACCCCTGCCACGGCTGAAAGATAGCGATACAGCAGTGAACCAGCCAAGATCTGCAAGCCAGTGGCCTACTATGAAGAACACCACAGCGACCATTCCAAGTTTCATGCTCTCAAGCACAAGAGCACTACCTGCTGCCAACCACCAGAGCCAGAAATAGGGATTTGAAGCAGAGGTCACAATTCCTGCGATCAGTGAATTGGAAACAACTTTGTCCTGTCCGTGAAGTTCTGCAGCTGAAGCTTTTGCCCCTCGTATCGTCATGATACCAAAAATTATCAGGACTATGCCGCCGGCCACCGAGATGAAAGACATCTCACGCTCACCCACAAGTGTGTTCATGCCTAAAAGTATCAGCACAAGCACCGCGCTTTCGATGATAGCATGGCCCAGGAACACTTCAGGTCCTGCTGTCCAGCCTTTCTTCAGTGTGCCGTCAATGGTCACAAATAGCATAGGACCAGGCACAAGGGCACCGGTCAGGCCTACTATGAAACCAATGAACAACATCTCGAACAGTTCTAACATGGTCACTAGAAAATTACGTTACTATATAATGTGATCGATTAGGTCCAATAGGTCGATCAGGTAAACTAAATCGATAGATCAATTAATAAGTCAGTCAGAAAAAGCTATAAATTAAAAATTTATGGAACGCAAAGACAGAATTTGTCTTTGCAGTCCTTTACTTTTTTTGTTCTTATTTTCAATTCAAGATCAGAGAATGATCTCGATGTCCAATTCTTCTGCGAGCTCTTTGTACCTGTTACGGATAGTGACCTCGGTCACACCTGCAACATCAGCGACCTCACGCTGGGTCCTGCGCTCACCGCAGAGAATGGATGCAATATAGATCGCAGCTGCTGCCACACCGGTTGGTCCACGGCCACTGGTGAGTTCCTTTTCAGATGCCTGACGAAGGATCTCGACTCCTCTGGACTGTACCTCACCCTTGAGGTTCAGGCCTGAGCAGAACCTTGGGACATAGTCTATTGGTGAAGTTGGCATAAGCTTGAGTGCAAGCTCACGAGAAATGAAACGGTATGTCCTTCCGATCTCTTTCCTGCTTACCCTTGAAACTTCTCCGATCTCATCCAGGGTACGTGGAACACTGCACTGGCGACATGCTGCATAGAGTGCTGCTGCTGCCACACCTTCAATACTCCTTCCACGGATGAGGTTCTTGTCAACTGCCTTCCTGTAGACCACCGCAGCAGTCTCACGTACAGTACGTGGAAGACCTAATGCGGATGCCATACGGTCAAGTTCTGACAAAGCGAACGCAAGGTTCCTTTCGGTAGCATTGCTTACGCGTATCCTACGCTGCCATTTTCTCAACCTGTATAACTGAGCACGGTTCTTGGAGGAAATTGACTTCCCGTAGGAATCACGGTTCCTCCAGTCGATCATAGTAGAAAGACCTTTATCGTGTATGGTGTACGTCATTGGTGCACCCACACGAGAACGCTTCATACGCTGGTCATGGTCAAAGGCACGCCATTCCGGACCTTCGTCAACGAATTCAGCATCCACTACGAGACCACAATCTGCACATACCAGTTCGGCACGTTCATAGTCCTGCTCAAGGTTTCGGCTTCCACATTCCGGACACTCGATAACCTTGTTCTCGACTTCAGCGGTCTTTTCTTTCTCTTTACGTGCCTTAATCATTGCACGTATCTTTTCTCTCTCTGAAGTATCAGAATATCTTACTCTTTCAACTTCCACCATATTATCATTGCCTCGATTTTCCCAAAATTGCTAATTGTCGATCCACTTAAAATAAATGTACAAATGTACTAATAAATGTAATAAATGGACTTATTTGATGTACACTTTCTCATTGAGGTACTTCTTCAATTCAGATCCCGAAACATCTCCAAAGACCTTAATAGTAATATAAGGAGAATTAACAGGACCGATAACACCGCTCACTTTACCGATGCGTTTAACAGATTTGTCAACAACAAACGTATTGATACGAGGAAGATCCCTCAAAGATGTATCTGGTCGTATGTTGTCCCCTCTAACAAGCAAACCCTGATGTGCAACTACTTGCACTACCGTTCCAAGTCGTTTCATGTATCTCTTGCCATCAATATATAAGTTAAATTGTTGATATATATACATACCATACGTAGTATATAAGGTTATCGCAATCTCTTTAATAATCCAGAAAAACTCATTACAAAAAGATGATTATATCCAGATCATAAACATAGCAAAAAATGCTAACTAATGACACATATTTACAGGAATCAATGAAATCGTGTGCATATCAGGCATGACAATGCCTCACACGGATATAAATTGTTTTCTGACAATATTTAACATCATAAAATGCCGCAAATTTTGAAAGTAAACATATTATAATTGACAAAGTCCAAAGAAAGCATATAAAGATTTTGGTTAACCCTTCATGAAATTTACCCTATATCTGAAACATTACCATAAAATAACAAAAAACACCGATAACACTTAATACCAATCACACAATAAACGGCAATGTCGTCTGGATATGTCCAATAAGACAGAATCTGGAAGACCATGGATATTGAAACTGATTTCAGCCATATATCCGGATCATTAAATACATAATTACGCTAGCCTAACCCATAATCAAAATATCTTCCCGTGGGAGGAAAACTTAGTGGCAGATAATAAATTTGTGTACCTTTTCGGAAACGACGAAACTGAAGGCAAAAATAGTATGAAAGACCTGCTTGGGGGCAAAGGAGCCAACCTCGCAGAAATGTCAAATCTGGGAATACCAGTTCCGGTTGGGTTTACGATCACGACCGAGGTCTGTACTCTTTATCTTAAGGACAAACATTATCCTTCAGGTCTTGAAGAGCAGATCAATAATGCCATAAAGGAGCTGGAAAACACTACAGGGAAGAGATTTGGAGATCTTAACAATCCATTACTTGTTTCTGTACGCTCAGGTGCCCGCGTGTCCATGCCTGGAATGATGGACACTGTACTAAACCTGGGACTTAACGATAGTTCAGTAATAGGCCTTGCCAATAAGACCGGCAATGACAGGTTTGCTTACGACAGCTACAGAAGATTCCTCACAATGTTCGCAGACGTCGTGCTTGGCATCGAACACGAGAAGTTCGAGTCGGCACTCACTGCTAAAAAGAAGGATAAAGGCGTCAAACAGGATACAGACCTTGATGTAGATGACCTAAAGGAACTTGTTGAAAACTTCAAGGGAATTATAAAGGAAGAGACCGGAAATGACTTCCCCCAGGAAGCAAGACAACAGCTCCAGATGGCCATTGATGCAGTGTTCGGTTCATGGAACAACCAGCGTGCAATCACATACAGGCGCCTGAATGGCATCCCCGGACAATGGGGAACTGCAGTGAACGTACAGAGCATGGTCTATGGTAACATGGGAGAAAGCTCCGGAACAGGAGTAGCATTCACAAGAGACCCTGCAACAGGTGAAAAGAGATTCTTCGGAGAATACCTCATCAATGCACAGGGAGAAGATGTCGTTGCCGGTATCAGGACACCTCAACCGATCAAAACCCTGAAGAACAACATGCCCGAGGTCTACGACCAGCTTGTGGACATCTACATGAAACTGGAGGATCACTTCAAAGACATGCAGGATATCGAGTTCACCATTGAGAAAGGCAAGCTTTTCATGCTGCAGACAAGGACCGGAAAGAGAACTGCAGCTGCAGCCATCAAGATCGCGACCGATATGGTCGAAGAAGGACTTATCGACAAGGAAACAGCCCTTACAAGGGTAGAACCTGCACAGGTTGACAGGCTCCTACACCCAAATATTGATCCTGACGCAACACCGGATGTAATTGCTAACGGTCTCCCTGCATCCCCGGGAGCTGCTGTGGGTGAAGTAGTTTTCACAGCAGAACATGCCGAAGAAAGAGCAAAAAAGGGCGAAAAGACCATCCTTGTGCGTGCTGAGACCTCACCCGAGGACATCGGTGGCATGAATGCTGCAGAAGGTATCCTTACAGTACGCGGAGGAATGACCTCACATGCAGCAGTCGTTGCAAGAGGTATGGGTAAGCCATGTGTTGCAGGCTGTGGCGAAATTGTAATTGATATGAAAGAGAAGGTTTTCCACATTGGAGAACATTCCATCAACGAAGGAGACATGATCTCCATTGACGGATCCACAGGAGACGTCATTCTCGGAGAGGTTGACCTTATCCTGCCAGGCGTTACAGGCGAACTTGAACAGATACTCTCATGGGCTGATGAGGTCCGAACCCTCAAGGTCAGGACAAACGCAGACACTCCACACGATGCACAGGTCGCACGCGACTTTGGTGCAGAAGGTATTGGACTCTGCAGAACAGAGCACATGTTCTTCGGAGAGGACAGGATTCCTGCTGTACGTGAAATGATCATGGCAGAAGAGATCGATGTAAGAAAAGCAGCATTAAAGAAACTTCTCCCAATGCAGAGAGAGGACTTTATCGGAATATTCAGGGCAATGGAAGGATTCCCTGTGACCATCAGGCTGCTTGACCCACCACTCCACGAATTCCTGCCAAACCATGAGGAAGCAATTGAAAAGCTGGCAGAACTGAATGCTAATGATGCCACACAAACCGAACTTGACAGGGTCAAGAAGATTATCGAGCGTATTGAATATCTCAAAGAGATGAACCCAATGCTCGGTCACAGAGGATGCCGCTTAGGGATAACATATCCTGAGATCTATGAGATGCAGGCACAGGCCATCATTGAAGCAGCATGTGAGCTCACAAAAGAAGGCATGACGATCGTGCCTGAGATCATGATCCCTCTGATAAGCAACATAGAGGAACTTGAGTTCGTCAAAAAGCATGTGATCGGAGCCGTAGAAGCAGCTATGGAAAAGGAAGGTCTCAAACTTGACTACATGGTCGGAACAATGATAGAACTGCCAAGAGCAGCACTCACAGCCGACAAGATAGCAAAGGAAGCCGAGTTCTTCTCCTTTGGTACCAACGACCTGACCCAGACAACCTTTGGGTTCAGCAGGGATGATGCAGGCAAGTTCTTACCATTCTACTTAGAGAGTGGCATACTCGAGGACGATCCATTTGCAGTACTTGACCAGGAAGGTGTGGGACAGCTTGTGAAGATCGGAATAGAAAAAGGACGTGCTACAAGACCTGACATCAAGATCGGTATCTGTGGAGAACATGGCGGAGAGCCTAAATCTGTGAAGTTCGGACACAACGTCGGACTGAACTATGTCAGCTGCTCACCATTCCGTGTACCAATTGCAAGACTTGCAGCAGCACATGCTGTGATCGAGAACAAGCAGTAAACGTAATTACACAATATCGTGTGGAAACACACGGTATTGGAAATCTTTTTTTACTTACATCTATCAGTTCACTTAGTTGGAACTAATTGATACCAGCTGAACTTAGCTACCGCTGATCAACTTATTCAATATTAACTAATTCAGCTCTACTTTAGGTTAAATAAAAAAGAGAAGAACATTCACCCATCAAGTGATGGGAATGCTCCGAACTCACCTTCATATCTGGAAACCATATCATCCCATGTAGGAAGGTCTGTCTGGCAACCAACGGATTGCACCGCAAATGATGCCACCGTAGCCCCGGCCTTGCCACAGACATCCAGCGGATATCCACGGGTGTATGCCACAAGGAATCCTGCACGATATGCATCCCCTGCCCCGGTCGGGTCCACTGCTTTTACAGGAACCACAGGGATCCCATACTCCTCACCGGATGCAAATATCCTGCTGCCTTCCGCATCGTAAGTGACGACTACAATGCCAATCTGTTCCTTAATATCATCAAAAGTGCTTTCGGTCATCTCACAGACACGCTTTATCTCATGCTTGTTCGTGAAAAGGACATCCGTGTTCTCAAGGATGACTTCCAGATTCTCTCTTGAATAGGTGATAAGGTCCTGTCCGGGATCAAATGACACGAACTTTGATTTCTGTGCGATCTTAGCATTAAAGTTTGGCTCAGATGTTGCAAGATGAACAAAATCAACTTCAGGAGGTTCTAGTTCCTTCATCTTTGCAGATGCTCCCCAGTAGAAGTAAGTTGATTGGTTGTGGAAAGGATCTGTGAAAACATAAGCTGCTGTTCCTTTCTCGCCTTCGAACCTGAAAAGCAGGGAAAGGTCTACTCCAAGCCCTACAAGGTGCTCTTCATACCCGGAGGTAACAAAATCATCACCAACCGCAGAGATCAGCTGAGAGTTTCCACCGAGAATGGAGATCGCTGCAACGATATTTGCAGCCCCGCCTCCGAAGAACCTCTGGTAATCGACTATCGGATATGATTCGTTCTGTGTTGCAATACCTTCCACATCAAAGAGAAGATCGATCGCAGCATGTCCTACTACAGATATCACATCAGACATCCAGACACCTGTTTATTCAAAATCTTCAACATCCACTACATGGAGTGGTACATCACGTAATGCCTTACCTATTACGGACTTCGCGATCCTTGAGGCGTGCTCTGCACTCTCTGCATCGAAAACCTTCATTTCAAGGACAAGACCGACAATTGCGGTATTAGCTGCAATAAAAACGCTGCCAAAAGGCTCATTGCAAGCAGGACAGAAAGTAGTTCCGACATCGACCTCTACAAAATCGAGTTGTGGGTTCAGTCTTTTTCCAGCTTCTGCAATGGCAACTCCAATAGCATCGTCTGCAGTATTTACGTCTCTTACCAACCAAGCAGCTTCAAGTGTAACATGATAATTTGTCATCGTTTCATTCTCTCCAGATATATCTTATCTTAAACCTTCATTGTCTTCTTTAATCTAATTTATTGAATGATGATCATATGGTGAACAGCACATCGTCGTCAACATCGAAAACACCCAGGCGTGCACCTGCATCCAGCCAGGCATGACCATAACTGAAACAGATAAGTGCATTTACCGGATCCTCAGACCTAATGAAATGCATACCGTCCTCATAGTAGGAACGTGCCATATTCTTATAATCCTCGGCAACCTTACGCATGTGTGATCGCTCAATTGGACTTATGTCCGCCTTTTCAAGTGCTTCCCTCAACAAACGTTCGTATCTTTCAACCTTTTCGTTCAGATCTGCTGTCACAATTACACCATCTACATATAGTATATTAATAAACCCATCCGTTGAAAAGTCATTTTTCGGAACCAAAGATCTTCTTGAAAAGTCCTCCACCTTCAGCCTTAGGCTGTCTATCAGCTTGCCTGCTGGGCTGTCTTTTCGGTGGCGGGCTACCTGCTTCAGCAGATCCTTCCACCTGCACAGGCGTAGAACTTGCCGGTGGCTGGCTGACAGGTTTAGGAACACTTTTCACAGGAGCCGGGGACGATGTCTGGGCACTTTTAAGAACGTTCACAGACTCACCACCATGCTTTGATTTCCTTACCCTGACATCTATAAGAACAGGCCTCTCGATGTCGTTGCTTACAAGCATAGCAACACCCGGAGGCAGGCGCATAAGTTCATCCTCTACAAAGGAGTTCACACCCTCAAGTCCTTTACTGATGGATTTAAGGTCGTTAGGGTTGGTCACTTTCATTATAACCTGAGTCCCGCACTGGGAAAGCACATTCTTGTCAATCCTTGCAGGACGCTGGGATATTACCAGCATACCAAGACCGAACTTACGCCCTTCTGATGCAATGGTACGCAGGACCTCAGAACTTGCAGTCTTACTGAACCCACGCTCCGGAGCAAAGTTATGCGCTTCTTCCACAACAAGCATTCCAGGCGGGATCGCGTTCATTTTACGTGCTTCAAAGAGCGCACTGCAAAGTTGTGCTACGATCATGCTCTGGAGATCCGGAGCCACGCCTTTAAAATCGATAACTGCGGCCTTGCCTTTCTGCATAAGCTCTTCCAGAGATGTTGGGGAAGAGGACAGGAGATCTGAATCCCGAATATCCTCAAGGAGGCTCATAACATTCCAGCGGGCTTTGCTCTCATTATTACTTACTTCGAATATTATGTCGTCAAGAGTATAGGTTTCCATTTCCGCACGGAGCTTCTGTATCGATTCGTACAGGATACCAATATGAGTACTGTTGAAGTTCTCCGGGAAGATGGAAGCAAGGTCCTTTGCGGTCAGATTGTTGCCGTTCAACCTGAACAGCTCATCAGCATTCGGATTTATTGCCTTGTTAGCAGGAGTATATATTGTTACATTGGAACCGTAACCTTTTGGAGATACACCGAACTTTTTGAAATCAGCAGACGAGGATGCAGGTTTTTTCATAGAAGCATATTCGCTATGAGGATCAAGTATCAAAAGAGGAACCTTGCGGTCAAGCAACTCCTCCAGCAACACTGCTGCTGTGTATGATTTCCCACTTCCGGTCTTTGCAAGAATACTGCAATGTTTCTGTACAAGGCTGTTCACGCTCAGGTGCACCGGAATATTAGTGCCATCGAGCAGACCTATGTACATCTCATTACCAGACAGGCCTAGTACAGAACTTATCAGATCATTGTCTGCCTTAAAAACATCATCTCCCGGACTGAAGGGAGTCTTAGGAGCTCTCAAAAGCCCGGAAGGATCACGACTTCCTATAACAGTAGCCTCTGCAACTATACGGTCAGAACTCTTCCTGTCCTTACTATCCTTCTTAAGTTCCTCAAAGGCTTTCTTAGCTTCATCAAAGGACTTTTTTACACTAACCTTATCACTGAACCTTTTGATCGAAAGCACCTGGCAAAGCACCCATCCATCGCCCTCATGCCAGGCCTTTACATATTCCCCTCGATGTACAGCCGTGCTGTCAGAAATCAAGAACTTAAAATCAAACGATCCGGTCTCACCTGAAATTATACCTACTGAGCCGCGCATCATATCCTCTCACCAAAAAAAGGGACTTCAGACTTATATCTATTGTGCTTTATGCCATTGCTATTGTTTACGAGAAGAAAAAGGAAAGACTAAAAGTCAACCCCTGATTTACTTACTGTCACAAAGACTCTCAGGCACCATAAAGCCTGTTCACCACGATGATCAGTCCACATCTTCAAGGATCGCTTCAGGTGCACCTGCAAGCTTCACAAGGGCTTCAGCCTCAACAAAGTGCAGTGATGCAGGAATTATAAGTATATGTAAAGGTTCACCAAAATCAAAACTTTTTAAGGACTGGGCATAGTCCGCCTTCACCACAGGTGACGGGGAACCTGCACGTGCTATACCGACAGAGATACGATCGGTCATTACACCTTCACCGCGTTTACCCTCCACCTCGAGCAGGATCTCAAGAGCTTCATTCACTGTCATGTAGCCCTTGTCTTTATCAATATCAAGGAACACTGCCGTATGAAGGCCGTTATCCATGTTCATCTTTATAGTATCATACGGTGTTTCGGATACCACCCTGCTGCCACGGCTGGTGACATAGGGATGAGGAACAGTTGCCGCTTTTCCGAAACGATAGTTCTGGAGACCTGAGAGACCGCATATTGCAGATGCTATGGAAGCACCGTGAACAAGGGAAGTCTCAATACCCATATCAAGTGCACGAAGACGTAGGTCCACATGAGTCGTGGATACCATGGTGTCACCGCCGGTCAGGAACACGACATTCATATCTTTTGCATCGGCGATCCATTCCTCTGCATGCTGTTCAACATCTTCCCTTGAAAGGACAGTGATCTTTTTCTGGTAGAGCTCTTCCATCTTTTCAAGATCAGTCCCCATAAGAATGGAAGTATAGAATTCCACATAGACCTTATCCGCATTATGGATCTTCTCAAGTCCTTTTAGTGAGATGTCTTTTTCATCAAAAAGTCCGAGTCCTACAAAGTCGAGCATAAATACGCTTAAAACCAGCTTGTATGTTAAAGTTTTTGAGTATCAAATATAAAGCCAGTATAATCGTTCGAAATGCTTTTATAGAACCATACACAGTTAGTTTCAATCAATTTTAGTAAAATCACTATACCAGTTCATATATTAGATCATCAGGAGGTTCATATCCAATGGTAGGTCAGCCAGCAATTATAACAGATCCAAGGAAAGAACATACGCAGGGCAAGCAGGCTCTCTTCGCAAACATCGGTGCAGCAAAAGCAGTTGCAAATATTGTAAAAACAACACTTGGTCCAAAAGGAATGGACAAGATGCTTGTAAATGCGGTCGGAGATATTGTACTCACCAACGACGGTGCAATGATCCTTAAGGGTATGGAGATCGAGAACCCAACTGCAAGAATGATAGTGGAGATCGCAAAGACACAGGAAGACATCGCAGGTGATGGTACCACCAGCGCAGCTGTCCTTGCAGGAGCACTTCTTGAGAAAGCAGAAGAATTGGTCATTTCCGGAGTTCACCCTACAATAATAATCAAAGGTTTCCTTGCAGCTGCAGGTAAAGCTTCAGAACTTCTTGACAACTATGCCATAGATGTCACAAAAGAGAACAAGGATGTCCTTTTAAAGATCGCAAAGACCGCAATAGCAGGCAAATCCGCAGAAGCTTACGGTGACCACATTGCACAATTATGTGTAGAAGCAGCACTGGAAGTCGCAGTTAACGGAAAGGTCAATGTAAAGGAAAATATCCTGATCACACAGGACCCTGGCCACAAGATCAGTGATACCGAACTTCTTGAAGGCATCGTCATCAACAAAGCACGCCTTCATTCTGCAATGCCATCGATAGTCGAGAATCCAAAGATCGCACTTCTGGCTTCAGACGTATTAGTTCAGAAAACAAGGAATAAATCAACTTTCCAGATCAGTTCCCCAGAGCAGTTGACACAGTTCGCTGCACAGGAAGAAGCAGATTATGAAAAGATGCTCGACACGATCATAGACACCGGTGCTACTGTAGTGGTCGGAACAAAGAACATCGACCAACATGCTGCAGACTATTTCCAGAAAAAGGGGATATTTGCTATCAGACGTGTCAATGAAGATGACATGAAGAACATCTCAAAAGCAACAGGTGCACACATCGTCAAGAACATCAATGACATCACCGAAAAGGACCTTGGAACCGCAGGCATCATTGAGCAGATAGGAGCATTCGATCTCGGTAAGACATACATCAGGGATTGCCACAACTCAAAGACTGTAACCCTTTTCCTTAAAGGCGCTACAGAGCACGTTACTGACAACCTCGAACGTACAGTTGATGATGTATTACAGGTACTCAAGGATGTTATTGAGGATGAAAAGATCGTCCCTGGTGGCGGTGCATCCGAGATAGAAGTTGCACAGGGACTCCGTGCCTTCGCAGCCAGTGTTGGCGGTCGTGAACAGCTTGCAATCACAGCATTTGCAGAAGCAATGGAAGTAATACCAAGAGAAATTGCAGTAAATGCAGGAATGGATGGTATTGACACGATCCTTGCACTTCGTGCAAAGCATGGTGAGATCAAGAACGCAGGTCTTGATGTTTACACAGGCGACATCAGCGACTCTCTCGAAAAGGGAATCATCGATCCTCTCAGAGTAAAGAAACAGGCCATCAAGTCAGCTTCAGAAGTTGCCAACATGGTACTTCGTGTCGACGACATGCTCAAAGCACAGAGAAGAGAAATGATGGACGTCAACCCAGAGCACAACATTCACAACTACGACGCCCTTGGATTGTAATTTGATATTAAATGGATTGTAAGGGAAACCTTACAACCCATAGAACTTTTTATAATCTTCTATCGCTTTTTTTGCCACTTCAGGATAATGTTCTATCATATAATCGATGAACTCATCCCTTGAATTGCAGCCTTTTACAATATCAATCATCCCTGAAGCAAATTTCTGCGACCGGAGGTTGTCCTTTTCAACCTCAAAGGTCAGGCAAAGAGCTTCGACAGGAAAATGTTCCCTCCGGATATGAGGCGATACCGACCCCATAAGCACACCATTTTCAAGAATACTGAAACCAGGGGCACCCACATTGCTTAACCGGTCTTTAGAGATCAGTTTGCAGAAATTCTCTTTAGAATAGGAATGCAGTTCCACATAGATGTCTGGCCTGTACTTCTCAACAACGTCAACAATTGCCTTCCCGACCCCGGAATAGTAATCAATGTCAAGTGTAGAAATGTATTGCCCCCTGTTAACTACCAGCAGGAGTGCCAGAGTACCTGAAACAGGTCGTTCGAGGTTTAGCAGGACAGATGATGTATCACGCCACTCCGAACCATGTAGACCTGCAACAAAAAGCCGGAAAGGACGACCCTTTCCATATAGCTTCAAAAGCATTGATAACCTTTCCCTGGCGAACGAATTTAATCCATAGCTTCCCGAACACCTGTCTTCTGGCCAACAACATAGATCTCCTGTTTATGGGATTCCAGAACATGCAGGATATCAATCCCAAGTTCTTCCACCTTTGAAAGCAATGGTGTTCTGTCACATTTCTTTGTCACCTTGATAACCTGAAGAACTTTACCCCCATCCTTCAGCAGTGGAAGCACCCGTTCAAGAGCTGACAAGGAGACCATAGGTTCCAGTGTCATATCACTCAGAATTACATCCACAGGTTCCTCTGAAAGCTCCGCAAGAGGAACACTAAAGACATCATCAAAAATTACGGATACGTTCTCATTCTCATGAGCAAGCTGGCCGAGCTCGGACCTGAAGTCATGACTGAACTCCAGACCATGGATCTTACCGGCGATCTCTGATGCGAACGTGATGAAACCACCTGCACTTGAACCAAGGTCAATGATACTATCACCTTCACTGATGAGCCCCGTTTCTTCCTGGATCCTCTTTAACTTGAAATAACCTTTTGGCATATCGAGACCTTCATCAACCTCGATATTATCATCTATAGAAACATCCTTTGAAGGCTTTGTTACAACATTACCATCCATCCTCACATGACCACCCTTAATAGCCTGTTTGGAGCGAGCACGGGACTTGAAATGACCCATTTCAACAAGATATGCATCCAGTCTCATGAATTAATGAAGGTAAAGAAACTATAAATAGATACGACCAACCAACCAAAAAATTAAAAAAAGGGATTAGGCGGAATTACCAAAATCATAATTGCAGCGAATTCCATTGTGATCGAAACATCTGTTGCAGGACACACATCTTACCCTGTCAGATATGCCATCTCTTAACTTTACCACAAGATCAGGCTCACTTATGAACGGCCTGCTGAACGAGACCATATCAGCATATCCATTTAAGATAGAGTCCATAACTTTCTTCGACCTGATACCTCCAACCAGGATTACCGGGATGCTTACGGTATCGCTTATCATCTTCGAATAACGCTTAAAGTATGCCTCTTTTTCTTCAGAATCAATATTCGGCTGGGACATCACATCCCCTGCTTCAAATATACCGCCACTTACCTCAATTGCACAGATCCCGGCCTTCTCGAGAAGGCTTGCGATCTCTACGCATTCCGGAGCATCAAGCCCGAACTTACCTGAAAATACATCAAACCCGTCCGTAGCGTTCAGCTTCACCATGATCGGGAAATCCTCGCCAACCTTCTCACGAATAAGCCTTGTTATCTCTGTTATTATTCTGGAACGGTTCTCAACAGAACCACCCCATTTGTCAGCTCTGTGATTCGTATAAGGAGAAATGAAACTGCTCAAAAGGAAGCCATGTGCACAATGTATCTGCACACCATCAAAACCTGCCTCCTTTGCACGTCTGGCAGCTTCCACAAAGTCCTCAATGGTATTGAGAATGTCTCCCTCTGTCATTTCCACAGGTTTTTTCCCGGATGAAGCATCTTCAACAGCCGAAGGTGCTAGAAGAGGAAGTCCTTCCTGTACCACAGACTGACGACCACCGTGCACGATCTGTATGAAGATCTTGCTGTCATACTTGTGCACCCTTGATGTGATCTCACTGTAAGGAACGATGAACCTGTCATCGTATATGCCCTGCTGCTTATCGTTGCTCTTCCCCTGCACGTTCACATAAGAATAGCCGGTGATTATCAAACCCACATCATTGCGTGCAAGTTCCTCATACATGTCACCAATGGCAGTAGTAGGGGTGCCATCTTCCTTTGCGAGCCATTCATTGGTAGCTGAACGCACAAAACGATTCTTCACATTAAGATCTGCTATGGAAATTGGTTCGAAAAGCATGCTACCTAATCGGCAACTATGCGTTTATATTTTTTGCCATATGAAGAAGAGAAGAAGATAAAGAGGAATGGAAAGAAAACAAGAAGAGAAAAATAATTAATAAAGAATAAAATTTGAAACATGAAATATAGAAAAAGAAGGGAAAGAAAGAAGAAAAAAGGATGAAATTATCACCTGAGAGATGATCTCAATGAACTGACTTCCTCTTCAAGGTTCTCATTACCTATCTTGTATGAAACTATAGCTGCAAAAAGAAGGATGAATGCAATTACATTAACAAGCAAGGTCAACTGAAGAGATGTACCTTCAAGACCACCGCCTGATCCGGAAGCAGCTTCACCGAACATTAAAGGATGAGCTGAACGCCACAACCGTATAGACAAAAAGCTCAGGGGTACCGAGACAAAACCAAGTATGCCGAACACGGCTGCAAGTCGTGCACGCTTATCCGGAACATCGACTGCCTGACGTAACAAGAGGTAAGCTACATAGACAAGGAAAAGTGCAAGGGAAGTGGTCAGGCGTGGCTCCCATATCCAGTACCATCCCCATGTTGCCTTTGCCCAGATGGAGCCTGTGATAAGCACAAGTAAAGCGAAGATCACACCCACCTCTGCAGCAGAGCGTGAAATAATATCCCATTTGTATTCACCATTCTTCAAATAGAGAACACTGGACACAAAAACAACTGTAAATGCAAGATAGGATGTTATTGCAATGGGCATATGGAAATAGAATATCCTGAAACTGCT
Organism: Methanococcoides methylutens; assembly: GCF_000765475.1. Lineage (NCBI taxonomy): Archaea > Methanobacteriati > Methanobacteriota > Methanomicrobia > Methanosarcinales > Methanosarcinaceae > Methanococcoides > Methanococcoides methylutens. Next base: position 167,767 of record NZ_JRHO01000014.1, read on the forward strand.
GTCAAGGACCTCACCTGACTCGCCTTTCATCTCAGGCAGGTAGAAGAATATCATGCCAATAGCCAGCAACATTGTTGCAGTAGCTACCAGTGGCAAGACCTTACCTGTTAAACTCTTATCCGACATTTGAAGACCCCGATAATATGATTAAATGATGTAGGTAGTACTAACTCTCCGATATATAAGTATTAATCCTGCTACCATTGATCCTGTGAACATTCATTCAGTGAGCAACAATTCTGTAGTTCCAAATAATTAAGTTTTCAATACTGAAGCTCTCAATCCTGTATCACATATTCGAAAACTAGCTGCCCCACAAGGAAGAATACGACATCATAAACAAACAACAACCTCAGCTCCTGTGAGATATCCCCTAAAGATGCACCTGATAGTGCACTGCCTGTGGCCATGACAGCAGGTATGAGCACTGGAAGTACCAGGGGCAGGAGCAATACCGGAAGCAGGATCTCACGAGTACGGGTATTTACCGTCAGTGCTGAGAGTAGTGTGCCCACACAGACAAAGCCGATAGTTCCCAGAGCGATCACCAGACCCGGCAAAAGCAGTCCACCGATGTTATAGTTGAACAGGATGACGAAGATCGGGATGGTGATTATTTCCACTACCAACATCAATACGATGTTGGCTAAGGCCTTCCCTGTATAGATAGCAGACCTGCTTACAGGACAGAGCTTCAAAGCTTCGAGGCATCCATTTTCCAGCTCAGCCACAAAGGAACGGGACAGACCTATAGACCCTGCAAAGATGAATGCGATCCAGAGAACACCCGGGGCGATCATCTCCACATTTTCTGAAGAACCAAGTATCGAGCCGAAGGAAATGCTAAAGATCACAATAACAAGCAGCGAGAAGATCACCATGGAATTGAGCATCTGCTTGGTGCGGAATTCCTCTTTAAGGTCCTTTGCTGCAATGTCAAAGATGCGTATCATTGAAAACTCCCGGTCATATAAAATTATGGCTGCTTACATGAGATAGGTAGATCCCTTTTAGGTCTTCTGCTGAACTCAAATCAGACATCGGACTGTCGAATACGACCTTTCCGTTATCCAGTATTAGAACACGGCTGCACATTTTGAACGTGTTTGTAATATCATGAGTAACCATCACTCTTGTAGTATCCTCGGGATCCAGGTCCCGAAGAACATTCTCAAATGTCCGGCTTGCATGCTGGTCCAGCCCTGTATATGGCTCATCAAGGAAGAGAAGTTGAGGTTCATGTATCAGTGCCCTTGCAATGGAAAGACGCTGTTTCATACCCCTGGAAAAAGTGGCAACCCGGTCATCAGACCTGCCGGTAAGTTCTACCTGCTCCAGAAGTTCATTTATGCGATCTTCGAGATCTCCTGCACTTATGCCATACATCTTTCCGAAGAAACGTAAGTTTTCCTCTGCTGTGAGGTCGTTGTACAGATGTGTTTCATGAGAGATCACTCCGATCATGCTTCTCACTGAAACCGGATCATCTGCAACGTAATGTCCATTGATCTCAACTGATCCTTCCGAAGGAGAGGAGAGTGTCGACATGATCTTAACAAGAGTTGTCTTGCCTGCCCCATTGGACCCAAGTATCGCAACGAATTCTCCTTTTTTTATGTCAAGATCAATGCCTTTGAGAACAGGAACATTCCCGTAGCTTTTAGAGACATTGCTGAGTGACAGTATGCTATCCATCGGAATAAGATTACATTATGTGTAAATTAACGTTTTGATGTGGAACCAACGAAATGATTACAATATGACTACAATAAATATATCCGAGATCACACATCAAACCCCAAAGTTCTAATATCATCGTTTCTTTTGAGAAAGAAAGGAGCTCTACCCAATGCCTATTAAATGCATGAAATGTAACAAGGATGCCATTATTTTCCAGAAATACTCCGGCATGCACCTTTGCAAGAAACATTTCATTGAAGATGTGGAACGCAAGATCAAACTGACTATCAGAAAGCAATACAATGTCGAAAAAGGTGACATCATTGCCGTCGCACTTAGCGGAGGAAAGGACAGTGTTGTACTGTTACACATACTTCATAAGATCTTCAACAAGAGGAGGGATGTGGAGATCGTTGCGATCACTATTGACGAAGGCATTGAGGGCTACAGGGAAGTTACTCTTGAAAAAGCAAGAAAGCTAACATCCGAGCTTGGCATCAGGCATATTGTGCGTTCTTTTAAGGATGAATATGACAAGACACTGGACGAGCTGGTTGCACAGGAGAGAAAACTTGGAGCATGCAGTTACTGTGGTGTCCTGAGAAAATCCCTGATGAACAAGATAGCAAATGAGATCGGTGCTACAAAGCTTGCCACCGGCCACAATCTGGATGATGAGTCCCAGACCATAATGATGAACCATCTCGGAGGAGATGTGGATCGTATGATACGTCTTTCCCCACCACGAGCGCTGGAAGGTCTCGTGCTTCGTGCGAAACCTTTACGCAAGGTTCCTGAGAAAGAGGTCGCTTTGTACGCCATTGTGAACGACCTTCCATTCGACATGAGCGAATGCCCATATGCCCATGAAGCTCTCAGAGGAGAGGTCAGGGACATGATCAACGAATTTGAGGTAAACCATCCCGGAACCAAGTACTCCATTATGAGAGGATTCGACAAGATGGTAGGAATACTCGGGAAGGAATTCCCACAAGCCAGCCTCACGGAGTGCAGGGTGTGTGGCGAACCATGTACAGCCGAGCTTTGCCAGGCATGCAAGCTCCTTGGGCGAAACTAACTCATTTTGAAATTAAATATATTCAGATAGCTTGATAGAAATTCTTAAAGGATGGAACATTTCAAGAGTGCTCCATCTTAAGGACACTTCACGTTAAGGACATTCCGCGCTAAGGATACTCCACCTTAAGGATATTCCAACAACTCGCTGATATCATACAGTTCTTTTTCTGATCTGGACATGTAAAGGCGAGTCCACCAGACTGTAATCAGTGGTTGGATCACAGCGAAGGACAGAATGAAACTGATAAAAGCCCAAACCGCCCCTAATGCTTCTATGGTAGACATAACTTCGCTGAGAAGATTGTTCAGGACAGATATGCTGATCATTACAAGGAAAAGCAGGAATACGTCCATCTTGTTCTCCATGAAAAAACTATAGGCTTTTTTGAGGGCTGACATTGGGTCAAGATTATCCACTACCAAGCAGAACTCCAGAGGACTGAGTATCAGACCAACGATTATGGCATAAATTACCCACAAGAGAAAACCGAAAAGCAGCATCATACTTGTGACAACAGCATTCTCGGGATTGGACATCAATGTACCAAAGTCGTTCGTAACAAGTGCCCCGGGCACAATAAAAATTACGCCTGCAAGGCTTATGAGGAACACCATGATCTTTGCCATTAGCAAGCTGATCACATTATCATTCCCATAACGGAACATATCGGAAAGAGTTGTGTGTCCGGACTCTGATGCCATTTTTGCCATTCCTACAGCACCAGCAGTGAAATACGACTGGATAAATGCCAGTACCAGCATTGTCAGAAGACCAAATATTATGATAACACCAATGCTTTCACTGAACAGAGGCATTATCATCTCCATTGCCTCTTCCGGAGAAAGGGCAGAAGGATCAGCAATTTCTGAAACAGAAGGAGCTATGACAAGGAAAGTAAGGATAATTACAGCCATTACCAGAACGAGCATGCTTAGAAGCATGTTAAAGATGAACGGGATAGCTATTCCAAGATTACGCTTCCACGTTCCAAATCCTTTATTGAGAACTTTCCCCAAATCTTCATGCATGTTTTTTATCTCCTCGAGATAGATTTAAACCGTTTCTGACACTATATAAATATTGCTTAGATCTGACATCCATACCTGAACATTTTATGAAGCATGTGAAGAATATTAGATAAAAGACATAATGTTAGTGAGGAGTTCGTATCATGCAAGAAAAGAATGGAAAAGAGATACTGGTTATTGGGCATTGCCTGGCGAATGTATATTCCCGCCTCAAAGGCATCAAAGCCCCACCTAAAATGGAGATATGTAGCAGGAACGTGATACAGCTTCCATGTCCTGAAATGATCTACCTTGGAAGTGCACGAAGGGAAATAACAAAAGACCAGCTTGAGACCCCGAACTACAGACGCTTTTGTCGATCTCTTTTCGAACCTTTTGCAGATATGCTCGAGCAATTCTACCAGGAAGGCTATTCCATAAAGATACTCGGAGTTCCAAAGAGCCCATCATGCGGTGCACAGACCACGACCATAGGAGGACCTGCCGGGCGTGCCGATGAATTTGCACACGAGGCTGTGGAAGGTCTGGGAGTTTTCTACGAGGAGATCGTGCAGGAACTTGAAGAGAGAGGAGTTTTCTTCGAGATGTGTGATGCATGAACCAATTGATTTTGCATGCTGACAGAATAATTTCATAAGACATCCACTTCATTGGAAAAAAGCTGTCATTTAACAGCCCTGATTACCACAAAGGAGCCTTGCCCATGGCAATGTAGCACAGGCTCGAGATCCTTTATGCCCTTCAGATCCCTGAAGATCGTCTGGGTGAAGAACAGATCATCAAAACCGGATGCATTGAGTAGGGACACAGCATCTTCCACAGAATAGAAAGTTGCCAGGTTATAGAAAATATTATTCGCCTTTTTTTCCTGATATGATCTGCCAACAGGGCTGTTCTTGTCTATAAATCCCATAACAAAGGAACCACCTGGCATCAGGATCCTGTTCACTTCCCTGAATGCAGATGCAATATCATCCAGGAAACAGATAGTTGTGACCATCAGTACAAGGTCAAAGCTGGAATCTGCAAAAGGAAGTTTTTCTGCTACACCCCGAACAACTTCAATTCCTCTTTTTCGGGAGATATCTAACATACTGGACGCGGGGTCCATACCTAAATAAATGTTCAGCGGGGCTGCGAACCTGCCACTCCCAACGCCAACCTCAATTCCTCTTGAAAAGGATGGCATATTAACCCTCAACGCATCAAGCTCTGAACTATAGACAGGAACGTTATCCTCGAACCATTTTTCGTATCTGGCTGTGTATCTTTCAAAGGGCATTATGTTTGACATGGAAAAGTAAGACCTTGTGATTACTAAGAGATCAGACGAGCAAATCGAGCAGATCAATCAGCTGGACCTGTAATAAATTAATACTTGATACCACAGTTCATCTACCTTCCCCTCACATAACAGGAAAAGTGAATCTCAATTTTAAAAAGACGATATCAAAGAACCTAAGAAACGAAAGGATACGAAAAAAGAAAATAAATGATCCGGTACTGACCGGATCGATTTTTTAAATTCAGAACAGGCCTCTTCCGATGAACAGGGAAGAGAACAGGATCGCGATCATGTTAACTACCTTGATCAGTGCGTTAAGAGCTGGACCTGATGTGTCCTTGAATGGGTCACCGACCGTGTCACCGACAATTGCTGCCTTGTGAGCATCGGAACCCTTTCCGCCGTGTTCTCCGTCTTCGATGAGCTTCTTTGCGTTATCCCATGCCCCACCACCATTGTTCATGGTCATAGCAAGGAGAAGACCTGCAACGATGATACCGATAAGCAATCCACCAAGGGCTTCCGGACCAAGCACGAATCCAACTAAAAGTGGAACGAAGATAGCAAGGATACCTGGAATTGCCATTTCACGAATAGCTGCTGCAGTAACGATGTCCACACACTTACCGTATTCTGGCTTTGCGGTACCTTCCATGATACCAGGGATTTCCCTGAACTGGCGGCGAACTTCGTTCACGATACCGAATGCTGCAGTTCCTACTGCCCTCATTGTGACAGCAGTGAACAGGAATGGGAGCAGTCCACCGATAAGGAGACCAACAAGGACGATAGGATTATCAAGGCTGAGTGAACCTGCTTCAAGGTTGACCTTGTGCCTGTAATCTGCGAAGAGTGCCAGTGCACCTAGTGCTGCGGAACCAATTGCGTAACCCTTTGTTACTGCCTTTGTGGTGTTTCCAACTGCATCAAGTGCATCAGTGATCTTACGTACCTCTTCAGGCATATGTGCCATTTCAGCGATACCACCAGCATTGTCGGTGATAGGACCGTATGAGTCAAGAGCCACGATCATACCGGTGGTTGACAACATTGCTGCTGCTGCAATAGCAATACCGTAAACACCCATTGCAGGATCAGTTGCACCGCCTACTACGAAGTAGGATGCAAGGATACCGGCAACGATGATGATAAGTGGAAGTGCAGTACTTTCGAATCCAATTGCAAGACCGGAGATGACATTTGTACCAGCACCGGTTTCGGATGCTCCGGCAATTGTCTTGACCGGACGGAAGCTTGTGGAAGTGTAATACTCTGTAAATATTACCATCAATACCATTATGATGATACCCACAATGGATGCGTAGTATAATCTCATGTCGCCCATGAGGGAATCGGTAACGAAATAGAATGCGATCAGACTAAGAATTGCTGATACTGCAACACCCTTATAGAGCGCTTTCATTATCTTTCCATCGTTGCCTACTTTCACGAAGAAGATAGAGATGATGGAAGCAAAGATAGCCACTGAACCGAGGATCAATGGGTAAAGGATAGCGTTTGGATATGATTCAAGGATCAGGGAACCAAGAAGCATTGATGCGAGGACAGTAACGACATATGTCTCGAACAGATCTGCACCCATTCCAGCACAGTCACCAACATTGTCACCTACGTTGTCAGCAATGACACCAGCGTTCCTTGGATCATCCTCAGGAATACCAGCCTCGATCTTACCCACAAGATCAGCACCGACATCGGCAGCCTTTGTGAAGATACCCCCACCGACCCTTGCGAAAAGGCTGATAAGACTTGCACCGAAACCGAATCCGACTACAAGATCAACATCGCCGAAAAGGATGTAGAAACCACTGGTACCCAGGAGTGCAAGACCTACTACTGCAAGTCCTGTTACAGCCCCACCGCGGAATGCGACAGACATTGCTTCCTGCAAGCTTTTTGAAGCTGCGTGTGCTGTCCTGACATTAGCCCTGACAGATACGTTCATTCCAACATATCCAGCAAGTGCGGATGCAGCTGCACCAACGATGAATCCGATTGCGATCTTGCCACTATCATCTCCCAGAAGGAAGAACATAAGCGCAGCAAGAATAATTGCTACTACAGCTACGGTCTTATACTGACGGTTCAGATAAGCCATAGCACCCTCCTGGATCGCAAGTGATATCTCCTGCATCTCCTTTGTACCGGTTCCTTCCTTAAGGACACGGGAAGCAAAGAATGCAGCGAATACCAAGCTTACGATACCTGCCAGAGGGGCAAGGTAAATTAAACTCTCCATAATCATACTCCTCTTTGTTTAGATCTAATTAATGATCAATATGATATTTTTATAATCGTAACCACATACAAATCCATTGAAGGATTGCTTTGTTTACTTATATATTAATGCTAAAAGCAGGTTGAAATAGAACACACTAAATATGAATGTATCGATTGGAAAATGTTAAACTGTTATGAACTAAGCTCGATCTCTACAATTCTGATTGTTTTAACTCCAATTATATTCATTCTTCCAAAGAAAATGCGTTAGTAATATCTACATGTAGCACAATCCTGTTAATATGAAAGTGCTTTCTTTTCTTGTGTTATTCATATTATTTTCTTCTGTTTCGATGCCTGCGTTAGCGCAGGAAGTAAAAGAAGAAAATGATTTTATGCATTTTGACAGGATGGTCATGCGCTTTGATGAAACGAATGCATATGTGACAGTGACCTATGACCTTGATACATTCGCCAGAATGTACGTGCTGGCATTCGGTACACGCCACCTTGAATCATCCTTCGATAGCATCTTTTCGGAATATGAAGAAGCAGAAATTGAAGAGATCGGTTACGATACTGCAATTATTAAATTAAAGGATGTTTCCAGATTAAGCGACAGTTACTACCTGCACGACAGCCGCGACCTGGGAACAAATATTGACTCCCTGCAAGTTATATATCCCGGTGGAACTACAAAGACACTTACAGATGTCAAAGTAACACCAAATATCTTCTATGATAAAAGCTGATATGTATAATGTTCCATACTATAGTTACAGCCTTAGGCAATTGAATGAAGCTATTGAGATATACCTTGAAGAAATAATTGACCTTCGACCATAAATCGATCAGTATTTTTATTAAAAGTAAGTTTATTATAAAAACATCATGATTAATAATTATATGTTTATATGATTGAAACATATTGTTAATTAGAGCGCAGGCTTTACATACGTACCACCACCCACACCGCCAGGTGATCCCCCAATCATGCACTTTCCTGCGCTTCCCCTCACCTGGTAACTGGCAATTGGTCTTGCACACATACTAATGACCCGGATTGACTACAAAATGGAGAGAGAATTCAAAATAAAACTATAGTTGGTTGAGAGAAAATTAGAACTTCTGATGAATCATATGCCATAAAGATAAAACATTTGACCACTACATATATTACTTAATTAATCGTTATAATTATTAAGCAATCTTAGATAATCTACAGGTCTTGTTAACAAATGACAGAAAGAATCGAATCTTTACTTAAGGAACAGAAGAAGTACTATCCACCGGAAGAATTTGTCAGGCAGGCTAACATGAAAGACCCCCTGATATATGAAAAAGCGGAAGAGGACTTTGAAGGGTTCTGGGAAGATCTTGCCCACAACATCGACTGGTTCGAAAAATGGGATACTGTCCTTGACTGGCAGCCACCTCACGCAAAGTGGTTCACCGGTGCAAAACTGAATGCATCCTATAACTGTCTGGACCGCCATATTTCAAAGCATGGTGATAAGACAGCCCTTATATGGGAAGGAGAGATGGAAAATTCAGAGACCTACACATATAAGGAACTGTTAGATGAAACTGCTCGTTTTGCTGCCGCATTAAAAGAAATGGGAGTGAAGAAAGGCGACGTTGTAACGATCTACCTGCCCATGATACCTGAAGCGGTGATCTCCATGCTTGCATGCTCCAGGATCGGTGCACCCCACAGCGTTGTCTTTGCAGGTTTTTCCTCAGAAGCTCTTGCACAGCGTGTGACTGATGCGAACAGCCGATATATCATTACATGCGATGGTTATTTCCACAAAGGAAAACTGGTGGAACAGAAAGAGAAGGCTGATCGGGGACTTGAGAATACAACATGTGTGGAAAAGGTTATTGTAACAAACCATGCTGCCAATGCCATCGCCATGAAAGAGGAAAGGGACATCTGGTGGGATGAACTCATACACAATGTTGATTCAGTCTGTGAACCTGAACAAATGGATGCTGAAGACATATTGTTCCTGATGTACACCAGTGGGACTACAGGAAAACCAAAGGGTGTTGTCCATACAACCGGTGGCTATATGGTAGGCACAAATGTGACTTCTAAATGGATATTCGACCTGAAGGATGATGATATATTCTGGTGTACAGCCGATGTTGGATGGATAACAGGACATTCCTACCTGGTATATGGTCCTCTCTCTAACGGGGCAACCATTGTAATGCATGAAGGTGCACCGGACTATCCGGACAAGGGCAGGTTCTGGGATATCGTGGAAAAATACGGCGTAACTATCTTCTACACAGCACCTACCGCAATACGAACGTTCATGAAGTGGGGAGATGACATTCCTGCAAAGTACGACCTATCATCCCTGCGACTGCTTGGAAGTGTTGGAGAGCCAATCAACCCGAAAGCCTGGCTATGGTACTACGAGATCATCGGCAACTCCAACTGCCCAATTGTGGATACCTGGTGGCAGACCGAAACAGGCATGATCATGATAAGTCCACTACCCGGACTCACAACAATGAAACCAGGTACTGCAACCAGACCATTCCCCGGAATAAAGGCTTCTGTACTTGATGAGGAAGGTAATGAAGTCCCTGAGGGTGAAGGTGGATACCTTGCCATTGAGAGACCATGGCCTAGTATGATCAGGACAATAAACGGGGATGAACAGAGATTCCTTGATACCTACTGGAGCAAGTGGGGTACAGATCGATACCTTGCAGGAGATGGTGCACGCAGGGACAAGGACGGGTACTTCTGGGTACTTGGACGTCTGGACGATGTCATCAAGGTTTCCGGCCACAGGCTCGGTACAATGGAGATCGAAAGCTCACTTGTATCACATAAGGCAGTTGCAGAAGCTGCAGTTGATGGAAAGACCGATGAGATCAAAGGCGAGGTAGTCGTTGCTTACGTGATCCTTGAATCAGATGCACAGGCCAGTGATGAGCTTAAACAGGAATTAAAGGAACATGTCGTGGATGAGATCGGTGCCATAGCACGTCCGAAACAGATCATATTCACAGATGAAGTTCCAAAGACAAGAAGCGGTAAGATCATGAGGCGTGTCCTGAAAGCAATTACCAATGACACAGAGGTAGGAGATATTACAACTCTCCAGAACCCTGCTGTGGTCGAGGAACTTAAAAGAAAGGTTAATGAGCTAAGGGAACATTGAAGCCGTTAGTAACCTAATACTTGTTCCAAAACCAGGATACAGGAGATGCCCTATGGAAAAGAAAAATTGCTTGATCCTTGCCCTCGATGTCACAGACAGGGAAAATGCCCTGCGTATCGCTAATGAAGTATCTGAATATGTGGATTCCATAAAGGTCGGATATCCACTTGTACTTGGAGAAGGACTGGGCATCGTTAAAGAATTAGCCGAGCTTGCTCCTGTTATTGCTGATTTTAAAGTTGCTGACATCCCCAATACCGACCGCCTTATCTGCGAACAGGTATTCAAAGCCGGAGCTGACGCGGTCATTACACACGGATTTACAGGGCGTGACAGCCTGGACTCCTGTGTAAAGGTCGCAGAGGAATATGGCAGGGACGTCTACGTTGTAACAGAAATGAGCCACCCCGGCGGTGTGGAATTCTTCCGTCCTGTTGCAGAGACCATTGCCCAGATGGCCGCAGATGCCGGAGCTACAGGTGTTGTTGCACCAGCTACAAGACCTGAAAGGGTCAGGGATATCCGCAAGATCATCGGTAATGATCTGCACATAATCTCACCTGGCGTAGGTGCACAGGGTGGCAGTGCTGCCGATGTTATCAATGCAGGTGCTGACTGGGTGATCGTAGGACGTAGTATCTATAACTCAGATTCCCCTGCTGATGCTGCCATGAAAATATGCAATGATATGAAATGCTGATCTGTTATTGCCTATGATGATTAACTTTTCTGAGCAATGATGAACCCTATGAGTACTGAGGCAAAACAGATCTGTCTGAAATATAAGTAAATATATTCAGAACCAGCCATTAATAGATAACAAACATAAGCAATTACTGAAATTGTTGCACAAAGGGTAGTGGTTAGACGGAACGCAAAATACTTTTTGAAACCTCTGCAGGGGAACTTGCATACCTGCAGGATAATTCTTTGGTAGTAAAACTTCCAGAAGGAAGAAGGACACTCACAACTTCGTGGCTCAACGGAGGATACAGTGAGGAGCTGGAGGTGGTCTTCAATCACATGATCCCACACCGAAGCCATGGTGCTAGTGACCTTGAGGGCGGAAGTGTTCCCGAATACCTCAGGATAGTTGCAGGCAGACTTGGACTTGAGCCCAACAAGGCATCAGGGATGCTTACAACCGCGAAAATGGAAAATGCAGTTGTTGTTTCTGATTCATTCAGGGGTCTTGAGGTCACAGCAATTATAACCGGCGGAGTTGAAATAAACGGTGGCCGTGCTGGAGATCCTTCATCTTATTATCAGGAAGATGAAAGGTTCGAACCAGTTGGCGGTACGATAAACATTATTTTGTTAATAGGAGCAGACCTGCCAGCATATTCAATGGCAAGGTCTTTGATGACCGCAACCGAAGCAAAGAGTGCAGCATTACAGCAGCTTATGGCACCCAGTCGTTATTCAAGCGGGATAGCAACAGGTACAGGAACTGATATGATAACTGTTGTTGCAGACACCACCAGTAAGCTAAAGCTTACAGATTCCGGAAAGCATTCTAAATTAGGAGAACTTATCGGAAAATGCGTTCTCGAAGCCGTAACAAAAGCTGTTGGGATCCAATCGGACATAAAACCGATCACCCAGCGTGATATGCTGGTAAGACTTGACCGTTTCGGTATCGATGAAGCAAGATACTGGAAAGTGGCATCAACTCTGGAGGGTGAGAACAAGAAACCCGGATTCATAGAGCAACTTCGTAAGATATCACGAAACCCGGCACTTGTAGCTGCAACTGTTTCCGTGCTCCACATCATCGATGAAATATCATGGGGACTCATTCCGGAAAATGCAGGCAGAAAGGCTGCTTTTGCGATCATGAGAGAACTCCCAAAGGTACTGGACATGGATCTAGAGGTCCCTGCAGATGAACTTTTGAATGAGTACGATAGCATTCTTGATAACTGGATAGTTGTCACCTCCTGGATCGTGAAGAATAACATTTCCTGATCATCTTTTATAAAAATCTGTATGGTCTTGGTAGCTCAGGCTTTATCTATACGAAACCTTTATCCATAGAATAACATCCAGTATAACAAAAACATACACATCAAATAAGGAGTCCTTATCATGAAAATACGAGAGCTTATAATCCAACACTGTGACAACACTGAGAATAAAGGAAATGGACTTCTGATCCATACAGGACATCCTGCCGAACCTATCGAAACCCCCGAACTGTTCAACTATCTGGATTTCCTTTCTGATGAGCCTTCAAGGAAGATCTGGCACAGCGATGATTATCGGATGATATTAACTGAGATCGATGGGGAGCTTACAGTCTACGAACATGTAAGGCTGTCAAACTACAGGATACAGTTACTTGACCTACGTGAAAAATACGGAGAAAAGGAAGAGAAAGACCTTACAGAACTTGCGGATATATTCTCTTTCGTTAGCTATGAACATAGAAATAGTACAAGGAAATCAGGAGTTCCATATATTACTCATCCAATGGACGTAGCATCCATACTGATAAAAGAGAATGCACCATCGGAACTTATTTTTGCAGGATTGCTCCATGACATCGTTGAAGATACAGACGTTAACATTGTAACTATAAGAAGAAGATATGGACCGGCAGTCGGTGATTATGTGGAAGCTGTTACCGAACCTGTTGAGCTCAGGGAAGCTGCGGGAGGGGACAAAGCACAAACCTGGAAAGAAAGAAAAGAGTATACCATCAAAAGGATAAGTAGAGCAAATTCCGAGATCAGACTTCTAGCATGTGCGGACAAGCTTGCCAACATCAGAGACCTTATCAGTGAGATTAAGCAGGAAGGAGAGGAGTTCTGGGATAAATTCAATGCACCAAAGAGCGATCAGGAATGGTATTACCGTTCAATGTTGGAAGTTTTTGCTACCGGTCCGCAGAATATCGCAGACACCCGTGCATACCGTGATTACAAAGATTGTGTAAATGAGCTGTTCTGAACAGCCTCCTTATAAAAATAGACTTTTTTTAATGTCAGGCTGCCGTTTCAGGCAGTTCTGGCACTTTGGTCCAATGCCATCAGCAACTCATGGACCTTTTGTGAACCTATGAGCAAATGTTTCCCGTTAGTGAACTCGAGCATGACGCCATCGTTACCGCTTATGTTGTAGGCTTTACCATTTTTTCCATAGCGTATGCCCCAGCCACCATAATCCCGGAGTGCACTGTAATGCACTGCTTTATAGCTGGCAATGTCCGTGTAGCCGAATTTTTTGAATGACAGGTGGAATGGGAAGAAACGAACATAAACACCATCGCCGCGCACTTCAGTCACCAGCTTCATGGAGAATATGAATACAGGGAACAGGAAACCAAAGATGATAGTCAGAAAGCTCATGGTGGTATCCGATGCAGGATTACTGCCAAAGGGATGTCCAAGCACCAGTTGCTGGTAAGCCCCATAGAGTGTCATAACTGCGGGGATAAGTACCAGTGAGGTTATCCAGAATTGCCTGAACTTCTGCACTTCCCTGAATGTAGGACTGTTGTTAAGCATATTAATTCCCTTACATGTCGATATTTGTTGTATAATTTCTAAATATAGTCAATCGCATAAATATTTATGGCATGATAAGTGGAGAGCGGAAAGAAGGAGGTACAAATAGCCCTAAAGGAATGCTTAACTAAAATATTTCAAGCCCAATAAAAACAAGAAATTTTTATATCGTACCACAACGAGTAAGAGCAAAAACCTTCGACCAGCCGGATGCAAGAAATTGCATATATTCTGAAAAACGATACTTAGAAGGAACTAAAATGCCCTCTGACATTACTATCCCGATGTTGCTACTGTCGGTGCTCATCGGATATACCCTCGGCATATTCTCAGGACTTGTCCCGGGAATACACACGAACAACTTTGCCCTGATGCTGGTAGCGCTCTCCCCCATGCTTATGGACAGCGGCATCCTGCCAACCTACATAGCCACAGCAATCCTGGCAAACTCCCTGTCACATACATTCCATGACATTATCCCCGCTGTCTATCTTGGAGCACCAAATGACGATATGGCGCTGGCAGTACTTCCCGGACACAGGTTGCTGCTCGAGGGTTTCGGCTCGGAGGCCATACGCCTCTCAGCGCTGGGAAGCGCAGGTTCAGTAGCATTTTCATTAATCATTGCAGTTCCCCTTGCATTTGCTTTCAGCAAGGTCTACCCGACACTACAGAACTACCTTGGATTACTCCTCCTGCTGATATCTATAAGCCTTATACTGAGCGAGAAAGGTGAATACATTATTAATCAGGGCTCCTTTGTGAAATACAAGTACAAAGCATACGCACTCATCCTCTTCGTTCTGACCGGATTCCTTGGCCTGTTCGCATTCCGGATGGAAGCCTCAATGCATCCCCTGATCGACTTTGGAGCTCCATCAATACTTCTCCCCCTTCTCAGTGGACTTTTTGGTGCATCCCAATTGCTCATAAGCCTGTTGTCAGGCTCACACATCCCACCCCAGAGATATTCAAGGATCGAGCTACCTGCTAAAAGGATCATCAGAGGAATTATCACTGGCAGTGCAGCCGGCTCCATAGTGGCATGGTTACCGGGAATATCCTCATCCATTGCAGCAGTACTTGCAAGACTATTCATCAAAAGCGATTTTGAAAGGAAGAAGGACATCAAGAATAGGAAAAAAGAGGATGAAGATGCCTGTGAAGGATACTACCGCTATGACGATGATGAGTTCTACCGGGATGAGACCATGGAAAGCTCAAAAGAGTTCATCGTCTCGGTTTCCGGCGTTAACACGGCAAACGCGATCTTCGGCCTTTTCGCCCTCGCTGTGATAGGAAAAACAAGAAGTGGAGCAATGGTCGCTATGGACGAGCTTCTGGAAACCGCCAGCCTGACCGCTCAGGACATCATCCTGTTCCTGCTGGTCATCGCCACCACAGCACTATTGTCATACATCTCAACAATAGCCATCGGAAACAACATCCACAGGATGCTCGCAAAGCTCGATTATTCAATGATCTGCATTACAGTCCTTCTGGGCCTCGCACTGATGAGCCTGCTGTTCACCGGCTTCTTTGGCCTGCTCATCTTTGTGATCGCGATCCCCCTTGGCATGTCAGCATCATTCATGAAGATAAGGAAGTCGCATGCAATGGGAGTTATACTGTTGCCTGTGATCTTGTATTTTTTGTGAGCTACAGAAATAACTATTGAGGTTCAATGGTAGACCTCTCAATTGGCAGTGTGACAGAGTTAACTTCAATGACTGTTTTTTCGGATAAAGGCTAGACAAATTTATGACATAAAGTAGGCTGTCACTTCAGATCATAAAAAGGAAAGTTCAGGAAGCGTCACATGACGTCCCTGCAATACAAATTTGATGTGAATTAGCAGCTCACACATAAGGGACAGCCAAAGTGCTTGTAAATCTTTTCTTCGTATTCGCGAGTAGAGATATCAGGCCATTTATCCTCTGAAAAACCCGGTGCATTCTCCAGCGTGGAGCTAACAACATCCAGAATAAAACTGTGTTTTTCCCCTAATTTAAAAAGTCCCCAGGGAATACCAACGTATCCATCTCTACTTTTAAGCGACACAATGACATATGGAATACTATTTTGTTCCAGGTCTATCATAAAGTCTACGAAATTCCCAATTTCTTTTCCTTCTGAATCCTTTATAGGATCTCTGGCTATGGTCTCTACAGATAACATCTTAGGTTTTGCCATACTCGAATTACCCCCGTAACAATTCTGCGGGCATTTATCATGCCCAGAATAATAATGTGAAATAAAACTATTTAGGTGTTGCCACAATATATAAAAAGATAAGGAGTGGTTGAACATGGTCACTAAAGAAGACGTAATTGAAGTTCTTAAGAAATGCTCTGATCCAGAGATTCCGATCAATATCATGGATCTTGGGCTGGTTTACGGTGTAGATATTGAAGACGAGGAAGTCCATATCAAAATGACCCTGACAACGCCAGGCTGCCCGATGGGTGCAATGATCCTGGATAATGTTATACAGAAGGTTGAATCGATTGACGGTATAAAGAAGGCAGAAATCGAGTTGGTATGGGAACCTCCATGGACACCTGATCGGATATCAAAAAAGTGAAGAACTGCTGAGAATGAAATAGTGAAATAATATGACTTAGTTGCTTTATGGTGTGATTTCCGACTTGTATCATTTTCTTGAAGCAACTGCTCCGCCGTCGAAGTTAATGTAAGCACTTGATACCAGAAATTGATATTGCGATTCGGAATATGCCCTTATTTCAAACACTAATATATTCCTCTTCGATTACCCCGGATGAAAAGGTTTATATGTTTTTGTAATGTTTAGTCGGTTCAGCGAGTTCTTTAAGGGCTATACCCCCACCCCCCACAACTAACTTTTTTGCCCTTTTAGAACTCATTTTAACATCTTTTTTCTTCATAATTTTGTGCCCTTATTCCAATCATTAACATATCAAATGTTATTTTTTTAAATGCTAAAATATAAATAAACATACATACATTGATATTGCAGAGTTCTTTAAGAAACATTCCTCTTAATATACCACGCCTGGTGTACTATTCTTAAAGAGCTCGGTGGTAGTATCCTGTTTTTTGTGACCGTTCTGATCAAGACGTAACCATGCTACCAGTATGCTCGAAATTCATGGAGTGCTCAACCATAAAAGGCATATACCGCGATCAATGATAACTATTAAAGAATAAATAATGAAAGGAGTGAAATTTTTGAATTTTGGAGAATTAGTCAAAGGAAAGGACATTGAAGCAGAAAGCGCAATGAAGGAGAAACATGTACCTACGATCGAGATCCTTGAAGGTCATGGAGGAACAGATGCAGACCTTGTTCGAGTAATCGTAGGTAAAGAGACCGCACATCCAAACACCGTTGAACATCACATTGCATGGGTAGAGCTTTATGGCAAGAAAGATGGCGGCGAAGTCGTTAACCTCGGAAGAGTCAACTTCAGCCCGGGAAACACAAAACCTGACTGCTGGTTCAAGCTTGAGAACATTGGTGAATACAAGGGGTTCTGTGCTCTTGGGTATTGTAACATCCACGGCCTGTGGGAAAACTGTGTTGAGGTATGATCGGGTTTAATGCCTGATCAACGTTTTTTACTTCAATTTTCAGCTTCATTTAATTTATTCAACTTTAAGCGCATTCACAGGACATTTTTGAACACACTTCATACAACTTATGCAAGCAGCATCCCTGACAACATCCTTTTTTGAAACATCGATCCACATCGGACACATCCTGTCACATATCCCGCATGAATTACAGATCGAGTGATCACGCCTGATCATCCTGATCTTGACCAGATTTGTTAGTGAAGCTGCTGCACCTTCTTTACAGAAATACCTGCATGCAGCCCTGTCCACAAAAAAGGAAAGAAGTATCGAAACCGCCATGATCAGTAGCAGACCATCTACCACCACAGATTCCATTATGGAATCATTAATGAACTGAAATTCATGCAGCAACAGCGCAGTCACCAGGAAAAGCAATACTACATATCGGAAATATAAAAGCGAACCATGGAACCTTTTCGGGACCAAAGTGTTGTATCTTTTACCAAGGACCCTTTTCCCCATGGAACCGATGATGTTCTGGAACATGCCCCTTGGGCACATCCAGCCACAATAGACCGGACCGAATAGCAGAGCAATAGGAATTGACAGGAGAACAACATAGAATGTTGACTGCGAACCAAAATAGATGAAGATCGCAAGACCAATAAGCTGAAGGCTCAGCCTGACCCTCTCAACCTTTTCTGAATTCTGCAACCTTGATATGATGTTTCCTATGGGACTCAATAGTATTGCTCCGGGAGATCGTTAGGGATGTGTCGAACAATTACGAAAAAAACGCCTATTAAATATATAGTTTATTAAAGAAGCAAGCAAATGTAGGACAGGGGTAATTGAAATGCGTACATTTACGAATATCGTTACATTAGCTGCAATAATACTGATCATAGCAATATCGGGGTGTACAACCATAGATACTGAACCTGAGCTGATCCCGGATATAATTGAGAACGACAAGGAGAATACATTCACGATCTCTACCAACTCCTTTGAGAACAACGGAGAGATCCCCTCACGCTACACCTGCGAAGGGGATAATATTAATCCGGAGCTCATTCCCGGCATCCTGCCTGAAGATGCCAAAAGCCTTGTGCTGATAGTTGATGATCCCGATGCTCCGAGAGGGACATTCACTCACTGGATAATATGGAACATTGAACCGGGGTCGATCATCAACGAGGACACAATTCCAGGAGTACAGGGACTTAACGACTTTAAGACCAAGGAATATGCCGGACCATGCCCGCCTTCAGGAACACACAGGTACTTTTTCAGGATCTATGCACTTGACACCATGCTTGATCTGGAATCAGGTTCCACAAGACCAATTCTGGAACAAGCAATGCAGGACCATATCATTGCAGAAGCTGAGCTAATGGGAACTTACTCCAGAGAATAAAGAGAACGAGGAAAAAGAATAGAAAGAGAAGAAAGAGCAAAAACAATACGAAGACGTGTTTATTCCAGCAGTTCAGTATCCTCATGGGAATAAGCCGGGGAGCAGCAACACAAGATCTTCATATCCTCAGCCCCGTTATTTTCGATCTTATGAGCAACACCCGGATCTATCAGAATGGTGTCACCGGCGCTCACTCCAAACACCTCATTTCCCAGTGTCATGAGACCGCTTCCAATTGTTATATGGTAGATCTCCTCAGATTCGTGGTGTCGGTGTTCAAGCGTCTTGCATCCCACAGGAACGGTTGCCTCTGCAAGACTCTGCTTTTGGCTGCCACCGACATTTGGATGCATCAATTCACGTATTGTCGAGCCATCCTTTGTGGTGAATGGGTCGACCTGTGAATACTCAGTTCTCTTCATCCTTGCTGAAGTTTGCGATCATTTCAAGCATCTTTTCCTTAATTTCCACAAAGGAAGCAATGCTCTCGCTGCCTGCATCAATTGGGGACTTGCCTTCAAAATCAGCATTCATGAGGTCAGGGGAGAATGGGATCTCGCCAAGGACAGGAATTCCAAGCTCAGCAAGTTTTGGCTTGACATCAGCAGAGGTTCCTTTGTTTACAACCGCAGCAAGGTTCTTCACACCGATACCTCCTGCAAGTTCCTTGATCCTTCCGGCAGTCTCAATGGACCGCATACCGGGCTCCACCACGATGATCATGAGATCGATACCACGTGTCGTTCCGCGACCAAGGTGCTCTATACCGGCTTCCATGTCCATGATCAGTGCACTGCTGTCCTTCAATACAACATGGCGAAGCAGTGCTCTCAAAAATGCAGATGCAGGACACATGCAACCGCTTCCCCCACGTTCTACTGTACCCATTACCAGCATCCTGACGCCATCGGGACCGATTACGCCGAACTTGTCCACAATATCGTCCACTTTTGGATTGTACTTGAACATGCCACCAACCTCACCGGCACGCTCATCGATCATCTCCTTGTACTCCGTGAGCGGACGTGGTGGTTCAGCTATACCCAGTGAAGATGCAAGGTTCATATCCGAATCAGCATCAATGGCAAGTACCTCGTAACCGTCCCTGGCAAGCAGCCTTGCCAGAGTTCCGGACAGAGTGGTCTTGCCAACACCCCCTTTACCTGTAACTGCGATTTTTACCATTAATAAAACCTCATTGATATTCTATAATGTTAATGTGTATCGTCTTTTTATCTTGATTTTTGTTTGTTTGTCGTCTGTATATCGTATAAATTACATATGTGATATAATTATTTAAGCAGGTCTGAAAGTTCAACATAACTATATATGTCACGTCAAAGATATTGTTGGAAAGATTGCCATGGATGAACGTTCGAAGAAGATACAGAAGATACTGGTAATTATATTGGTCCTGAATCTGATAGTAGCTTTTGCAAAGATAATCTATGGCACATTCACTGACACGCTCAGCATGAAATCCGATGGTTACCATTCCCTTTTTGACGGGATATCGAACATCGTCGGAATCGTTGCTATCTTTGTTGCAGCAAAACCTCCTGACAGGACACATCCTTACGGACACCAGAAGTTCGAAACCCTTGCGTCTATCGTCATTGCAGTGCTGATAATCTTCGTCGGGTTCGAGATAATCCATAATTCCATATCAAGGTTCACATCAGACATACAACCCACCGTAACCGGCCTGAGCTTTATTGTCATGATAAGCACAATGGCTGTTAACCTGATGGTAACCGAATATGAAAGGAGAAAAGGCGAATCACTTAACAGCGAGATCCTGCTGGCCGATTCCATTCATACCAGAAGTGACATATTCGTTTCACTATCAGTACTCGTAGCACTTGTAGCAATAGAAGCAGGCTATCCAATAATCGACCCACTTATATCACTGATAATAGCAGCCGTTATCGTCAGGGCCGGTATCAAAATAATAATGACAAGTTCCAATACATTATGTGACGCAGCCCAGCTTGAAGAAGAAGTGATCTGTTCACTTGCCTATGAGATAGACGGAGTTCGTGATTGCCACAAGATCAGGACCAGAGGATGTAAAGGCGACATACATATCGACCTTCACATCATGGTATTGCCTGAAATGACCGTTTCCGAAGCTCATGCGATCTCACATCGGGTTATGGACTATCTTAAAGAAGAACTGGAAGGTGTAACCGAAGTATTGGTTCACATCGACCCATTTAAGGAAAAAAAATAAAATAGCATCAAATGGAATTGATCAACATGCCTGGAAATACCTTTGGACACTCGTTCAGGATCACAACCTGGGGAGAATCACATGGAAAAGCATTGGGAGTCGTTGTAGACGGAGTTCCCGCAGGACTTCCCCTTGAGCCGCAGATGATCCAGAAAGAACTGGACAGGCGACGCCCCGGACAGAGTCAGGTATCCACCCCGCGCTCCGAAGCAGACAGCGTCGAGATACTTTCAGGAATTTTCGAAGGCAAGACTACCGGCACACCAATTTCCATGATGGTGTGGAACAAGGATGCAAGATCAAGTTCTTACGACAATATCAAAGACCTTGCAAGGCCGGGACATGCCGATTACCCATACATGAAAAAGTACGGCATTCGCGACTACCGTGGTGGCGGACGTTCATCGGCCCGTGAGACCATTGGCAGGGTAGCCGCCGGTGCTATCGCAAAACAAATACTTGCAAAATACGGGATAGAAATCATTGCCCACGTCATATCACTTGGCACAGTATGTGCAAGACCAATGCCTCTGGATGTTATCAGAGAAGACCTGGAAAAGACACCTGTCAGGTGTGCAGACATGGAAGCTGCAGCGAAGATGCTAAAAGAGGTCGAAGAAGCAAGGGAAGAACATGACAGCATCGGAGGTGTCGTAGAGATCATTGCAACCGGAGTTCCCGCAGGCATTGGAGAACCTGTCTTTGACAAGCTAGATGCCGATATCGCAAAAGCCATGATGAGCATCGGTGCGGTCAAAGCTGTTGAGATAGGTGCAGGCTATGAAGCCTCACAGATGAAAGGTAGCCAGATGAATGATCCTTTTGTCATGGAAGATGCAATGGTAGAGACCAAGACCAACAATGCAGGCGGAATCCTCGGTGGATTGTCCACGGGAATGCCAATTGTCTGTCGCACCAGTGTCAAACCAACACCATCCATTTCACAACCGCAGCAAACTGTGGACATGAAAGAGATGAAGGATACTGAAATCAACATCCAGGGTCGCCACGATCCGACAATCCCGCCAAGAATGGTACCTGTTGCAGAAGCCATGATGGCACTGGTTATTGTTGACCACATGATAAGAAGTGGTCACATACATCCGAATTCGATGTTGAAGTGATCAAGATCGAATTTCAGCAAAAAGTAAAACGCAAGTGTTCAAACATTAAATTGATCAAACAATCATAAACTGATCATCAAACGATCAATACGCCAACCAAACCTGCGGTTGATCCAAATTTATAAACAACTAAAAAAAAAGAAATGATGCCACCGACTTCGGCGGCATTACTAATTTTCAGATAACTTTGATCTGACCTTAAATGGTCAGTTTTTCCATTCTTCCAACAGCTTCTTCGAGGCGGTCAGCGGACTGCGTAAGAGCAAATCTCACATAGCCTTCTCCGTATTCACCAAAGCCGACACCAGGTGTTGCTACAATTCCTGCTTCCTCGAGCAAGAGCTTAGAGAATCCGATGGAGTCATAACCATCAGGTACTGGTACCCACATGTAGAATGTTGCCTTTGGTGCCTTTGCATCAAGACCAATGCCCCTTAAGCCTTTAAGAAGCACATCTCGCCTCTCCTCATACATAGTGTTCATATCTGCAACACACTGCTGTGAGCTTGAGAGTGCTGTGATACCTGCCCTCTGAATAGCATCGAATGCACCGGAATCGATGTTGGACTTAGCCTTTCCGAATCCTGTGATGAGGTCCTTGTTACCAACAGCGAATGCAAGTCTCCAGCCAGTCATGTTGTAGGTCTTGGACATGGAATAAAGTTCCATTCCGACATCCATTGCACCATCTACGCTAAGGAAGCTTGGTGCCTTGTAGTCATCATAGACCATCTCAGAGTAAGCATTGTCGTGAACTACAACAACATCGTTCTCTTTAGCGAACTCCACGACCTCTTCAAAGAACTTGACATCAGCAGTTGCAGATGTTGGGTTGTTAGGATAGTTCAGGAACATGAGCTTAGCCCTTGCAAGTTTGTCCTTAGGAATTGCCTCAAGGTCAGGAAGGAAACCATTCTCCTCAAGGAGAGGCATGATGTGTGCTTCACCGCCTGCGAACTGTGTTCCGATCTTGTAAACAGGGTATGCAGGATCAGGGACAAGTGCCACATCACCAGGGTTGATGAATGCAAGAGGAATGTGTGCAACACCTTCCTTTGAACCTATAAGTGTGAGGGTCTCTGTTGCAGCATCAAGCTCAAGGCCGCGGGATTCCTTACACCAGTCTGCTACTGCTTCCCTGAACTCCATCATACCGGTGTATGAAGGATATCTGTGGGTTGCAGGATCTTTTACTGCATCACACATTGAATCGACAATGTGGGATGGGGTTGGCTGGTCAGGGTCGCCCACTCCGAGGTCGATAACATCGACACCTTTTGCCTTCTGGGCTGCCTTTGCTTCATCGATAGTTGCAAATAAATAAGGAGGTAGTGCATTGATTCTGTCTGCGTACATATGTTCACCTTGGTTTAAATTAAAATGATCTCTTAGGTATTGTAGCGCTTCTATTGCTACAAACCTATTTAAAAATCATGGGTGACCGGAAAATAGGGCCACCTTCATTCATCATCCTTTTCCACAGTGTGCAACTCATCCCCTTTATCGCGTAAAAGGTCCACATCCATAAACTCAGCTGATTCCGGAAGTGACAGTTCAAACCCTGCGGTCTGGTCGATATAGACAGTGCCATTAAGAATAGTATAATCAAGCACATGCCCACCTTTTTCCCGGTCCGTGTCAATGAAATGGAAATGGTAACCCGGCACATTTATGCCTTCAACATAGTAAGGCAGCCAGAAGCCTACAATGCTACCCTCAACATTCTCAAGCTCGAATACAGCTTGTTCTACAGCGATCACATCGACCAGCAGAGGATATGGCTCTTCCTGGGCAGGAACACTGCGTACTTTCATATGCTCAAACGTGCCATCAATTCGGATGGCATACATCAGGTTCTTTGAAGGAAGTGATTCCCCTACCAATAAAGCAACTTCAGAAGAGTTCGAGGGACCATTCAATACGATGGCCTCATCCGTCTCAAAATAAGTTACAGCTGCAAAGGGCGTAGTGACGGAATCATCTACAGAATAGGCATAGCCATCAGTCTTCATCTGGTAGACCTCACCATCAATAACGATCATCTCTCCATCTAAAGCGTCGAATGTTCCAAGACCAAGGTCCCCTTGTTCTTTCAGTTCACCCATACTCAACTGCCCATCATATAAACCTTCAAGCAAGGCATCAATAGTTGATACCTGATAAAGAATATCATTCTGCAATTCACTTTGGTTAATATTCGAAGTATCTGGAGTATCCGATGTAGCAGGAGTATCATCAACACAGCCGGATAAAGCTAACATTCCGGATACAAGCAATAAACAAATAAATAATTGAAATGGCTTTTTCATATTTTTACCTCATTGAATATAACATAATTAATATGTTTACAAATAATTGATTAAATCGTAATAGTTGTTTTGGTCTTGAAGCCTGGATAATGAACGTGAAACATATGAAAGTGCATCACAAAATAACTTCTGATCCTAAGAAATGGATTTACAATATCAAAAACAATTGTAGAGACAAAAGTTGGAGTGTGGCAAACTTATTTGATCACAAATACAATCTGATCAGTGGAAATGCGTAATATATATAAAGAATATGCATTCATTACTAAATTGAAAAGATCTAAAACTACTTGTTTGGCATAGCACCAAACTATATAACACAGAAAAAAGACGAAACGACCCCCACTTCAAGAGGATAGCATGAACAGAAATATCAAACTCATATTAGGCATCTTCACTTTATTGGTAGCCATATCCACATCAGGTTGCATCGACCAGACAGAAGAGAACTCCAGCCAGGACGATGCTATCGTTGTTGCAGTAAGCATACTGCCGCAGCAGGAATTTGTAGATAAAATCGCAGGAGACAGGGTAAATGTCGTTGTCCTGATACCCCCGGGAGCAAGTCCTGCCACCCACGAACCAACCGCCGGCCAACTGAGGGATGTAGCAGATGCAAGGGCATATTTTACAGTGGGATCAGGATTGCCTTTTGAGAACGTCTGGCTTGAGAAGATAGAAACGGTAAATGAGGACATGCTGATAGTGGATTGCTCAGAAGGGATTCAGATCATTGAAATGCATGAAGAAGAGCATGAAGAAGAACAAAATGCTGAGGAAGGCGAAGCAGAAGCCGGCCACGACCATGGAGGAGTTGACCCTCACGTATGGACATCTCCGATGAATGCTAAAATAATGGTGGAGAACACATACCTTGGCCTTATCGAGATAGATCCTGATAACAGCGAATTCTACTTGCAGAACAAAAAGGCTTACCTGAAAGAGCTGGACGAAGCTGATGCCAGAATAAGGGACACCCTTGGCGAAGAAGGCGGCAGTTTCATGACATACCACCCTTCCTGGAACTATTTTGCAACTGAATATGGACTCGACATGATAACTATCGAGGAAGAAGGAAAGGAGCCAAGCCCACGGGATATGCAAAGGCTTATTGATGAAGCCGAAGAGAAAAATATCAAAGTAATATTTGTGCAGGCACAGTTCAGCACACAGAGCGCTGAGGCAATCGCATCTGAAATTGGTGGCGAAGTTGTAACTGTGGATCCGCTAGCAAAAGATTACATAGATAATCTTGACATTATCACCGAAGCATTTTCGCATGGCATTACAAAGGAATGAGGGATCAAATGGCAGAAGTGATCAGTCTTAAGAATGTATGGGTAAAATATGACAAGCTCACCGTACTGGAAGATGTGAACCTGACCGTTGAAGAAGGGGACTTCCTTGGAATTATAGGACCTAACGGCGGTGGGAAAAGTACCTTGTTAAAGGTCATCCTGGGATTGATAAAGCCACAAAAAGGAGAAGTGAAAGTTCTCGGAAAAAATCCGAAGAAGGCACATCAGTTGATAGGATATGTGCCACAGTATGGGCCCTCTAACATTGATTTCCCCATAAGTGTATGGGAAGTAGTACTTATGGGACGCATGGGAACAAAAAGATTGTTCCAGCATTACAATGACGAGGACCTCAAGGCAACACAGAAAGCACTCGAAATTGTTGACATGCTGGAGTTTCGCGACAGACAGATAGGAGAGCTTTCAGGTGGTCAGCGCCAGAGAGTATTCATCGCACGTTCTCTTGTAAGCGACCCAAAGGTCCTTCTTTTGGATGAGCCGGCAACAGGCATCGATACCCGCATGCAGAAAGAGTTCTACGAACTACTGGAGAAGCTTAAGTCAGAAGTGACCATTATCATGGTATCCCACGACCTGAGCGCAGTGTCGGTACTTGTTGATAAGATTGCCTGCCTTAACGGGAAACTACACTACCACGGCTCAAAAGAGCTGATCCCTGACGATATTGAACAATCATATGGATGTCCGGTGGAACTTATCGCACACGGAGTACCGCACAGGGTATTACATAAACATTGAGAGGAACTTCAATGATAGAGCTTTTACAATACGAGTTCATGACAAATGCCATCTTTGCAGGATTGCTGGCAAGTATCGCATGTGGCATAATCGGTGTTTATGTTGTGGTAAAGAAGATCGTATTCATCAGTGGCGGTATCGCACACGCTTCCTTTGGAGGTATTGGTATCAGCTACTTCCTCGGGATCAATCCAATATTCGGTGTTCTCCCCTTCAGCCTTTTCTCAGCCCTGACAATGGGAACCATCAGTAAAAGATCGGATGTTCCTGAAGACACTATCATTGGAATTCTCTGGTCTCTTGGAATGGCGATAGGGATCATATTCATCGGATGGACACCCGGCTATGCACCTGACCTTATGACATACCTGTTCGGAAATATATTGACCGTGCCAGGTTCGGATATCTACCTGATGCTGGCACTCGATGCAGTGATCATAGGTACTGTATATGTACTTTATAAAGAGTTCATGGCATTGTGCTATGATGAGGAGTTCTCCAAAGTATCAGGAGTTCCTACGGAAAAATTATACCTTTTGCTACTATGTCTTATTGCACTGACAGTCGTAGTGATGATACGCGTGGTCGGACTTATACTTGTGATAGCCCTTCTTACGATCCCTGCAGCATTGAGTCGCCAGTATACCAGCAACATGAAGACCATGATGTACCTCTCAATACTGTTCGGTGCTACATTTACCATAACCGGATTATTATTATCATACTATTTTGATATAGCATCAGGAGCTACAATAATCATTGTAATGGCTACTGCATACCTTTTGAACATAGTATTGCAAAAATGGAAACGCATTTCAGGAAATCGGTTTGATAGCTGATATAAAATGATTACGAGAATATCGAATACAGAAAGATGAAGTTGTGAATACTGTAGATACATTGCAACAGATGTATTCAAACATTGTACAAACGAGATAGAAAAACTTGAAAAACGTCATTTACACTACCACTTTGCAAGTTACGTAAATTTTATTGCGATCCATCTAATTTTTAATTCTCCAGCATTTTTGCTTAATGATATACATATCAAGAGAGGTAATATATATTAGTTAAAATTGAAATATCTATGGCAATATGTAACTGAATAATACGAAAGTGAATATACAGTTTAGAAACGTTAATATTGCATTATCCGCTTTTAAGAATGGAGTCACATGAATTGGATGCAGATCCCGTTAAGATCTAAACTTGTTCTTGCTGCTGTTGCAGGAGTTCTTCTTGTAATGGTACTGGCAACTTCTATCACGATCACAACTCAGATCTTAGTACAGGAAGAGCTTACACACAAACAAGCTACTGAGATCACAAAGAGCTACGCGAACAAATTCGATGGGGATATGCGGTCCGATCTTGCAATTGCTCGTTCTATCAGTCTTACATTGGGTGAATATAATTCATCTGACCGGGATGAGATCAACAGGATTTTACATTCGATCCTGGAAAACAATCCACACCTTTTGGGAACTTATGTATGCTATGAACCAAATGCATTTGATGGCAAGGATAATGAATTTACTAACATTGAAGGTTACGATAGTGAAGGCAGGTTCGCAACATACTGGAATAAGATCAACGGAAATATTGAAAAGGACTACTTGATAGATTGCGAAAGTTATGATTACTACATTTATCCAAAGGTCTTCAAAGATGACATTATCAGTGACCCATACTACTACGATGGCGTATTCATTATCAGCTATAGTTCACCCATAATAAAAGATGGAGAATTCATAGGGATAGCCGGAGTTGATGTCTCATTGGACTATATGGATGAGATTGTAAGCCAGGTCACAGCATTCGATACAGGATATGCCATCATGACCGGCAGTTCAGGACTTATACTCTCCCAGCCTTATAACAAGGACTGGATAGGAAATAAGACGATCTATGATTATGAGAACGAGGGCTTCTCTAAAGCAGCAGACGATATAAAGTATAAGAAAAGTGGTTATGTTGATACGATCGACCCGGTCACAGGGAAAGAGGTCATCGTATTCTACGAACCTATCGAATCAAAGAACTACGGATTCTTCCTCATAATTCCAAAAGAGGAAATGCTTGAAGGCACTTTTGCATTAAGAGATAAACTGATCGCGATCGGCATCCTTTCAATTTTCTTTACAAGTATTGCAGCATACCTTACTTCACGAACTGTAACCGGATCTATAGACGATATTGTAAACGATTTCAAGGAAATGGCTGACTCTATCGCTGATGGAGAATTGAACATCAGGGCCAATACAGATATTGACGAGGATTTCAAGAAGATACCTGACGGTCTCAACAACATCCTCGACGGAGTTGTGGTGCCCATACATGAAACTACGAGGGTTGCAGTCGAACTATCAAAAGGTCATTTGGATGCCCGTTTCGAAGGTGATACCGAAGGAGAATTCAAGCAACTTGCGCAATCGATCAATTATTTTGCCAAACTGTTGGATGTTATCATAACCGAATCCAATGAAGTCCTTGTAGCGATGGAAAAAGAAGACTTTTCACGAAGAGTACATTTCCATGGACATGGTGACCTGAAAGTACTTACAGAAGGTATTGACCAAACACGCCTGGCACTACAGCAGGCAAGCATCGATCGCCAGATAGCTGAACAGGAACTTAAGGAGTATGCACGGAAACTGGAACAGTCCAATGAGCTTAAAGACATGTTCACCGACATTATGCGCCACGATCTGTTAAACCCTGCAAGTGTCATAAAAGGATTCAGTGAGCTTCTTCTTATGACCGAGGAGGACGATCAGACAAAACGATTGCTTGGGAGAATTTTGGATAGCAATAATAATCTCATTGAAATGATACAATCTGCAGCAGAGTTTGCCAAGGTGGAAAGCTCCGATGAGCTTGAACTCAAGGTACAGGATATTACCAGCATCATCGAGCATTCAATTGACATACTGACAACACAGGCCGGCAACAAGGAAATAGTTATCAAGTTCAATGAAAAGGAACCACATCATGTACTGGCCAACCCAATTATTGAAACTGTGTTCACCAACCTGATCTCAAATGCGATCAAGTACAGTCCTGAGAAAACCGAAGTTATCGTAGAGATCAAAGAAAGCGATGATCTCACAGAAGTTACGATCACTGATTTTGGCGAGGGAATTAAGGATGAGCATAAAACAACTGTCTTTGATCGCTTTAAGAGAGTGAATAAAACAGGAGTAAGGGGATCAGGACTTGGGCTTGCCATCGTCAAAAGGACCATTGAACTTCATGAAGGAGATGTTGGTGTGAGAGATAACCCTTCAGGAAAAGGTTCCGTATTCTTTGTGAAGTTAAATCGATACGACGATGAGCACGAAGAATATGGAAATAAAACTGCCAAAACTTATTAATTCGAGCAAGATCAACTTAATTATGGGATAAGTTGTAGCTATTCAAGCGGATCTCCACATAATTTGATCATTCTTTCTACGAAGATCGATGTCCTGTACCCACTAGCATTAGCTTCAACAGATAATTGACAATATGCGGGGAGATGTTATGAAAGGTTTGCCAGACAAACTGCTCAACAACATGTATAAGGGAATATGGGCTGTTGACATCAACAACAAATTCATCTATTTCAATGAAGGAATGGAAGAAATAACCGGCCTTCCACGCGATAAGATCATTGGAGCAGATCTAAACTACTTCATGGAACTGGCACACCTCAGTGTAGGAGATGAAGGACACTTCAGGGAATTGGCGCTTCGTGTAAAAGATACGCTGAAACCTTCACGCTATCACTCATTACAATTTCTGACACCTGAAGGGAAGCTTAGTATCCAGAGCGGGCACATTTTTCCAATGGTAAACGGAGAGGGGAAGTATTCCGGAATAATATGTACTGTAGAAAGCTTTTCAGAGCAAAAGATCCGCGAAAAGACCTTCAAGGATATGCTAAGCTCAAAAAAGAAACTTGAAGATATTTATAAGAACAGTCCGGTAGTTGCCTTCCTCTGGACAGCAGAAAAGGACTGGCCGGTCGAATTCGTTTCAGACAACATATCCCAATTTGGATACAGCCCCGAGGACTTTACATCCGGCAAGCTGATATACGGAGACATAATACATCCAGATGATCTTGATTTTGTACGTAATAACGTAACACAGCTTGAAATTGAAGGAAAGCAGTTCTTTTCAAAGGAATACAGAATACTAACCAAATCCGGCGAAGTAAGATGGGTAGCTGAAAGGTCACTGCTTGTGTTTGATGAGGAAAATAAGCCATCCTATTATCAGGGCATCATGATCGACATCACCGAGCGTAAGCTCGCCGAGGAAGCTCTTCTTAAAAGTGAGAAAAAGTACAGGTTCATTTTCGAGAACTCACCGCTTGGAATATTTAATTTCGATGAAGATGCGAACATAACCCATTGTAATGACAATATTGCAAAGATCATGGGTGTGCCAAAAGACAAGATCATTGGCATGAACATGATAAGTGATATCGATGACGAGGAGATGAAAGAAGCTGTCAAGTCGATCTTCTCTAGAAGCTCCGGGCATTATGAGGGAAAGTACAGGAACCCGTTAAGCGGAAAGACCACACCAATAAAAGCAGATTATAGCCCGAACATCTCAGATGATGGAAAACTGCTTGGTGGCGTCGGTATCGTCGAAGATATCACTGCCCGTGTAGAAGCAGAAGAAGCAATGATAAAATATGCAGAAGACCTTGCAGCTGCCAATGAGGAACTCAAATCCCTGGACAAAATGAAGGATGAGTTCCTGTCCAACGTAAGTCATGAGCTTAAGACACCCCTTACTTCGATCAAAGGTTACACCGAACTTATCTCCGAGGAATCTCTGGGACCATTGACAGATAAGCAGAAAGAAGTGGAGACCACCGTACTTCGAAATGCTGAAAGACTGAAGAGACTGGTAGATTCACTACTGTACATAAGCAGAGTACACTCAGGTACCGTGAAGTACATTTTCGAACCGACGTCGATTGCCGAAATCATTGAAATGACACTTCAGGATCTAAAAATACAGATCGAGCAAAAAGGACTAAAAGTGGAGAGAAATATCCCGGACAAACTACCCCTGATAAATGGAGATAAGGACAAGCTCACAGATACATTCACCAATATCGTTGACAATGCCATCAAGTTCACACCTGAAGGAGGAACACTTACCTTTACTGTAGAAGAGGAAGAGGAATACCTGCACATCGTCCTGAAGGACACAGGCATAGGCATCCCACCAGACCTTATCCCAATGCTCTTCAGGCGTTTCTACCAGATCGATGCTACAAGGAAACGCAAATACGGAGGTACCGGTCTGGGACTGTACATCTGCAAAGAGATCGTAACAGCTCACGATGGTAAGATCTGGGCAGAGAGCGAAGGGGAGAACAAGGGAACGGAGATACATATCCAACTGCCTAATAAAGCAGAACCACCAAACCCCTAATTTTCCAGATCAGAAGTCGTCTTTTCAATTATATTTCCTCAAGATTTGGCATCATTTGAGCCGCACCCTCATAAATAATGTCAGAATCTACAAGGGAAACCGATTCGTTTTTAAGTCTTTGTGGCATACCACGCTACATAACCTGACAAATATATAGATAATAGATCATCCCGAGGTATTTAATGAGCGATATTTTAAGAAGAGGACGACTGGCGTCCGTCCCTGATGAAGAGATCATAGAGTACACCTCATCAATGAGCGCTGACAAATGGATATTTAATTCTGATGTCCTTGTAGACCTTGCACACACGGTCATGCTCAAAGAGAGAAATGTGATAAAAGCAGAGGACTGCCAGAAGATACTGGAAGGACTCCTGAAAATAAGAGAGGAAGGCATCGAGAAGCTCGACCATACTTATGAGGATATTCACATCTCGCTTGAATCAAGGCTTATTGACATGGCAGGAGAAGATGTCGGCGGACGTATGCACTCAGGAAGGTCACGTAACGACGAGGTAGCTACCTGCATCAGGCTCACACTCAGGGATGAAATGCTGTTGATCATGGAAGATCTGATCAACCTTCGCAACACGCTAATAGATGTAGCTTCAGAAAATGTTGATACCCTTATGCCGGGTTTCACCCACCTGCAGCACGCACAGCCAACCACCCTGGCACACCACCTGACAGCGCATGCAAATGCTGTAGGTCGTGATTTCGAGCGTACAAGGGACTGCTACTCACGTGTGAACATGAGCCCGCTTGGTGCTGCAGCTTTTGCATCCACAGGCTTTGATCTGGACAGGGAAAGGACAAGAACACTCCTCGGTTTTGACGGAATTGTTGAGAACTCCATGGATGCTGTCAGCTCACGCGATTTCCTGATAGAGACAGCAGCAGTTTTTGCAAATCTCATGATTAACCTGAGCAAAATAGCCGAGGAACTTGTGATCTGGTCTACATCCGAATTTTCATTCATTGAACTGGATGACAGGTATGCATCCACTTCATCCATCATGCCGCAGAAAAAGAACCCAGACACTGCCGAACTGCTGAGAGGAAAGAGCGGTGTTGCCATCGGTTCACTCATGTCATTGATATCAATCTGCAAAGCATTGCCGTTAAGCTATAACCGCGACCTGCAGGAAGCAACACCGAACATCTGGCGCTCCCTGAAGACAACAAAAACATCCGTCAGGGTCATGGCCGGAATGATAGCAACCATGAAGATCAACAAGGAGAACATGGCAGGCCTGGCAACAGCAGGTTTTACAACTGCAACCGAGCTTGCAGATACCATGGTGCGTATCTGTGACATACCGTTCAGGACCGCACATCAGATCGTTGGAGTGCTTGCACGCGGAAATGGTGAACCGACACTCGGCGAGATCGATGCGGTTGCCCACAATGTCATTGGAGAAAGCTTAAGCGGAAGAGGACTTACCGAGCAGATGGTGAACGAAGCACTCGACCCGACAATGAACGTAAGGAAGCGAACTGTGACCGGTGGACCATCACCGGCCGCCATGCAGCAGTTGATCAGTAATTGCAGGACAAGATCAACAGAGGATGAGAACAGACTCAACAAACTGAAAGCTAATGTTGACAGCGCTATGGAAGCACTTTTCAGCGTCGTAGATGACTGTATGAGTGACTGAGGAATTAGCTGAAAATTACGAACGATCATATTGATGACGGATTATGAGGGATGATGATGGATTTTGAACTTGGCGACAGGATAAGGATAGAGAAGGACGGAAATGTTTACGAGGGTATCGTTATGCCAACCACTACAGACCATGTTGTGATCAAGATGGTCAGTGGCTACAATGCAGGCATTGACCCTGAAGGCGCAACGATAACGCTGCTTGAGAAAGCTGACCCGAATAAAGCAGTGAAGAAAGAGAAAGCTGCAAAAGCAAAGCCATCAAAGAAGCTCCCAAAGGTCACCATCCTCTCCACCGGCGGAACGATCGCCAGTAAAGTGGACTACCGCACAGGCGCTGTCACCGCACAGTTCTCTGCTGACGATATCGTGGATGCCATCCCGGAGATCACAGAGATCGCAAACATCAGCGGAAGGGTTGTCTACAACATCCTGTCCGAGAACATGAAGACCGAATACTGGACCGAACTCGCCCAGGCTGTCGCCGAAGAGATCGAGAACGGCGCTGACGGTATCATCGTTGCCCACGGAACAGACACCATGATGTACTCCGCAGCAGCCCTGTCATTCATGCTCAAGACCCCGGTACCAATAGTATTTGTGGGCTCCCAGCGCAGTGCTGACAGACCCAGCAGTGATAATGCAATGAATGCCATCTGTGCCACAAAGGTCGCAGTCAGTGACATTGCCGAAGTATGCGTGGTCATGCACGACACTGCCTGCGATGAACACTGTGCCATCCACTACGGCACAAAGGTCAGGAAGATGCACACATCCAGAAGGGATGCATTCCAGTCCATAAACTCCGACCCTATCGGCTACGTGGATTACTCCACAAAAAGAATCGAGACTATCCTGCCATACACCAAGCGCGGCACCCATGAGCTGGAAGTTAAAGCCACCCTTGAACCAAAATGCGCCCTGGTGAAGTTCGTACCCGGTGCCGACTCAGACATTCTCTCATACTACATTAACTCCGGCTACAAAGGTCTCGTCATAGAAGGAACCGGGCTGGGACATGTTTCCACCGACTGGATCCCGAACATCAGACGCGCCACAGAAGCAGGCATTCCAGTAGTCATGACATCACAGTGCCTCAACGGACGTGTCTGTGACCGCGTCTACGATACCGGCAGGGATATCCTGAAAGCCGGTGCAATCGAAGGCGAAGATATGCTACCAGAGGTCGCTCTGGTGAAGCTTATGTGGGCACTTGGACAGGGCGGAGATCTGAAAGAGATCGATTCTGTTATGGCCACGAGTGTTGAGAACGAGATTACGGAGTGCACGTTGAAGTGAGGGAATTATTTCAACTGCTTTTTAAACGTAATTATTTAAAATAGTATATTTGGTGCAGTAATGCACCATCCTTTTCTTAATTTTAGGATACGCAACTGTAGTGCTGTATAGAACGCTCACATACCAAGCGCATATGCTGCAAGAACACCAGCAATAATTATACCAAGCGCAAGCATCGTAATTTCAGCGATGGGGAAAGATGCTGCATTTTCGTTATTAATTATCTTAAACATTTTTGATTCCTCAATATGTGTACATGTGTAATTTCATTTAAATATTGGCATTCATTCAGAACTTAATAATTCATTTCTAATTGCCATTAGATGTGATATAAGAACAAATCATGTAAATCATAAATGCAGACATATGATTGGGGAAAAGTCTATCATTCAAACAGAACACAGCAGAATAGTTTAATCGATAAAAGCATGTTGTTGCGATAATCAAAAGCAATACTTGGACTGTTGCTGCAATTAAAGAAAAAAGGATGGTGCGGTTAAGCACCATGGTTATTGACTTTAGCGCCTTACCGTAAGTTCAGCAATCAACTGCTGGCTAGGTACATCCACAATTGTAATAGAATCACCATTCTCCAGAGCTGAGGAAGTGCTGATAAAGATAGAACTACCTGCAGTCAGGTTATCTTCCGACACAGTTACTGGGGCATTATCAACAATGAGATTGGTATTGTTCCATAGAATCTCATCTCCGCCTTGGTGGTTCAAATTGAAACCATCATCTGATACATTGCTCAGTTTTAAACTTGACTGTGGTGCCATCTCGGATGGTCCCATTCCAAACACGAATGCTGCGATAACAGCAGCAAGGATCACAGTGATTGCGACCATCAGGATTACACCGATGACCGGAGACACTGCGTCTTCATTTCTGTTCATTTTAAACAAATTATATTCCTCCACTTTTATATACGCTTAGTTTAATTAATACTTTTCTGTTGCTTCTTCTGTACTACTTTCTCTAGCTTGTGAGTCCACATCTCATCACTCATTTCAGTGTACTCGCACTCAAGATAGTGCTGAACCGCTGTACTCAGGGCATCCTTTGTAGAGGGTTCTTTGGTCTTTTTCTTAAGTGCTTCAAGCTGATCCTCAGTAAGTACAGTTTGTGCATGTACAATTTTCATGAGAACTGTCTCCTGATAAGATAATCATGAGAACATACACAGAATCGTCCCCATCATAATGAGTATTATAATGATATGCTATATAAAACCGTTTCGCCGAAAAATATCAGAGAAATAATTCCCAATTAATAGATATGAAGAATAAATATAATAACTATTGCATACTGCCAAATCGGCAGACAACAAAAACAGCATCAGAAGAGCAATATAAAGAGTAGGATCAAATTAGTGGGAAAACTGCAACGAAATTAGATGCAACAAAATAAAAAATAGAAAAACTCCTTTGAAAGGAGCTTTTGATCTGATATAAAGGACTTATGTGATGATCTTGTCGAGCTGGCCGGACTCGATAGCACGGCGGACCTCGAGTGCCACACGTCTTCCGGTACTCATTGGCTTGCGCCAGAGAGTGTTGCCGTATGGGTGACCTACAGACATGTGAACGTTGGTACCGCCACCTACCCTTGGGGCAACATCATATATGTAGAAGTTCAGGTCCTTGTCAATGCAGGTCTGGAGGCAGAATGGGCCGATAACTCCAGGATCATAATATTCCTTGGATGCCTTTATGTATGCCTCTGAGAGCTTGAAAACTTCCTCGAGGAGAGATTCACGAAGTGTTGCGGAATTGTGTCCACAGACTGTGTACTCAGGAGTAAGCTGGTGCTCTGCAAGGGTCATCTGTTGTGGTGCAGGAAGCCTTACATGACCGTCAAGGCTAGTCTCGAACCTCCAGTCGATACCGAGCAGCTCGGTCTTGTTCATCTCTTCTTCTATAGGAGAGTAGAACAGGTCGAAGTTGAAAACAGGACCAATGATGTAACGCTCGATCCTTGCATCTTTTAGAGCTTCCCTTGTGATAACACCCTGCCTGATGAGAGACTCGGATTTTTCCACATATTCGCTGTATGTTCCTGCTGTAAAGAAACCGCGCTCAAGCGTCTTGACCGCATGAGGGAGCTTCACCATTACGAGTTCATCGATGTCTTCCGGATCGGCGATACGCTCAGGGAATGGGAGACCTGCCTTTTCCAGAAGCCAGTAGTAGTCCTGGTCAAGACCTCTTTCCTCACTGCGGAGCATGTTCCTGCTACCGACCATAGGGACACGGAAGTCGTTCTCTACCGCATCGATGTCACAGTATGAGGTAAAAGACCTGTTAGGAACGAAAAGAATGTTGTCGTCAATGAGCTTCTGCTGGTTCTCCGGGCGCAGGATCTCATCGAACCTGTCATAGACAGCATAGTCATCAACGATACCACGTACAACATTGTTATCAGCGTCCCTCTTGGACTTGAAGTACTCGGTGTAGGTCTTTTCACGTCCGGCCTGGCATATCGCAAAGGTCTCAAAACCTTCCTCGATAGCGCCGTCATAAACATCCAGTCCTGAATGTGAAGCAACCGCTCCGATCTTGATATTATCAGTGTAATAGCTTTCAGCAATCTCAATAATCTCTTTCCTGTCGATCATCCTTTGTTCTCCGGGTTTTTGTGATACAATAGTTAAGTGGTTATAAAAGACTTATTCTTGCATATCAGATAAATTACTGCATTCCATGGCAAAATAACAAAAAGAGGAGATCATAAGAACCAGTCACCCAGAATGTGATCAAAATTTAATCAGATTGTGCCTGTATATAGACCGATAACCACAGGCGTAATAAATGTCTCAATTCCAGCTGCCAGCAAAAGCATAGGCATGATAAAGCGGAAGAACACATTTATCCCCTTCTTGAATTCACCTTTAATATCTACATACCTGCCTGCAAGGGCTTTCAGGACATTGATACCCATTCTCACACCCATGGCTGCCGAGATCAGTATCATCGGAAGCTCAATGATGCCATGAGGCAGGATGCCCAGGAATATATAGGCAAAGCCATTCTCCTGAGATTCAAGGTAGGTCACAACTCCAAGAATGTAGCCATTGGAAACCACGAACAACAAAGGAATCAGACCAAAGGCCAGTCCCAGGACAAAGGCCATCAGGCTCTTGATAGCATTGTTAAAGAAAATGAACAGCATGATCTCTAACGGGGTCATGCTCATGATAAGTTCAACAAGCCCTTCCAAGCCCTCCAGCGCAATATCAGATGATGCAGGGTTTAATGCAGTGTAGAAATAACCGGCAATCCCAGATAATATGAACAGCACGACAACTAAGGAGATCTCAGGTATCAATCCGGAAATGTAGTTGCGTACATTGCACAAGCCACTTTCACAGGCAGGTGCGCCCTTACTTTCAAAGACCGGATCATCGGTATCTTCCAGTGCAGCAGCGTTCATCGAAGTTCCATCAGTGGTAGTATCGTCCATTACCATCATATCCCAAGGGCCATACGGATAGTGTTCCTGCATGCAGGGGAAAGGCCCAGTATTATGATCACCATCTTTACAAATGTCCTCAGATTCCTTGACTCTTCATCTACAGTGAACTGGGTGTCCAGGAGATATATCACAGGCAGGAATATAGCCAGTTTCAGAGGATACATCACCAGAGCAGTGCCTGTCAGGTCAATAAGGTATGCAGGCACGACATGTTTTTCATAATAACCAAGAGTGTCAACTCCGATAAAGGTTGAGGATGCATCAAGCAGGTGTGCCCAGATGATCATCAGATTGAGACGGTCATTTATGTAAGGCCAGCCGACCTTTTCCAGCAGGAAATAGATAGCACCTGCAAATAGTGTTCCTGAGGAAACGATTGCAATAAGACTGAACGGACGCTCAACATCTTCCACAACAAGAAGGGCTATTATGTTCAGTACGAACCAGCCAAGTCCCAGTAATGCAAAGGACCGGTTCCCGTCAGTGACCTTGCCTGATGAATAAAGCCATCTTGAGAAAAGAAGGCATATTACAGTACCAACGAACACCACGAAATAGATGTTAGGGGTTATGAACAGATAACTAAGAGGAGGGTCAAAGATACCGGCATCCTCCATAACTCTCAGGGAAGAACCTGCCAGCACAAAGGGAACAATGGAGAAAACAAATCTTTCATCCACCTTAACATTCCACTTGTCGAGCATTTTTGCCACTGCAAATACACAGATACCAAGGATCAGTGCCCATGTGAGAGTATTTACCGGATTATATCCACTATCCTGGAAAATAGGATCGAGATAGTACTCATTAACAAATTGCATAATTTTATCTACGAACGGACACATTGGTTATCACTTGATAGAGTTATAGGAACAACCTAATAACACTAATACTTATTAATATATGGTTTCAGGAATATCAGAAAACCATACACATATGGACGTGACGCAGAATATGAACGTACAGAAGAGATGGATGCAACTCCCAAGGGATATCGTGATCGGACATGGTGTCATCGATGATGTTAAGAATGTCTGCGCAGACCTCAAACTTGTTGACAATGCATTGATAGTCACAGGTAAGAGCACAAGGAAGATAGCTGGCGACATTGTCCATGATTCACTGGTCGACAGTGGGCAGAACGTGGAAATGATCGTTTCTGAAGCTGCTTCCATGAAAGAGGTTGACAGGGTAAGAAGACAGGCGGTCGATTCAGACGTGGAATACCTGCTTGGAGTTGGCAGCGGGAAATCCATAGATGTTGCAAAGCTTGCAGCAACAGAGATCGAAGTACCATTCATAAGTGTGCCAACAGCTGCATCACATGATGGTATAGTCTCATCCAGAGCGTCCATAAAAGATGGTACAAAAACAGCATCCATCCAGGCAAATGCACCCATGGCGGTCGTAGCTGATACCGAGATCATCGCAAATGCACCCTACCGGCTGCTTGCATCAGGCTGTGGAGATATAATTTCCAACTGTACTGCAGTTCTGGACTGGCAACTTGCAAATCGACTGCAGAATGTGCCATTCAGCGAATATGCTGCAGCGCTTTCAAGCATGACAGCACAAATACTGATCGATTCTGCAGATACTATAAAACCTGAACTGGAAAGTTCTGTGCGTATGGTGGTCAAGGCACTTGTATCAAGTGGTGTTGCAATGAGCATTGCCGGCTCATCAAGACCGGCATCAGGATCCGAGCACATGTTCAGTCATGCACTTAATAAGGTAGCACCCATACCGGCACTTCACGGTGAACAGTGCGGTGTTGGAACAATAATGATGATGTACCTGCATGGCGGTGACTGGAAGAGGATACGCGATGCACTCAAGATCATAAACGCTCCGGTAACCGCAGAGGAGATGGGAATTGAAGATAAGTATATATTAGAAGCACTTGTACTCTCACATACCATCCGTCCCGAAAGATATACAATACTTGCCACAGGCCTGACACCTGATGCTGCCGAGATAGTTGCGAGGAAAACAAAAGTAATATCCTAAAAAGCTACAAAAAGCAGAGCAGATAGGATAAGCAATATTATCGGAACATGGGACACAATACTTACAATAAATATCATACTTACATACATTATTACAGTTTCATAATACACAAGGTGATTAGATGGAGGACATGGATACCGCTATAACACTCATTGGAACCAGGCTTGCAAAGGAAGGCGAAGAGTTCTTTTTCGAAGGTGAAGCACCCGAATGCGAACAATGCAAGTTGAAGAACACATGCATGGGTCTTGAAAAAGGAAGAAAGTACAGGATAGTCAAGGTCAGGAACCAGACCACTCATGAGTGCTTTGTCCATGATACCGGCGCATTGGTAGTAGATGTTATCAAAGCACCTATAATTGCAGCAATTGATTCCAAAAAGGCGATCAAGGGCGCAACTATCCGATATCAGACCCCAAATTGCGATGGCGAACTTGATTCTGAGACATATGACCTCTGCCATCCAAAAGGCCTCCGTAATGGGGACAAATGCAGCATAAACAAAGTGATGGAGAATGTGGATATCGAATCAGAACAATCAGGTTCACTTAAAAAAGTAGAACTACTGCTCTGAAACGGTTCGAATGTCTTTTATATGAATACTGGAAACATGTCCTAAATAAACCTAGAAATGCAATAAAACGAGGTATCAAGATGCCAGAATCTCATGAAAAGATCGAACATGAATTTTATACAACAGACCGCTGGAACAACTGGCTTAAACAGGTAAAGGAAAGCGGGTTCGAATTTAAGGAAGAAGAAAGCTCTGAAAAGGAAGGGGCTGTTTTTGTGAACATGACAGATGATGTCATTCTCGCATGCCTCAAGGTAATTGCAAAGAATGAAAGCAATGCACTTCCTGCAGAAGATGCCATGGCAATACTTGATGATATCAAGAACATCGCACTCACAGAGGTTGAACCAATATCCGAAGATATTGACCTAATGATCGAATCCCTTCAGACATCGCTCATGGGAAGTTTTGCTGGATTTGAATGTTACATTAGCAAAGACTTCGACAAGGAAACAGATATCGGTGAACTTATCAACGCAGCAGTGGAATCAGAAGAAACAGAAGATATTGATTCTGCAATTTACTGCGTAGCCCAGGTAGGAGCACTTGTGCTTGACGGCAAAAAACTTCCCGAATCTTCAATGGAAGAACTCCCATACGGACTTGTTGCAGAATGGCTCGATGGCATTGATTCTATCGAAGCCGCCATGATAGGGTCTGACAGCTATAAAGAAGATGATGGCGAATACGACGACGCCTGATTTTTTTAATCTTTTATTTTTCATGTTTTTTAAGTGATCATTCTGTTGGTTGTTTCTTTTATCGTTGGTTCTTTTTTCGTTGTTTACTTATTATTGCATAGTTATTTTTCGTTCAGTTTAACAGTTGGACAATAATCTATAAGTCGATCGATCATTACTAAGCCAGTCACCCAGATGAACAACGGATGGAATCCGAATTGTTTTTATGTAATTAAATTATCTATGGAGTAACACAAATGGTGTACAAACGTATGAACACCGTTAACATCAAAATTAAAATATCAGAGGTAATAAAAATGAGCGAAAAGATCGGAATCTTGGCTATTGGACACGGAAGCAGACTGCCTTACAACAAGGAAGTTGTTACAGAGATCGCAGATACCATTGCAAAAAAGCACCCAGAATATATTATCAAAACGGGCTTCATGGAGAACTGCGGCCCATCCGTAGAAGAAGGACTCGCATCCTTTGAAGGCACAGGCGTTACAAAGATCGCAGCAGTTCCAGTATTCCTTGCATCCGGTGTACACATCACAGAAGATATCCCTGAGATCCTCAAGCTTGACCCTGAGACAAGCGAGGGTAAATTTACAGTAGATGGAAAGGAAGTTCCTGTCGTCTATGGTAAACCACTGGGTCACCACGAGCTCCTTGCAGAACTTGTGTTCGAAAGAGCAGCAGAAGTACTGTAAATAATAAACTCACAGAATATGACTGCAGGTCAGAGGGATGCTGTCGTGCTCGACCTGACGCACGCCGGCATACCAATTGCAAAAGAGATGGTGCGACTTGGATACAATGTTCGTGCCATTGATGTCTATGACACACTGGACAGATCCACAATTTCTGACCTGCAGCAGATATTCCCTGTTCTTTCTTCAAATGAAACTTTTGAACTTAAACCTGCAGAAATAGTAG
The DNA here is from genome assembly GCF_000765475.1 of Methanococcoides methylutens. Taxonomy (NCBI): domain Archaea; kingdom Methanobacteriati; phylum Methanobacteriota; class Methanomicrobia; order Methanosarcinales; family Methanosarcinaceae; genus Methanococcoides; species Methanococcoides methylutens. Next base: position 210,555 of record NZ_JRHO01000014.1, read on the forward strand.
TTGCACCTGTGCACCTAAATCCCGAATACCATGTACTGAAAAGTGCAAAGGAAAAAGGGAACAATGTCATCTCCCATCATACGATGGTAGGAAAGCTTGTTCTGGAAAGTGGCAGGCTTTCGGGTTCAAAGGTCATCGAGCTTACCGGTACAAAAGCCAAGACCAGTACAGCTTCGATCCTTGCAGACATCCTTTCACGAAGTATGGATGTTGTGCTCCACACATCAAGGGGACTGGAACACTGGAACGACGGTGTTGCAACCATCATTCACAAAGGCTTAAGCATAGCTCCAGGGAGCATTCTTTCTGCCATCGGGAAAATAGAAGAGACGAAGATTAAACCGGAAGTGTTCATCTTTGAGACATCCATAGGCGGCACAGGATGTGCTGATATTGGTGTTATAACATCCCTTGAACAGGATTATGGAATCGCAAATAATACTGCCCTTGCAAGCGATGCTAAACTGCAAATGCTGGACAACGCAAAGGATGGAAGCCTTGCGGTCATCAACCTCAGTGCTGAAAAAGCACTCCAAAGAACTGCAGATAAGGACCTTAAAGTGATCACATTTAGTGATGAAAAACGACCCAGTGATGCTAACAAGACAAATGCAGATGTGAATCTTGAGATTAAGGGCAATCGTGTCGTCATTTCCACAACGGATCGAACAATCGAAGCGATCATGGAGGACGGATTCGACATTTCTGCATATATAACTGCACTATGCTCTGCTGCTGCTATATCACTTTCAATGGGAATTGAGAAAAACGATATCATTGATACATTCCGGAATTTCAGAGGCCTTACAGGAAGAATGGTAAAAGGAGAACTTGAAGGCAGGATATTGATAGACAATTCCAATTCAGGCATGGATATCCGATCTGTAAAAAGAGCTCTTGATTATGCTTCCGCCATTCCCTCAGATACCAACAATAGAAACATTGTCATGGTTCTGGGAGAAGAAGCTGAACAGGTATGTGAAGGTCTTCCACCTGAAGATGTATCTGACTTCTTACTGAAAAACGGAAAATCTCTGGACAGAGCTATATTAGTAGGAACCCGGATGCTTGATATAAAGTATAATGACGCATATTATGCAGGATCATTTGAGGAAGGACTATCCACAGCTTTGCAATATACCAGTTTTGGCGATATAATTATATTATGTGTTAAATGTTTCAGATAAAACGAATCAATGAAAAATGAGGACCTGTCATGGACAACAAGAATATTTCGATCATACACCCACGACCAAGCTCCATCGTGGCCGCATTGTATACTTTGAGGGACCTGAACGTTGATGTTGCAATACTTCACGGCCCACCAGGATGCTCTTTCAAACATGCAAGACTGCTGGAAGAGGACGGTATACATGTTGTAACAACGGCCCTTGATGAAAGCGGTTTCGTTTTCGGAGGACACGATGCACTTGTCAACATACTCCACAAGGTAAATGACATGTTCCACCCCAAGCTCATCGGAGTTGTGGGAACCTGTGCAAGCATGATCATAGGCGAGGAAATGCGTGAACCTGTGATGGAAGCAAATCTTGATGTACCGGTCATTGAAGTGGAAGTTCATGCAGGATACAGGAACAACACCAAAGGAGTGCTCTTCGCACTGGAATCCGCCCTTGATGCAGGAATCATCGACAGGGAAGAATTCAGCAGACAGCAACACCTTCTGGAAGAAGCAACCAATGTAGAACTGCGCCACGGTGCTGCAAGTAAGGAATACCTTGCACCATCCCGCGGAGATGTGAAGTACAAAGTTGCACAGAGGATCATCGAGCTTCTCAAAGAAGGAAAGCGCGGGATCACTATCATGAACGCCAAGAAAGAGACAGGATACATGTTCGCAGATATTACACTAGCTGTGAACGAGGTCGCTGAACAACTTGGTAAAGCTGACAATATCATCAATATGTCCAACACAGACGTTGGTCTTGGACTTCCAAGGGTACGCCACCATGCAGAATGTATCATGAAGGACTTTGAGGAAAAAGGTCTGAAGGTCCATGAGATCGTGGGCGGACTGGATGAGTATCCAGTAGCAGGGGCTACCATCGACAAACTAATAGAAGAGAAGTACAGCGACTATGACTTTGCTGTCATCAGCGGAGTTCCACACGCCATACCAATGGACCACCTCTCCGGCATGGAGATAATCTCTGTCACTAACGGACCAAGGCAGGTACTTCCTCTCAAGGAGCTTGGACATGAACATGTGCTCGTGGAGATCGACCTGCATCCAAAGACACTTGGTGTCAACCATATCGTCGAGTCAGAGTTCGGAGCCACATTAAGGGAAGTTGCAAAGGAATCACTTTAAACGGAGCATTCACAGATGAACGTACATAAAAGAATAGCCATCTATGGAAAAGGCGGTATAGGCAAATCCAGTACCGCATCCAACGTTGCAGCTGCCTGTGCAGATGAAGGATACAAGGTAATGATCATCGGGTGTGACCCAAAGAGCGACTCATCCATCACATTACTGGGAGGCAAACGCATCCCAACCATTCTTGACCTTCTGCGTGACGGGGTCGATGTGAAAGAAGAAGATGTTGTCTTCAAAGGCTATAAAGGCGTACAATGTGTCGAGGTCGGCGGTCCTGAACCAGGAATCGGATGTGCCGGACGTGGTATCATCGTTGCTATCCAGACACTCAAGAAGATATCAAGATCACTTAACGAAATGGACCTCATAATCTATGACGTCCCCGGAGATATCGTATGTGGCGGCTTTGTCGCACCTATACGCAAAGGACTTGTGAAGGAAGCCTACGTCCTGACATCCGGCGAATACATGCCACTCTATGCAGCGAACAATATCTGCAGGGGACTCGCAAAGATCAACACCCCACTTAGCGGCATCATCTGCAACTCCCGCAGTGTCAGCCGTGAAGAGGAGATAGTTACAAAGTTCGCAGCAGAGATCGGAAGCGAGCTTATGGCATTCATCCCGAAGGAACAGATCGTACAGGACTGTGAGAGGGATGGTTTCTCTGTTATGGAGAAAGCACCTGATTCCAATGTAGCACAGGTGTATCGCAAACTTGCAAGGACAATCATGGAAAGGGACAGCTCGGTCATGCCGGAAGCCCTTGACGATGATCGCCTACGAGAACTTACAAAGTAAAAAGAGAACATCTCATGCCAACAGAAACAGTGGACAGAAAGATGGACATACCAAGGATCTTACTGGCAGCCGACAGGTCATCTTCAGGCAAGACCACTATCACAGCAGGGTTGCTTGCAGCCCTTACTTCCAGAGGCTACAGTGTACAACCATTCAAGGTTGCCCTTGACTATATCGACCCCAGCTATCATTCAGAGATCACAGGTCGGCGGGCACGCAACCTTGACGGCTACCTCATGGAAGAGGAAGGAGTACTTGACGTGTTCACACATGCCTGCGAGGTCGACGGGAAAGCCGATATTGCTGTTATCGAAGGTGTGAGAGGACTTTTCGAGGGACTGGAAAGCCTTGGAGATACGGGAAGCACTGCTCAGGTAGCCAAGATGCTGAAGTGCCCTGTCATACTGATAATCAATGCCCGCAGTATCACACGTTCTGCTGCCGCCCTCGTGAACGGCTACAAGAACTTCGACCCTGATGTCAACATCGTTGGTGTGATACTGAACAACATCGGCGGCATGAGGCATGCCAGCAAAGCAAAGGAAGCTGTGGAACACTTCACAGGCCTCCCTGTGCTGGGAATAATCCCAAGGGACAATGCAATGCAGATATCCATGCGTCATCTGGGACTTGTTCCGGCCATTGAAGAGAGGCGCCGGATAAATGATCTTGATGAACGTATCGCTGCCATTGAGAAGAGGGTTTCTGAAGGCATAGACATCGATAAAGTGCTGGAGCTTGCAAGACAGGCTGAGGCTGTGGAAAAACCGGAAAGTACCGTGTTCACATCACGCAAACTTAAAGGTGAAGCTCCCATAGTCGGAATTGCACTTGATGAGGCATTCAATTTCTATTATCACAATAATATTGAACTCCTGGAACTTGCAGGAGCCAGGATCGAGTATTTCAGCCCTATTCATGATAAACATCTCCCGGATATCGATGCCCTGTATCTTGGAGGCGGGTATCCCGAACTTTTCGCTTCCGAGCTGGAAGCAAATGAAAGCATGAGGCAGGATATCAAACAGGCATCCGAGAACGGGCTTCCCATCTATGGAGAATGTGGTGGCCTGATGTATCTTACAGAACGTATTACCACCGGCGTCAAGGGCAAGGGAACATACCATATGGCAGAAATGCCTGAGTCCACACATGAGATGGTGGGAGCACTACCTGGACATTCCCTTATGGGTCACAAACGTGTGGTCAGCTACAATATCGGAGCACTTGATGTGGATACGATCATCGGCAAGTGCGGAAATTCTTTCATCGGCCATGAGTTCCACCATTCCGAGGTAACTGAGCTGCCATCCGATGCAAAGTTCGCGATAAAGCTTTCACGCGGAACCGGGATCAAGGACGGATGGGATGGCCTGATCGCAAATAATACATTTGGAGCATATGCCCATCTGGAAGCATCATCATACAGGGAATTTGCCACATCTTTTGTGGACTCAGCAGCAAAATACAGGAGTGAAAAAGCTTGAGAGCAGAGATAATCAAAGACCGTGTACTTGTAGAGAAGAAGGCAATAAACGAACTTTACAATACAGGATACTACGGCAGGCCCAAGGACAACGGGCTGGAACTTACACTTATTGAAGCTGCATATCTTGCATACCGCGGGAAGATAGAAGTGGAGAATGATGGCAAAGTGCTTGATTTTGCCGGATTTTTCAAAAAAGCTTCAACCCTGCAGCCAGCATTCGAGCTAAAGTACATCGTTTACAAGGACATAAGGGAAAGAGGATTCTACGTCCAGCCTGGAGTTACTGATTTCCGAGTATACCCACGTGGAAGCCATCCCGGAAAAGGCGCTGCAAAACAGTTCGTCTATGTCAGGTCTGAAAGGGTGCCAATGCCACTCAAGGACCTACTCCGATCACTGAACGCAGCTGAAAATGTCCGCAAGCAGATGATACTCGCAATAGTGGATGAAGAGAGTGACATCACCTTCTATGAGGTAAAGAGACCGAGGATAAAAGGAGGAATGGGAGACACGCTTTATCCGGATATCAACACCGATGCCACTTTCCTCGAGGACAGAGTCATTGTATGGGACGAGGATGCATCCACAACACTCTTTGAAAATGGTTTCTACGGCAAGCCACTTGATAAACAAAGGCTCCAGCTTTCACTTGTGGAATCACGCTACCTGATGGAGAACGGCGTGATCAATATCACAGACCGTCAGGATACTGAACTGGATAGCGAGTCATTCACAGAGATCGCTTCGAAGATCGAACCGGAGTTTCTTTTGAAGAACAGTGTGTACACCGACCTTCGTGAGAAGGGAGTTGTTCCAAAAACAGGATTCAAGTTCGGTAGCCATTTCCGTGTTTATGCACAGGTTGAATCCCCTGCAAAGATACCTCACTCGGAATATCTGGTACATTCAATTCCTTCAGACCATGAATTCAGACTTCCTGTAATGTCAAGGGCTGTCCGCCTTGCTAACAGTGTCAGGAAAAGCATGCTGTATGCGATCCCTACCGATGAAGGCATTGACTACATCGATATTGGAAGAGTAAAGATGTGATCCTGATAAGGATCACTTTTCCAAAATAACATTTATTAACTACCTTTTTGAATTATTTAGCATGGAAGCACTTTATCTGAAAGACTGTTACATCAGGGAATTCGAAGCAACTGTGACGAGTGTGAAGGATGACAAAATCGTGGTCCTTGACACAACTGCATTCTATCCAAAATCCGGTGGTCAACCGCATGATACCGGAGTTCTGATCAATGAAGGGAAAGAATACAAGGTCGTATTCGTAGGAAAGTTCGATGGTCAGATCAGCCATGAGGTCAGTGAGCCGGGACTGAAAGAAGGAGATAAGGTTAAGGGAATAATTGACTGGGACAGGCGCACCCTCTTCATGAACTACCACACCGCATCCCATATCCTCAGCGCCATCATCCACAATGAGACCGGTGCAAAGATCTCAGGAAACCAGATCGCAGAGGAGAAGACACGAGTGGACTTTAACCTGGAGAACTTCGACAGGGACCAGATAGGCTCATACGAAGCAAAGGTCAATGAGGTCATCAACAGAGCAATTGATGTGAAGATAGACATCCTTCCCAGAGAGGAAGCACTTACTATTCCCTCAGTTGTTAAGCTCAAGGACGCATTCCCTCCGGAGATAGAAGAGATACGCGTGATCAGAATTCCTGATGTTGATGACCAGGCATGTGGCGGAACACACGTGAAAAATACGGGAGAGATCCCGCATATAGAGATCTTCAAGGCAGAGAATAAAGGAAAGAACAACAGGCGAATCTACTTCAGATTCACCTGATCTTATTTTTAAGCGACCTTATTTCTTTTTTAAATTTAAATTCCCGATCGTATTGACATTAAGACTCGTTTTCCTCGAAGTACCTTCTCACAAGCAGCACAAGACTTGAACCAAGCAGTACCAGCAGGAAGATCGCAATAACCATGCCTTCGAGAGTAAAGTCCTGCCATGAATGCACCGAGACCCACATCCCGCTGCGGGTAACGAATGTTGCGAATATGACCAGTATGAAAGATGCAACTGCGAGCATCGGAGCAAGGAATCTGTATTCCCCGTGCTTGACCCTTGTCTGGGAATGCAGATAAGCGGTAGCAGTTATCCAGGGGATAAGTGATGACGTCTCAACAGGGTCCCATGTCCAGTACCATGCACCCCATCCAAGGACCTCATATGCCCAGAAACCGCCAAGTCCGATACCTGCTGTAAGGAAAAGCCATGCCAGACGCATCCAGTCACGTGATATCTTTACCCACTTCCCATCGTCGATGAGCAATGTAGCAAGAGCAGCGGCAAATGGAATGGTGAAAGCTGCATAGCCAAGGAACAGTACCGGAGGATGGACTGCCATCCATGGGTTTCTCAGAAGCGGGTTCATACCCTGTCCATCCACAAGCGGGTATGCTGATACAAATGGATTCCAGTTGGAAATGTCAACGTATGCACCTACGCCCCCATAATACATGGAGAACGGATTCTTCAATACCAGCAACATAAGGAAAACTGTAATGATGCACAGGCATATTGCACGTGTGATGTTCATTAGCCTGATGTCGTACAGCTCTTTTGTGTGGCCTGTGTACTGCATTGCCAGAAGCATCAGCAGGGTGAACCATGTCCAGAGCAGGAATGAACCTTCCTGGCCTGCCCACAATGCGGAAAGACGATAGACAAATTCAAGATCGATACTTGAATGCATGTAAACATAAACGTAAGATGCGGATACCGTGAGCAGATAGTAGGTAAGCATCAGGATAGCGAGTGTGATGACGGCTGTACATCCAACCTCAAGCTTTCTGGAAAGTGAACCTGCACGAATATTATTTGTACGCAGATCGATGATAGAATATATCGCTGAGCCAGCACCAAGGATAAAGGCAATCCATATGAGAATCATTCCAAAGTTCATTTCTTACCCCCCTTAGGACGTTCTGAACCCTTGTTTCTTTTTCCTTTTATCTTAGCCACAGGAGTTGTGGCCTTTCCATCAGTTGAATAATCGATCACTCCAAGAACAGCCATGCCGCCGAGCATCATGAACAGGCCGCCCCAGATGAATGTGATGAAAGGTACTGTCCTAACATATATGCTGACTTCACCACTGGTCTCGTTTACCGCTTTGGGTGCGATGAACAGTTCCTCGAATATGCCACGATGTACATAGGTAGTTGTGTACGTCTGGCCCCATTTGAAATCAGTTATGTATTTGATCTGACCACTATCAAAATAAGCGCCTTTTTTGTAGACATCGAAATCCACATAGGTTGCATAAGAAGAACCGTGATACTCCTTATAGTGAGAACCTTCAAAAGTTGAATCCATTCCGGTAACAGAAACCATGTAGTTCTGCCCTTCGAACTAGCCGGCAGAGTCCATGGAGACCACAGAAGAACCATCTACCTTCAAATTGCTGCTGGCAACGATCCCTATGAGTATCAGAATTATCCCAAGATGGATAACATGTGCACTGACACCTCGCAGTTTCATTGCACGTGAGTCCCTCTGGAGAGACATATAGATCTTATAGAATGTAGCGACCAGAGCCATGCTCACCACAGGCACTGTAACATCAAGAGGAAGGTTTCCAAAAGGAGACAGAAAAGCAAATGCTATGGAGATTGCAACTGTGAAACCACCAACGAACAACGTTCTCTTCGCATCGAAATAACCATAAAGCAAACCCATCGTAAGCAATACTACCAGCGCTGCTGTGGGAAGAGCACTCCTGTTGTTAAAATATTCAGCACTCATGCCCATCTCGACGCCTGTGGTCAGCCTGACTATCAGTGGTGTTAACATGCCCACAGTTATAAGAGCAGCAAGGAGCAGCATGGTCAATACCGCTGCCAGCATTATATTACTGCTGTTTACGAGGTCTTTGCTTTTTTTCATGAAATTCACAATCGTTACGTCTGTTCAAATATGTATCGGTACTGACATTAAAAAAACAGGATCAATAATGATAAAATAGTGATGATATTTTGATAGATCCTGATAGAATATTTATAACATGCAGATATCTGAAAAAAATGTTGAAAGGCGGTATGACCCCGCCTCATAGAAAATGCATGTTCTTTAATCCACTTTACTGAACTTTGAATGTACAGCTCCGCAGATCGGACACCTTTCAGGTGCTTCACCCTCTACGGTATATCCGCAGACCTCACAGACGTAGTAATCAGTATCTTCGTTGTCATCCATATTGTCCAGTGCTTTCTGATAGAGCTCAGCATGTACCTTCTCGACCTTATTCGCCAGATCAAAGCTACGGACAGCCTTTTTGTTACCCTCTTTTTCTGCTTCCTCGATGAAGGCAGGGTACATCTCGTTGAATTCCATGGTCTCACCAGCTATTGCTTCCTGAAGATTTTCTTCAGTGCTCTTTACCTCTCCCAGAACCCTCAGGTGGCTGTGAGCGTGTACTGTTTCTGCAGCAGCAGCAGCCCTGAACAATTTAGCGATCTTTGTGAATCCTTCTTCATCAGCCATTTTTGCAAAAGCAAGGTACTTCCTGTTTGCCATTGATTCGCCAGCAAACGCTTCTTTCAGATTTTCGATAGTACTCATGAGATTCCTCCATTTTTTACGATATTGAAAGATAACTGTGTACATATCAAATATATGATTAATGGAAGGAAGAATGTAAAGAAGAATAGATGAGTGAGGAAAAGTAAAGGGAAGAAGAGATGAAAGAAAAAAGAGAGGAATAAAAGCAGATCGAGAAGAAATAAAAGTGGATATTATAGTTGGTTTTATATATCAATGAAGCAGATTAGAGCAAAACCTAATGAGTTGATAACACGATCGAGCTAATTGTTCTTGCAATATGGTTAATGCTTCCTGCATATCTTCCGAATCCTTTTGCAGCTGTCTTTGGAGGCGGCAGGCCTATCGACGGAGGAAAAACAATGTCTGATGGCAGGCGCATCCTTGGAGATGGAAAGACCTTCCGCGGTTTCTTTGCAGGACTTATATGCGGTACTCTTGCAGGACTATTACAGATGCGACTGATCGAAAGCTATCCTGTAATATTGGGAGCACAACTACCAACATTCGGAACAGGCGGACTGAACACGACCATCGTGGTATTCGCACTTGCTTTTGGCTCCCTTTTCGGGGACATGTTCATGAGTTTCTTCAAACGGCGTATGGGATTAAAACGCGGAGCTCCGCTACCTGTTGTAGACCAGCTTGATTTCGTCATGGGAGCATTGTTATTTGCCTACCTTGCATCCCCATACTGGTTCTCCGAACAATTCACATTCACGATCATATTGGTTATACTGATCATCACACCCCTGCTTCACCTTGTGACGAATGTTATAGGATATTTCATGGGTGTCAAGAAAGAACCATGGTAATACCAGAAAAAGGAAAGGATCACAATGACAACATCATCAAATGACAAAGAAGAACTTATAGATGCACTCAAAGCCTGTGGAGCTGTTAAGTTCGGGGACTTTACCCTTGCATCAGGAAAGAAGAGCAAATATTATATCGATATCAAAAAGGCCAGTTCCGACCCCGGCACATTGAAGATCATTGCAAAACAGGCAGCTGCACTGATCAAGGCAATGGACATCGACATCATCGGAGGTGTTGCACTGGGAGGCGTTCCGATCGCCACAGCCGTATCCCTTGAGACGAACATGCCACTACTACTAATACGCAAATCTGCAAAAGAGTATGGCACCGGCGGCAGGTTCGTGGGTGATGTTACAGAAGGTGACAGGATCATACTGCTTGAAGATGTAACCACCAGTGGTGGTTCCGTTCTTGAGGCAATTGGTGCTGTACGTGAAGCCGGATGTATCATTGACAAAGTGATCACTGTTGTGGACCGTGAAGATGGTGCAACAGAGAACCTAAATGAAATCAATGTTAAGCTGGTCCCTCTTGTACGTGCCAGTGACCTGCTTGCTGACAATTAAGATCATATAATGCAGCAGTAAAGTTGTGCTGCTGCAACGAACTTTTTTTTTACTTTATTCCACTTACGGTTCCACATAAAGAGTTTTGCTGCTCGGATTATAAATAGGTGTATAGACATAATATTTAAGGGAGTGGGCTTAGAAGTATTCATTTTGAAGTATCAAAGTGGAAACTAGCTCTATAAATAACAGTATCTCAAATATACTGGCACTGACCATAATTTTGAGCTAATGGGTCCTTCTACGTACTTACCTATCTACTTACTACCGGCCTACAAGATAAAGGTGATAAAATGTTCTGTTACCAGTGTGAAGAAACAATGAACGGAGAAGGCTGCACAAAGAACGGCATGTGCGGTAAGAAAGGTGAAGTCTCAGACCTTCAGGACGATCTTATCTATGTGCTTAAGAGTGTTGCATACTACAACCAGAAAGCAAGAAAGGCAAAGATATCTGAAGAGAGCACTGATGATTTCATGCTCGATGCGCTGTTCTCCACCATAACAAATACCGATTTCAGGGCGACCGGAATTCAGGACCGAATTGACAGAGGATTTGAACTGCGGGATGAGATCAGACAAAAACTACTGGACAACAATGCACTTGATGAGAGCGACCTTCCTGAGATCGCAACCGTAACCCCGGAAAACCTCAAGGACAGGGATACCGGCATACTTGCAACAGAGAACGAAGATATCCGGTCATTAAGGGAATTGCTGATCTTTGGTATCAAAGGAATTGCAGCATATGCACATCATGCAATGATGCTTGACCAGATCAATAAAAAAGTAAATTCATTTGTGGAAGAAGGCCTTGTAGCAACTACAGATGATAGCCTGACCGATAAGAACCTCATCTCAATGGTCCTGAAATGCGGGGAAAAGGGCTTTGACGCAATGGCAGCACTTGACACGGCAAATACAACTGCATTCGGAAATCCGGAACCTACAGAGGTCAATATTGGAACAAGGGATAAACCAGGAATACTCATCAGCGGACATGACCTGAATGACCTGAAACAGCTATTGGATCAGACCGAGGGAACAGGTGTCGATGTCTATACTCACGGTGAAATGCTGCCTGCAAACTCATATCCTGAATTTAAGAAATACGAACACCTTGTCGGAAACTATGGAGGCTCCTGGTGGCACCAGAAGCAGGAGTTTGAAAGTTTCAACGGACCGATACTGCTGACAAGTAACTGTATAGTCCCTCCAAAGAAGACCTACATTGACAGAATATACACCACCGGTTCTGTTGGTTTTGATGGCGTCACACATCTCGTACCCAAAGATGGGAAGAAAGATTTCTCAGCGATAATCGAGCAGGCAAAGAAATGTGAACCTCCGGTACAGCTGGAAGAAGGTACCATAATGGGCGGTTTTGCTTACAATTCCGTACTATCCAATGCCGACAAGATCGTTGATGCCGTCAAAGCAGGCAAGATAAAGAAGTTCATTGTAATGGCAGGATGTGACGGTCGCCACAAGGACAGGCAGTACTACACTGACTTTGCAGAAGCACTACCAAAGGATACTGTCATACTTACCGCAGGATGTGCAAAATATCGATACAATAAGCTTAACCTTGGAGACATTGACGGCATTCCAAGGGTACTGGATGCAGGGCAGTGTAATGATTCATTTTCACTTGTGATCATTGCCCAGGGGCTTATGGCCAGACTTGGATTTATAGATGTTAACGAAGCACCGATCTCGTACAATATCGCATGGTACGAACAAAAGGCAGTCCTTGTGTTGCTTGCCCTCCTGAGGATGGGAATACAGGATATTGTCCTTGGCCCAAAACTACCTGCATTTGTCTCACCAAATGTTCTCAAGGTGCTGGTGGATGAGTTCAACATATCACCTAATACCACCGTGGAAGAGGACATGGAGAGACTCTTAAAATAAACATTCATAAATGGAGACGAAGAAATTATGAAAATTATAGACCTAGAGAAAGCACCTGAGAAAGACAACCCCCACAACGTACTTGCAAAAGGACTCTTTGATACCGATCAGGTACAGGTCGTACACCTTGAGCTTAAACCCGGAGAGTCACTGAAGTTGCACAAAACACCAATGAACGTGTTCTTCTACGTACTCGAAGGAACCGGCATTGTTGTGATCGGAGATGAGGAAGAAACTGTTTCAAAGGACATGCTTATCGACAGTCCAAAAGCCATCCCTCACTTGCTGAGGAATGAAAGTGACAGCCTTTTCCGTTTCCTCGTTGTGAAACTGAAAGAGTGAACGAACTACAGTAAAGAGGTTGCATCCACAACAAGGATGCTTCCTGTAACCACTTTTTCTTATTTTTTACCTGTTTATTATCAGACCGTGATCTCGCCTATGCTTAGAGTGCCATCATATATCTCGATACTCGGATCGTTCCAAAGATGATAATTTATCGTCATGTTTTTGGTGACATTATTATCCAATGTAGCATACACCGTGTATCTGTCCTCACCCCATGCAAAAACTGAACGGGGCACCATATACAGTGGCTTTGGATGTGACCAGTGTTCATCCGAGTCCAGATCCCTTGAATCATTAAAGATAGAAGTATTGTCAGGGGCGATGATCTCAACAGCTACTGTATGTGAAACATTATCATAATTAGAAACTGAGAACAAAGGAGTTGGAGAACCGGCAATAAAAAAGGTGAACCAGAACGGGAATGATATGACAACTAAAAAAAGCAGAATAAAGATCAACAATGTTTTGCGGGAAACCATTTTATCATCACTCCACAATCAATGGAAAGTAATTGTACGTTAAAGTATAAAAATATATAAAGAAACTGTCGGTTTTTTAGAATTGCACAGGAATCGAATCTAAAAAATATAAGATTTCATTGTTTAGTACGAAACCATGTCGGAAACTATTTATTTAATACAAAGAAAACTAGCTCCCTTAACATATCTAAATAAACAGATCAACGTTATTTTTCAATAATATAATAAAATAAATTTATTATTAATATCAATACATTTTTTGATCAAATGAGGTTATACAGATGAATGTTCTAATCGTTGGTGGCGGCGGCAGAGAAAATGCTATCGCAAATGCTGTTGCAAGAAGTGAACGCAATCCCACTATGTTCTCAGTTATGGCAAAAAAGAATCCGGGAATTGCCAGCTTGTGCGAAGATGTGCTTTTAGTTAAAGAGACAGAAGTGGAAAAGGTAGTCGAGTACGCAATATCAAAGAACATCGAAGTCGCTTTTATCGGACCGGAAGCACCTCTTGCAGCCGGCCTTGCCGATGCCCTTGAGGATGCAGGGATCGGGGCTGTCGGACCCAGAAAGGATGTCGCACGCATCGAGTTCGACAAAGCATGGGCACGCAATTTCATGAGGGACAACAACATCGATGGCTGTCCTGCATTCAAGGTATTCTCCAGTGAGGAAGGACTTGAGGACTACATTGAGGAATTGGGCAACGTTGCGATCAAGCCAGCAGGACTTACAGGAGGCAAAGGCGTCAAGGTCATGGGCGACCAGTTACCTGACACAAAGGCTGCTTTTGAATATTCAAGATCATTACTCGATGGTGACAATCTTGTTGTGGAAGAAAACCTGATCGGCGAGGAGTTCACATTACAGGCATTTGTTGATGGAAAGAACCTTGCATTCACACCATGTGTGCAGGACCACAAACGTGCCTTTGAGAACGACCTCGGACCAAACACCGGTGGCATGGGATCATATTCCAGCGCTGATGAGCTTCTTCCTTTCATGAACGTCGATGATATCGAACCTGCAAGGGAGATCATGAAGGCAACCGTGAAAGCCCTCCATGAAGCAACAGGCACGCCATTCAAGGGAATCCTTTACGGCCAGTTCATCCTTACAAAAGACGGACCAAAGGTAATCGAGTTCAATGCAAGATTTGGTGACCCTGAAGCAATGAACGTGCTTCCACTGCTAGATACCGACATGGTTGATGTCATGTCTGCAGTTGCCAATGGAACACTTGATGAGCTGGATGTGAAATTCGCTCACAAGGCAACAGTTTGCAAGTATGCAGTACCTGCAGGATATCCTGATGAGCCAACAAAGGACAAGGAAGTTATCGTTGGTGATATCGGTGATGCGATATTGTTCTATTCAAGCGTATATGAAAAGGATGGAAAAGTTTACACCACCGGCTCCAGGGCTGTAGCTGTCGTGGGTATCGAGGACACCATCGACAAAGCTGAGAAGATCGCACAGAATGCACTTGAGAACATTATTGGAGACCTTCATTTCAGAAGTGATATTGGAAAGCCTGAGCTTATCCAGAGAAGAATAGACCACATGGAAGAGATCCGTGGTTAACTCTCGAAACTGAGTTGATAACATGAAACATTTACTATCAATGACCGACCTGACATCCGATGAGATCATCGAGATCCTTGATATGGCAGAAGACCTCAAGGAGAAGAGGGTACGCGGAAAGGTCACAGACCTGCTTAAGAACAAAAGCCTTGCGATGATATTCGAAAAATCATCCACAAGGACAAGGGTTTCATTCGAGGTTGCTATGAGCGACCTTGGAGGACACTCCATTTACCTTAATTCAAGAGATATACAGATCGGACGCGGCGAAACCGTTTCAGACACTGCCCAGGTGCTCTCCCGCTATGTTGCAGGGATCACTGCAAGGGTGAACAGCCACAAGACCGTTGAGGATCTTGCTGCTCATTCACAGGTACCGGTAATTAATGCACTTTCCGACCTTGAACACCCATGCCAGATACTGGCGGATTTCCTGACCATCCGTGAATACAAGAACAGCCTTAAAGGATTGAAGTTCGCATGGATCGGTGACGGTAACAACGTATGTAATTCACTTATTCTCGGCTGTGCTCTCGTTGGCATGGAGATCGCTGTTGCATGTCCTGAAGGCTACGAGCCAAATGCAGACATCGTAGCAAAGGGAAGGGAACTTGGCGGAAATATTAACGTCACGAACGATCCGCAGGAAGCCGCAAGGGATGCAGATGTATTGTATACCGATGTGTGGGTATCCATGGGTGATGAGGAAGAGAGGGACAAAAGGCTAAGCGACCTCGCAGACTACCAGATCAATTCCGAACTGGTCGCTCTCTCAAAACACAACGTGATCGTTATGCATTGCCTGCCTGCACACAGAGGCGAGGAGATCTCAGCAGAGGTTATGGAAGGACCTCATTCCGTGGTATTTGACCAGGCAGAGAACCGCCTGCACGCACAGAAGGCTCTTATACTGAAACTGATGGCATGATATGCCATCCACATTTTCTTTTTTCTTCCATTGAGAAGGCTTTGTCCAATTTTAAAGCCGTTGTCCATTTTGAGACCACATTCCATTTTACGCATCAGTCGCCGATTAGAAATGGGTTAGGTTATATATGAACGACAACAATCTATAAATTAGATCAAGAGTCCTGTTTCTTCTTCTCTTGATCGACTCCTTTATTGACTCTTTTGAAGACCGGGGCATTCAAGACAACCTCCGAACCTCTTTTGAAAACCTCCCCGGATCTTTTTTCAATACAATACCAAATACTTTCTAACTTATTTGATCCAAATCAGCAAATTGCCTAACGTTCTAAATTAAGGGAAAGAGATATTAGTTATGTTGGTTATATATGCATATTGGTGATAGATATGTGGACATTCTCAAAATTAAGCAAAGAAAATATGGATGCAATTAGTGCTGCAGAAGGAAAACTGGGCATAACCCTTATCGCTTTCTCTGATGAGGACATCAAATATGCAGAACTCGATGATGAAGGCGTCAAAGAAGTAAAAGAGCTGGAAAAGAAATTAGGCCTTTCCCTTGTAGCTCTTGAAACAGACTAAAAGTGGATGTAACACCTTACACCCCTCTCTTTTTCTTTTTTCCCAATATTAAAGACATAGTTCTCTAAAAAGAACTCTATTTCTCGAAACCATAAAGAAAAGAACAGTTGTTCTACATTCTATAGCTGGTTCCAGGCAACCAAATCAAGCCAACAGATTTCCATAACCACAACGCTTAATAATGAAAAACACTACTATTGGCTAACCACGTTGCGAGGGTTGCCCAGCCAGGCCAAAGGCGCTAGGTTCAGAGCCTAGTCTCGTAGGAGTACAAGGGTTCGAATCCCTTCTCTCGCACCAATTCTTTTAAGCTGTTTTATTGGCAATAGTATATTTGCCAGATGTTTTACCTATCCAAAAGATCTTTCTGCGTTTTTAGAACAATCCGATAAAAAAAGATATAAAAGTTGATGCTCTAAAAATAGTTATTAGAACATTGAATTGTTTTGATTTGGAAGGTTACAAATGAAGCTAGAGTGGAGTAAGGATAACATCGTTTTTAGCTATTGTACAGAAGCAGACCTAAAAGAGATAGCAGAAATGCTTTCTAAGGAAAGTGTTTGCAAGTACATGTTCTTCGGACCAACTACAGAAGAAGATACAATTGCCTATTTTTCACCACTTATCAGCTCAATAGAGGGATCCTTAAAAGAAGATAAGATACCGCACATCAATGTATTCACGATCAGGGAAAAGGACACGGGTAAATTTATAGGCCAATGTGCCTTGTTCCCGATAGAGTTCACCAATGGGAATTACCTCATTGGATACCAGATCGATGATAGCCAATGGAGAAAGGGATATGGAAGTGCTGCCTGTGAGTTCCTTGTATATTATGCATTCAATGTACTTGATGCATTCAGGATCACAGGTGATTGTACAGAAGGTAATGTGGCCTCTGAAAAAACAATGAGAAGATCAGGTTTCCAGTCGGAAGGAAGACAAAGAAAATACTGGTCACATAACGGCAAATGGCATGACAGGCTTCTTTTCGCTTTATTGAAAAAAGATATTTCCAAAGAGAGAATGGAAGCATTGAAAACCACATACCAATGATAGTGAGTAACACGGAATCAAAAGTATCCCAAGATCAAGCTGAGCCAAAGACAATATTTCAGGGATATCCGACACCAGCAAAAAACATATATTACTTGCAGTAATTAATTAGAATAGATATATATATTATTGAGAATGCTTTGTAGTTACAGGTGATGATACAATGAGTCGTATAACTGGACTAAATCCCCCTTCGTTTACGGTTGTCCCAAAAAAGTTTGCAGACAGAGTATTTAATGCTATTTTTGTTAGTGGGGAACATTCCATGTCCAAGGGTCTCTACAATTGCTCGGGCGGTTCCTCTAGATCTTCAGTTGCAGAGAACATAGTTGATGGAAATTAAGGAATACAAAACCCACCATCGAAATAATACCCAAAAGGATCAACATGCTACATTATTTCTTCTTCAATGGTCTGAAATAATGAGAGCCTTCCTTGAGTTCACCAGTTTCATTATCAATGAACGGCTGAGAAGAAGCCTTTCAGAAAATCGCATGATAGAGCGAGATCTTCTCCTTTACAGCTATTGCCTGCTCGCGTGGAATGATTATAAAAATACTCTCGATGAAGCCGTTGCTCCATCTGTGTACCTTTTCACCAGTCCCAATACACCGAATATGCATATGGTTATATAAAGGTGGATAGTACTAGTGAATTCTTCAAAAACGAAAATGAGTGAATTAAATGGTAAAAATAAAAGGACACGAGATCGATCCCATCATAATAAAGAGTGCTGGCAATCGAAGAGCTATGCAATTTAAGAATAATATTATTACTGTATTAAGAAAGATCGGCATTAACGAAAATGATATTGATATTCCTCTCGAACGTCTCGCGATGAAAAAAGCTAAAGCTTCTGCAACCTGGTATCTATCAGACCATCGGATGCATTACAGTCATAACCTGCAAAATAAATATGTCGAAAATCTTCATATCCTATCCAGGGTCATTGAGATCGAAATCGATAGAGTCCTTTCTGAAGAAAAAACACTATCGGATTTTATATTAGAGTTTAAAGAAGATTCTGATGTTTATAATAAGCGAGCAGAGGCACGAGAATTTTTTGATTGTGACCATGATGAGACCGATTTTGAGATCATTAATAAAAAATACAAATTGATGGCAAAAGAATTGCACCCGGATATGCCAACTGGGGACACTGAAAAATTCAAGAAGCTAAATATTGCACACAAGATACTGAAGAGAGAATTGACATAAGATCTCTTCAACTTCAAATTATTAAAAAATATTTTAATTTTCATTGTTTAATTATGCGACTACCTCCAATCTTGTCATTTCAACGAGTATAAGTAGATCAATACTTTTCTTTCTCAAAAACTCGGCCTTGATATCTTCCAATAATTATATATTAAATCACACACCTTTTTTTAGCGGGGAAATGCAATTCGGGGTATTGCAGATTTTCTGGATCAATACAGATTGAAGTTCGTCTTTGTGCTGAAATTCATACTGAGACCTATGCTGAAATGTTGACGAATGGACATGATACAGAAAATCGCAATCTATCAGAAAGGTAATGGCCAGGACATTTGCTATTACCAGCCTATTGCACCCTACAAGCAAACTGAACAAGCAGCTTCAATAAGGTACTAATCAAGATCTGAATATTTCATAAATAACAATGGGAGTGAAAATAAATGGACAAGATGAAGAAAATGGGTCTATTAGGGGCAACAGCTTTGATCGGTGCAGGACTGGCAGCACTATCAGAAGAGAAGATCAAGGAATTAGTCAAGGACAAGATCGAAGAAGGCACAATGAGCAAAGAAGAAGGAAAGATGCTCGTTGAAGACCTTGTGAGTGAAACAAAAAAGCAGAAGCTTAATCTGGAAAAGAACATCATTGAAAAGCTACACTGTACGATCAAGATGGCTGATCAGGAACTGGAAAGCCTTTCAGATAAGATCGATGAAATGAAGATCCAGGAACTTGAAGCTGAACTTGACAAGATGAAAAGTATGAGGAAGGCTAAAAATTAAATAATCAGGTCACTGATAGTTGATCGGCATGAAAGCCACTTACTCTTTCTTTTTTTACTTGATCCCTATTTAGCATTGATATTGTTCGTATCATACTACTAATTCGATCTATTTCGGAAAATCGGAGGAATATCATGAAAGTTGTAGCATTCAACGGAAGTCCCAGAAAAGAAGGAAACACATCACACCTTGTCGGACATGTACTGGAAGAACTTGAGAAGGAAGGAATTGAAACTGAGATGGTACAGATTGGTGGTAATGCTGTTCGTGGCTGTACCGCCTGCATGAAATGTTTTGATAAAAAGGACAAGCGTTGTGTCATTGAGAATGACATTGTCAATGAGTGTATTGAAAAGATGATCGAAGCCGATGGTATAATAATTGCAACTCCTACATATTTTGCAGACCTGAGTGCAGAAACAAAAGCACTGATCGAAAGAGCCGGATTTGTTGGTAAAGCAAACGGAGAGCTTTTCAAACGTAAGGTCGGAGCAGCGGTCGTGGCTGTGAGAAGAGCAGGCGCACTCCATGCTTTTGATTCTATCAACCATTTCTTCACGATATCTGAAATGATAATCCCGGGTTCGAGCTACTGGAATGTAGGAATAGGCCTCACGCCAGGAGATGTGGAGTCAGACGGAGAAGGAGTTCAGACCATGGAAACTCTTGGTAAGAACATGGCATGGCTAATGGAAAAGATAAGAGATTGAAAGTCTGCAAAACAGACATTCTTTTTACGGTACCATAGGGAATGTTTCCCCATCGTCTTTTTTAAGTAATATATTGAAATTTATACATACAGTCATCATGCTTATATGTTTTTAAATATATAAAATGAGTAGCATATATAATTTTGACAGGGAATAAAGCAGGAGGAAAATATCATGGGATGGTTTGATGTCGTTGCGGGTGTTTGTACAGGCGGTTTATACACTCTCGGAAAAGCTGCTTACCAGGCAGGTAATGCTGCAGAGTCTGCCGGAGATGCAGCAGAACAAGCAGGACTGGCGATCGCAGTCATTGGTTCAACAATTGAAGCTGTGGGAGAACAGCTGGAATCAACACTTAAAGAAGCAGAAGAGCTGCTGACAATAAAAAGAATGACCCCAAGGGATGAAGATGATCTCTGGGATGAAGAAAAGGACAGGCTGAGTGCACTTCGACAGGAAGAGACACGTCTTGTGAACAAGCTTACCGAAATGGGAGTCGAAGACACAAACGATTTCAGCTTTGATTTCTGGGACATGATCAGTGATATGCAGAATGTCATTAAGAAGTTCCAGATAATGGCAAGGCTTGCAACTGTCAGGAAAGAGATCCATGACATATTCTATCAGGAACCGGGCGTCCTTGCCAACAGTATTTATAATGCCAAAGAAGCACTTGAGCGCTTCAATACCATTGAACAGCCAATGATCGAGGACATACTGGATTCCCTTGATGACAACTTGGAGGTCAGCGAGGAAGTACTTCAGGAAGTCAAAAAACTTTTTATTACGAAAAAGAAGGTTCCGGTTGCTATCACAGAACTCAGCCCCAGCATACAGGCCCATCTGGAAATGCTCCAGAAGGACAAGCAGTATTATCAAGGCCTGATCGCCAGAAAGGACACGGTCACTGCCCAGCTTTCAAATGTCATCGAGCAGTTCCCGGAGAAGAAGTTCGATATAAACATGGGGTCCATTGGTATCGCCGGAGCAAACATCCATGCAGGAGATATTGTACATGAAGGGACTCATGTAGGAAACCTCGGAGACATAGTAGCAGAAAAGCCATACAAGGATGATATTGTCAGGGAAGAAGATCGAACCGATATTAGAAATGCAGCTACGGATATCAGGCACGAAAGAATAACTGATGAGGATCTCATCGAAAAGGAAGAACCACACCGAGCCGATATCGAAAGAACAGGTACAGCGATCAGACATGAAAGGATAACTGACAATCATTTCATCAAGAGAGCAGAGAGAACCTCCGGAACGGATATTGACAGGGAAATTTCAAGAGACATGGCCGTAGAAGAACGTGAAATGCGTTCAGCAGCAGCCACTTACACTCCCGAGGCAGCAAAAGCCAGCATGGAGAACATGCATAAATTCAACATGGCTGTTGCGAAATCTCCTAAATACTCAATGCTCACAATGCAGCCACATGGTGCGAAAATATCTGCATCCCTTAGCACAAAATTCGATGGATACCAGAGAAACTACGACCTGCTCAAAGCCCAGAAGACCTTCTACTACAGACAGTCCCTGAAGCTCGAAAGGAAGTACGAACTCCTATCAAATAAGTGGGTGGAAGAGCCCGGAATAATCCCGAAGACGCTGGACGAACTTCACGGAGTGCTGGAAAATGTCAGGACAGAAGAGCAACCACGCATAGACCAGCTCCTTGACAACCTGAACGCGAACCTGACAGAGTCCCAGGAGACCCTTTCAAAAGCGAATGACACAATGGATTCCGTCCAGAATGCTCTGTCCTTCCTGAACATGGATACCGGAAAGATCAAGATGGGTGTCATGGTCATTGGCGGACTGGTCGTGCTCAACCTTTTAGTTGGACTGATAGTGCTGATCCGCATGGCACTTGGGTTCTAAGACTTTTTGTGGATTTATGGCGGGTGGTTTTTAGCCATCCGCTTTTCCATAAGGACACACGAGGTTGCAGATGGTGCATGATACAAAACCAAAATTGGAGATCTGTTGAAAGTGTTTTGCCCACTTATCTTCGAGATCCTTGTCAAATTTATGCGCCACCACGCACTTATCGCGGATCACCTTCTCACCGGGAGCTACCCCCTGAGAAGGACCTGGAATTATAGCCTGATATGGACAACTTTTGACACATATTGACCTTTCCTGACAGCGTGGTTGCTCTGCACAAAGATCATGAGCATATGGCTCATCCGGCTCGAGTTCTGCATCGGTCAATACTGCTATCCATCGAACTCTTGGACCATACTCAGAAGTTATTACCTGAGTATTGTGTCCGATAAAACCTAATCCTGCAAGATGTGCTGCTACCTTTATGTGTACATCATGGCTTGGTGTGGCATTATAGCCCATATCTTTAAGCCAGGATACGAGCCTCCAGGCACGAGCTTCGGTTACTTCATAATAAAGGATATGACATTCAGTATTTTCAGCCGATGATGACCCAGTATTCTATATAGCAGTATTCATTCCGTTATCACTTATAGCCATACCCAGAACAAACAGGGACCTTGCATCCGACATGACCTCAGATGGTCGCATAAGTCCGCGACCGGATGGAAATTCAACTTTTTCCAGCTTATTGATATCTGAAACACCAAAGAGCTGGAACCCCTCGGATAAAGCCTTTTTTGAAATCGAGGGCTTGCCCATAAAGTCCTCTTGACCACAAACTACGCAATTTGACCACAAAGTGCTACAGTTGACCATAAAGTCAAGTGGTATTACCATCTATTATTATCGATTCCTGAAAAATGTATCAAATTTCAGCATTTGTAATTCACAGTTGTCATATTTGTCCGATGTATTGATATACTACCAACTAAAATATATTCCCAATGTTGAGGAGTTGTTATAGATGCAAGTGAAATCACATCACATTTTTTACATTATAATGGCAATTGGTTTTTTAACTATGGTCACAGGTAGTGCTGCGGCAGATACGATTATTGTCGACGATAGTGGGACTGTAGATTATACTACCATACAGGCAGCCATCGACGCTGCAAATAATGGTGATACGATCTTTGTTTATCCTGGGAAGTATTCAGAAAACGTTGATGTAAACAAAGAATTAGCAATAGTTGCGGAATCTGGAAATCCAGATGATACGGCTGTTCAAGCCGCAGACTCAAATGATTCTGTATTTCATGTGACTGCAAATAACGTAACAATCAGCGGATTTAACATAAAAGGTGCCAATAGCACTGAAAAAAACAGTCCTGCCTATGGAATATATCTTGATGGAGTTCCTGTATTTGTTCCCGTAAAGGATACTGAGGTCCAAGGTTGTATTATTACTAACAATCGATTGTTCAACAATAGCATAGGTGTCTTTTTGGAGGGATCCAGCAATAATGTACTGAGTAATAATACTGCGTCAGGCAACCGTATCGCCATCTTTTTGTCGAGTTCCAACAACAGCGAACTGAGTAATAATGCTGTACTGAACAATGAAGGAGGCATCCTTATGTATGGAGGCTCTAATAACACATTTAACAATAACAACATTTCGAACAACGGGATTGCTATTGTTTTGCACTTTTATAGCAACGACAATACGTTTATCAATAACAGAGCTTCGGACAACGAACATGGTATCTACATTAGAGAAGCCTCAAATCTCACACTTATAAATAACACTGCAAACTTCAACAAACGTGACGGTATCTACCTTGATTCTTCTCATTACAACGTGCTGGAAGGCAACACAGCAAATTCAAACGGTGAACATGGAATCTATCTTAATGATTTTTCCTGGGGCAATTATCTGGGAAACAACACTGCTTCGAATAATGAGCACGGAATCCTGTTGTATTATTACAGCGACCATAACTCATTGATCAATAATACTGCAAATTCGAACGAACAATATGGTATCTATCTGAATGAAATCAGTAACAACAGTATCGAGGGAAACACTGCAAACTCGAACAAAGTGCATGGGATATACCTTAAGTCTTCCACCTTCAATACGATCATTGATAATACTGCAAACTTGAACGGTTATCACGGTATCAATCTTAATCAATCCAATAATAAAAGAGTGAATACCGATGTCATAACACATGATTTCAAATATTGCAAGTTCCTTGAAGATTCCAGCAATAACAATACCGTGAGTGGAAATCATCTATTCGACAATGGCAAAGGTCTCGTTGCAAATGTTTCTGAAAATAACATCGGTATCAACTACATCAACGACAGGGGAATTGCTGAGATGCCTTTCATCGGTTCCGTGCTGACATTGATTATGGTGGGAATCGCATTCATGATTATGAGAAGAGAATAAGATGCAACAGACTTGATAAAGAGACTGTTGAGAGTATGGGAAATGCTTAATTTGAAAACTATTAGGAAATTTGGTATAATCTTGTTGATTCTTGCATCTTTAGTGACTGCAGGATACATATTCGGAGATCATTTTACGAAAACAACCGAAATTCCAGATGAGAACAGAATATTTGAGAAAATCGATTATGACATAAGAACAATTGATAGATTCTCCTGGTTATTGAATGATTATGAAATTGTAGTTACCAATCCTGAAAAATTTAAGACATCTGCTGCCAATGGTACCGTGGAATTAAGATTGCTGGATGAAGATGTTGAAGTGGAGCTCCAGGAAACGATTACGTCCACTAATCCAGATATATCTTCACGTATCAAGACTTACAAAGGAAAAGTTATTGGAAGCTCAGACAGCTCTGCCCTATTAACAGTAGCAGATGATGTTATATTAGGCAAAATCGATACTGGATCTAAATCTTATTACATAGAGCAAACCAATAAAAAATATGATGGAAAAGTTGTCCATGTCATCTATAGTTCGGGTTCACTCAGAGCACCATTGCTTGGTTATGCGGTTACTTGTTTTGAAAGAACTATGAGTAAATTCATACCAAAAAACCAAAAGGGAGAATTGAATTTCACAGTCATTCCTGAAAAGACAATCGTTCTAAAGAACGAAACATTTGATATTCACTTAACATTGACAAACATTGGAGAAAATACTATCAATGTCTGGAATATGGAAGAACAAGTGAGTTATGATATTCATTTCTATGATTCAAACAATAATGAAGTCTGGTATGAGTGCGGGGTAATTTCAAGGGTTAGGTTAACAAATGAAGCTCTCGTAGAACTTCGACCAGCTCAATCCATCAATGATACGAGAAGCTCAAAATGCTGGAATTTGACAGAGGGAGAATACACACTTAATGCAGTGTACCATACTTCTATGGGCGAATCCATCACTGAGCCTTACTGGGTAGGAGAAGTGCAATCCAATAATGTAACGATAATTGTAGAATAAAAGATGTATTATTGGATAGGATTCACAAAAACACATCAATGGATGTTATGTTTTGCATCTTGTCCGAAAATTTATGTTGTTGTCCAATAAGTGTTCTATTTTTCGGGCAAAGTGGTAATATTGATGAAATTTGAATATCACATTTTACAACCAAATAATGATTTTCTGTCCTTGTAATAGTCGGAAATTGGTTGCCTATATGTAATTTGACCACAAAGTAGGCTATTTGACTATAAAGTGGGGCATTTGACCACAATGTAGGGGACTTTATGGGCAAGCCCTGAAATCGATCCCTTGAGATCCATGAGTTCGGTAGAAGGGATTCAAAATTATAAATGAATTCATTATAGAATTTATTTGGATTGTTGTAAATTGGATGTATAATTTGGGGTATTAATTACATTCTAATTGCCTGAGGTCTTGTCCTTCTTGTCCACTATGTACCAGATAGGGAGGAATGTATATATATATGAAAAAAAATGGTAGGGCGCCAAAGTTCATATTTGTTAAAAATCATACAATCTGAGTTTATTGAAATGGAATTAAGTAATATATCCCTGGGAAAAAAAGTATTTTTATATGTTACCTTAGGTGCTTTTTTAGTTCTGTCTGTATCTGCAATAGTTAGTATTTCTACAGTAACAGATCAACAGGAGGAAATGGCATATCAGCAGTCCATAGAACTTACCAAGAACTATGCAAATTATTTCGATGGTAATGCAAGAACAAACCAAGGTATTGTTAAAACGATCTCAACAGCAATGAGCAATTACGATTCAGCTGACAGGGATGAGGTCAACGATATGCTAAAAGGCATACTTCTGGAAAACCCCCAGCTGGTTGGAGTTTATGTTGGTTATGAACCAAATGCTTTTGATGGGAAGGATGCTGAATTTATAGGAGAGGAAGGTCATGATGAGACTGGACGGTTTATACCATTCTGGAACAGGATAAACGGTCTAATCAGTGTTGAACCTCTTGTGGATTATGAAACTTCAGAATATTACCAGCTTCCAAAAAAACTCAAACAAACCGTGGTCATAGAACCTTACTTTTACCGGGGAATACTGATGGTGAGCTATGATTCTCCTATTATCAGAAATGGTGAGTTCGTTGGAATTAGCGGGGTTGATGTGTCGCTAGAATATTTTGACGAGGTTGTTTCTAATATTGATGCTTTTGAGACTGGTTATGCTTTTGTTACAAGTAATAGTGGAATGCTATTGTCCCATCCGGAGCATAAGGAATGGATTGGTACAAAGACGCTAAATGACTTTGGTGTTCCAGAAATATCGGAGATGGCAACCGACATCAAAGAGGGGAAGAGTGGATACATCGAAACAATGGACCCTGACACGGGCAGAGAAATTGTGATGTTCTATGAACCTATTAATGAAGGGACCTATAGTTTTGTACTCTGTGCTCCAAAAGATGAAATGCTTGCAGGAGTAACGATTTTAAGGAATCGGCTCATCTTTATGTCGCTATTTTCAATTATTCTAGTGGGCGGGATCGCTTATATGATCTCACGGTCGACAGACCAGACCATAAAAAAGATGCTAAATGATTTTAAATTGATATCCGATAATGCATTAACTGGAAATTTTGATACAAGGGCTGATACCAATGTACAGGTTGATTTTAAGAAGATTCCTCTGGGCCTCAATCAAATGCTGGATAATATGAACAAGCTTACAAAGAGCAATGAAAAAGCAATTGTTGCTTTGCAGAGATCGGAATCTAAATTCAAATCATTTTTTAATAATTCTAATGATCCAATTATAATATACGATTCAGAAGGTACCATATTGGAAGTAAACGAAGTTGCTTGTGAATTCACAGGTTACAGCCGGGATGAAATACTGAGTATGACATTAAAGGATCTGGATTCTTCTGAATATGCATCAAAAGTATCCGATAGTATCAAACAATTACACGAGGATGGACATGCTATATTTGAAAGCATGGCTATCCGTAAGGACGGTACTCCCATTCCTATAGAAACAAGCAACCGTATTATTGAATATGCTGGCAAGCCAGCCATAATCTCCACTGCAAGAGATATTAGAGAGCATCAGAATGCAGTGGAAGCAATGCTAAAAGCAAAACTCGCTGCCGAAGATGCAAGCCGGGCCAAGTCAGAGTTCATCTCTAATATGAGCCATGAGCTAAGAACTCCTCTTACTTTGATCATCGGATTCTCTGATATACTTTCCAGTGAAAATTACGGCTCTTTGAATGAAGATCAGAAGAAATACATATCTAATGTTCTTAGACATGGAAACCATCTTTTGGAGCTGATCAATGATCTTCTTGACCTCTCAAATATCGAAAGCGGAAAAATGGAAGTTCAGATTAATGAATTCTTTGTATCCGATGCTATTGATGAAGTAGAAGCATTGATGGTACCTATTGCATCAAAGAAGGACATTGACCTGACATCTGACATCGATATTAAAGTGTCTACCATAAAAGCAGACATGCAAAAATTCAAGCAGATCCTTTACAACCTCTTGAGCAATGCCATAAAGTTCACAGATGAGGGAGGATCAGTGACAATCGAAGGAAAAGTCTCAGAGGACTTTGTGCATATTTCTGTAAAGGACAGTGGTATCGGCATTTCACCAGAAGACCAAGATAAACTGTTCAACCATTTCTATCAGGTGGATTCTTCAACTACCAGAGACTATGAGGGCACCGGCCTTGGCCTTGCACTCGTCAAGAAGTTTGTTGAAATGCATGATGGTGAGATCTGGGTCGAAAGTGAAGTTGGAAATGGAAGTACCTTCACATTCGCAGTTCCTATTGAGGGCAAAGTTCAATAAGATCCTATTCAGGAGTATTAGTGACATTATCACTGATTATCACTGACACTCATCGTTTGTAAAACACCCTATATTGAGATCAGTAATATCACTAAATCTGCTATTGCCATCGATATTGCCTTTAGCTATGCACCACCTGTTGATACCATTGATCTTACCGTGTAAGTTATACATTTACACTGATCCCGTTACCCCCATCCATTCAGCATAAAGCATGTCGATGATCATCTCCCTCAACAGATCCATCTTGGGGTCATCCAATAAATATATATTAAATTGAACACATTTTTTTATTGGGGAAATGCAATTTGGGGTATTTCAGATTTTCTGGATATACTGTATTTACGTTCATATTTATGCTGAGATCTATGCTGAAATATTGACGAAGAGAAATGATTCAGAAGATCAGTATCTGGCAGAAAGGTTATGCCCATTTCATGTGTTATGACCAACCTGTTGCACCCCCTGCAAGCAAACTGGACAAGTAGCTTCAATAAAGCATTGCGTGGAATATAAGTAGTTCATATGTGACAAAGGGAGGGAGACAAATGAAAAAAATAGATTTCAAAGGGCCAAGAGATATGCACAAATCAAAATGTACTAACTGCGGCCAGGAAACACACGTACCTTTCGTACCGGACCCAAAAAGACCGGTATACTGCAAGGAGTGCTTCCAGAAACACAAACCACCTAAAAAAGACTAAGTGGATGTGAATGATAATATTTTTTAAAAGCTCAAAGTGAAATGTGCGGTTAGATAGAACATTTCTATAATGATCGCACGATTTATTTTCGGATTAAATTTTGAAACTATTTTTTAAGCAGTCTTGCTTATGATTTGCAGGAGCCGTTCAGGTTCATTGTGGAATTGCTGTAACATCTTGGTTTTCATGTACATCCTCCACACTAAACATTCTCTTATACTCCAATATCATTACCTACCTCTACCTTCTAACTCATTGTAGCTGTTCATTATGAATTTAACATTTCAGGATTCTAGTTACTCAACATTCTAAGATTCAAAATTTGTGAGGTAAGTATTATATCTCAGAACTGCCTAAAGATTGTTGCTTGCTAACAGATGAAAATAAGTGATCTGTTGTTTTAATATATTCGAATAATAGGCGAGAACAATCATGATGTCTAAATTTAGAAATTTTTTGGCAATTAGTATACCAATAGCGATTATCATATTATTCATATCGTTATCTGAAAGATGGGATACAATTGGTCCTTTAAGCATTCTTTATATCTTAGTAGGTGGACTGTTCTGGAAATTTGTAAAATAAGCAGAACTTAATTGAGATGATTTTTGTATGAAACCTAAAATCGAAGTCTTGGCATATATTGAACAACTTGATAAGATGATTGAAAGATGTATGGAGTTAAAGGAATACAGTAGCTCAGACTTATTCTAGAGTAAAAAGCGCGGTGTGGAATGGACATTAAAAGAGAGCTGCCACAACGATTTCACAATATGGAAACCAGATCCTCACAGGAAAACCGAGGATGAAATCGCTGACCGCATATATGAGCTTAAACGGCTTATAGAACGTTGTAATAGATATGGGGAACCATCTGCAACGACATTTATAAAAAGTCAGCTCGAAGGTTTAGAATGGGTACTAGAAGACAGCAATCGTATGTCATATGAGAGAGGACGACGCTATCTCAAAAATCAAGAAAACAAAGAATGCAAGGATTAAATTTCAACCTTCCTACAATCTCGCACATTAATCGTTCTAAGAATTGTGGTAAAAATTTATTTAACAAATCTAATCATTTTTTAAGTGAAATGAGACCTGATAGATCATTAAGTGATATCATCGAAAGTTTGGTGATTGGACTTGTAGTTAGCAGAAGCCAAAAATATTTGCCGATCATCACATTATGCATTGGTGTGGTTGTACTATTCCTAATTTTAGATTGCTCCTCAAAAAGAGCATTAGATGCTGGTAAAGCTACGTGGGATATGATTATGCTGGCAACAATAACTCCTACCAAGCTTATTGTAAAGTCAATAATTCAGAGCATCTTTGATGTAATTCGTGGTTTTCATGGCTGATAATATTAATGTGCCTAATCTGTTAGACCTATTGAATCAATCCTTAAGCATTTTAAGGAATTCATCTCATCGATTCATGGATGAAACAGAATCGTTTTATTCAGGTAAAATCGAACTGCCAAACGGGGAGAAACAGCAGACATTCATATCATTAAACGAGCTTGGCAAGTACAGAATAATGCTACCAGAAGACTACTAAAAGCAACATAAATCTTCTTTTTTTTGATTTTCTGCATCACAAACATCCATAGAACGAAATCAAAAGCTTTATCAATGTTATGCATTATAATGCATAACTATGGGACGCCCGAGAAAAAGAAGAATGGTTAATTTCGACCACAATGTAAGGCATTTCAAACCATCAGGCACTTGCCTGAAAGATCTGGAAGAGGTCAACATAACTATTGATGAACTGGAAACCCTTAGGCTGAGCTATCTTGAAAAGATGAAGCAGGATAGTGCTGCCCAAACTATGGAAATACACCAGTCCACCTTTCAAAGGACGCTCCAGAGAACACTGCAAAAGATCGCAGATGCTCTTGTACATGGAAAATCAATTCGAGTAGAAGGAGGAGACTATACAATGCCAGGAAAGGACGGAACAGGACCGATGGGCCAGGGACCAGTCGGAGGACAGAATCAGGGTCAGGGTAGAGGACAGAGAGGCTTCCGCGGAGGAAAGGGAGCAGGAACTGCCGGACCCGGAGGAGAATGTAAATGCCCAAGCTGTGGTTATGAACAAGCTCATCAGCCAGGAGTTCCCTGTGCTCAGATGACCTGTCCCGAATGCGGGAAACCTATGATCAGGAAATGATCAGGCAGAGAAGCAAACTTGCAGGATCTCACAGGAACACCGGAATGCCATCAACAAAAGTGATCAAAATGAAATCAAGGATCATCTACGGACCTATACTTTCAAGAAGGCTTGGAAGATCGCTTGGAATCGACATTATCAAAAAGAGAGAGTTCAGGAAGAACTGCAATTTTGACTGTGTATACTGTCAGCTCGGACATGTGGACTGGAAAATATCGACCCCTTCAGACGTTACCGATCCCGTAACAACTGAAGAAGTGATCGATGGCATCACTAACTACCACAAGAAAGTGGATGATCTTGACTACATCACATTTTCAGGAACATGTGAACCTACACTGAACCTGGAACTGGGAAACATGATAGAGCAGATCAGACAGATCAGCGATATTCCCATTTGTGTGATCACGAACTCTTCACTCGTTAACAGGAAGGATGTCAGAGAAAATCTTTCGAAAGCAGACCTTGTGGTCGCGACCCTGGTCTCAGGGAACGAAAAGACATTCCAGGCCATCAACAGGCCAGCGGGAGGGATCGAACTTCAGGACATCATCGAAGGACTTCGGGAACTGCAGAAGATGAAGGGGCCGAAGGTTGCCATAGAGGTCATGCTGCTTGACTCGACCAACGACTATCCTGTTAATTCAAGCGACGAGGAGGTCGGGAAGCTGATCGAAGTCCTCAGATATATCGATCCGGATGAGATAGAAATTCTGACCACAAGCCGACCTCCGGCTGAAGATTTTATCATACCTGTTCCTGAGACAAGGCTCAAGGAGATCGCGCAGAAGTTCGATGAGGAGCTGGGAAGAGAAAGAGTCAGACTTGTACTTAAGGGACTCAAGAGAAAAAGATCGAACATAAAGCACGAGAACCTTGTGGACGAGGTATATGACCTCATACTCCGCAGGCCCTGTACATTTGAGCAGGTGGTGCAATCGCTGGATATCGGTAAGGAGGAGCTTGCCCCGATACTTGAAGGACTGGTCGGAGAACAGAAGATCATTGAGATCTTATCTGAGAACGGGACATACTATCGTCCCACATAACTTATTCAGTTTATTACAATTATTCGGGAGATATGTGGACCTCCGGGTAAATTGCACCCATCACACTCCGTGCAATGAACCTATTAGTCACAATATCTCCCGTCCATTCAAAATTTCCAAAAATTGGAAATTGTTTCATAGATAGGAATCCATAAACTCATAACTTCATATATTGCTCATATAGTATTCACCAAACGAATTTGCTGCTATCCATAGGACTAAATAGCCCGGCACACCACAAATAAAACAGAAATAACTAAGCAGGTGAGATACATGCTATTAAAATTCAAGGACAAGGGACCGATCGTTGCTGAAACTGCATTCATTGCAGATTCCGCAGACATCATCGGAGACGTGTTCGTAGGCGAGAACTCAAGCATCTGGTTCAATGCAGTCCTCCGGGCAGACATGGATAAAATAAAGATTGGAAACCGCACAAGCATCCAGGACAATTCAGTTATCCACACCGACCCCGCAACTCCAACCGAGATCGGGGACGATGTGACCGTAGGTCACGGGGCGGTCCTGCATAGCTGTAAGATCGGGGACAATGTTCTCATAGGCATGAACTCCACAGTACTTGACGAGGTCGAGATCGGAGAGAATTCCATCGTTGGTGCCAATGCACTTGTTCCACCAGGCAAGAAATTCCCGCCTAACAGCGTTATCACAGGAGTTCCCGGGAAAGTAAGAAGGGAAGCCACACCTGAGGATGCTGTAATGATAAGGGAAAATGCAGCAGAATATGTGAGGCTGGCAGCAGAATATAGGAAGCAGAAGAAGAACTGATCGATCATCACATATCCGTTAATTGATCCAAAGGAATGAGGTACTATGGAACAACAACTGAAAGAAGCCCTTCTGGAAAAATGCAGGGAAATGGAGATCCCTCTGGTAGGGGTGGCCAATGTTGAGCTCTGGGAAAAGCCCCGGTTCCATCCATGGATACCTGAAGAATTCCATCCTCAGTCCATCTACCCTGAAGCAAGGTCTGCAATAGTCATCGGACTGCCGGTAACACTCCCTGTGCTGGAGACGTCTCCGTCGATATACTACCGCGAGCTCTACAAGACAGTGAACAACCTGCTGGACCAGTACACCTACCGACTGTCAAACTTCCTTACTGAGAAAGGTTATCCTTCTATCTTCATTCCAAGGGATGGATACGGTTCTATCAAGGTACTTCTGGATAATCCCGTTGCTTTCTTTTCACACCGACATGCTGCATTCCTTGCAGGTCTTGGAAACTTCGGGGTCAACAATACCATCCTCACTCCTGGATACGGACCAAGGGTGCGCTTCGGCACGATCCTGACCACTGCCGAGCTCGAACCGGACAACATCATAGAAAAGCAGCTATGCAACCATTGCATGCGTTGTGTCAGGATGTGTCCGTCAAATACACTTGAGGAAAAGGACTATCCGGAAGGAATAACCGACAAGAAAGCCTGTGCATCCTTTAGCGATGAGCTGAACAAACGAGAGATTTCACCTTGCGGGATATGTATAAAGGTCTGTCCGATCGGAGAGGATCGCAAAACCTACGGAAGGGAAGATGCTTCAATGTATGAAAAGAAGGATAAGTTTAAAGATTACCATCGTGCCTGGGAACATGTCCGATCATATGGCGGAAAATAACTGAAAAATGGAAGGATAGGGAACAACTGACCTGTGCTGAGTGATAAGATCAGAAAGAAAAAAAGGAAAAAGATCAGAGGACATCCTTTAAAGCATTTGCAGCAACATAGACACTTCCGACACCGCAGATGTAATGAGTGACCTTTACTGCCTGCATAACCTCTTCTTTTGTAGCTCCTGCTTCCATTGCCTGTACTGCAAGGGATGTTACGCCGTTCACAGCACCTTTTGATGCATCAAGTACCATTGCCATAAGGAGCTTGTATTTTAACGGGATGCCATCTTCTTCGAAAGAAGTTATACGTGTATCCTCAAGAAGCTGGAAAAAGTCTGCATCGGAATCTATTATGACCTGAAGTGGATTTTCTGACATTTTATGATCACCTTCATTTTAAGACTGACAGGAATATATATGAATTTGTTCATAATCAAAATGGATGAAAAAGTTTCCCTTACCTGAAAAGACGGAGAACATTCTTCGGAAGAACGGGGAAAGCGGTTCCTTCTGGGAGGATAGGAAAGACCGTCACCATTGCGGTATCGACATTTATGCACCTGAAGGTGAACCTGTTATTGCTATTGAGAGTGGGGAAGTTATTGACGTCGGTATAATGACATCACCCGAAATGATATCTTACTGGAATGAAACACATTACATAATCATCAGAAACCATTCCGGACTTTTCTGCAAATATGGAGAACTTGGTTCCTCGAACGTAAAGGTAAGAGATACTGTTGAAGCCGGGCAGCTGATCGGATATGTCGGTACTGTGCTGAACAGTGACAAGATTGACGGGAATGCTCCCGAATACATTCAGAAACTAAAAGATAAAAATCCCAGCATGCTCCACTTAGAGCTGTGGGAAAAAGATCCTGTCGTTGAAGACAAGGATTATCTAGGAGGCAACTGGTTCGGAGACGAACGGCCAAAAAAGCTTCTCGACCCTACTGAATACCTTAGGTCTATTGAAAGTCATTAAAATAGAAAAGAAGGTGAAAATCTCAATAAATAATCACAGAACCCTGACCGTAAGGTCAAGGGTCTGCTCATATCCTGTAAGGTTCACTTCTGGTTGCATGTATATGGCAGAAATATTCTGCTCACCAGCTGCAATTGCCTCTATTTCCCATTCATGCTGTCCATAAAGGGAACCTTCAGATTGCGGGATGAACTCATCCCCTCTTACCTGGAGACCGTCCGTCAAGGTCATGTTCCAGACATAGGTATCTGCTGTTGATTCGAACAGCCTGATAAGCATCCATTCGCCTTCTTTTATCTCGATCGCATCTCCAAAATAGTAGCCATCTACGATGAAGGACGGATAAAATTCATTATCCCCTTCCACGACCAGGGTCATCTCGAAATCGTTCGGGACATAGGAGTCTCCATTCCAGGAATTGTATTCTGCCAATATTGATTTCTCACCAATGGACAATGTCCCAAAGGTCCATCCATATGCAGAATCATCATCCACAGGGCTGTATGTTGATGAGTATCCATATCCTTCTTCCATAATGGAAAGGTCATCGCGATCTGAAAGAGACCAGTAGCCTTCCGATGGTGCATCAACATCAATGCGTACTATACTTCCAGCTTTGACAGATACTGTAGTACCATTGTCCTCTTCTGTGAAAACATAGTCCGCCGGTATTTTCTCGATCTCAGGGAAAGCGAACTGATCATCCTCCGCCGGGGCCATTCCCACGGAAAGTGCAGCTATCACCACTCCAACGAGCATAAGAGGTAGAAGATAGCGTTTTACAGACCTCTTAGTAGAACTGCTGGCATTGTCATAGTAGCGTCCTTTTAACATCATTAGCAGGACAGCAAAAAGACATCCCAGGAAGAACCAGAGACCGATGTTATCGGAAAAGTTCGAAAAGAACGTATGAACGCTGTCCATCAGCTGGGGAGCAGCTTCCTCATGAACTACCTTTGCAACTTCTCCTGCAGCCTCATCAGCAACAAGCGAAGGAGCCATATCCATAGGTGCTTCACGCAGAACTTCCTCTTCCACATCATAAGCCATCATGGCAGGTGCTGAGAGCATGCCTCCATCCTCGATAGCAACAGGCCTTGACAAGTACTGAAGCCCTGCAGCACCAAGGAATGCAGCACCGATAACACCGATATACTGCTGTAGCATGCTGATTATGGAAGCCCTGTTGACATTCATGTTCCCGGGAGCCACTACGATCAGTTTCTGCACAGGCTCGTAGATCTTGACCTCACGACCTTTCTCACTCCATTTGATCCTGTGAACTTTGATAAGATCAGCTTCCAGCAAACTGTCAATGTTGTACTTAATAGTGGTAATTGAAAGACCGAGCTTTTTAGAGATATCCGTTGCAGACATCGGCTCTTCGGAAAGAAGGTCCAGGATCTTCAGGGACTTCTCATTGGAAAGCGTCTGCGTGATCTTCTTTGAATCCTCATTGAGCGGAAGTACAACTACATTGTCCGAACTGTCCTGATCTGCATCTTCAGTTTCAGCCTTGTTCTTATTTTCAACGTCTTTAGTGACCATGTTCGCACCAGAGGTTGATCTCATACAACCATGCTTTTGTCTTCAGAAGAGAATGCTACAAACCTTTTAGCAGGTCCGTAGATATCTTCTTTCCCCTCCAGACCGGAGGATCTGCTCTTTATCTCTACAAGATCGGACTCCATCAGGGCCATGACCTTAGCTTCAGCATCCACAAAGGGAAGACCGGTCTTCCGGGAAATTTCCCTGACAGAAAGCAAATCTTCAGAAAGCACTTCCAGTATCCTGAAAGAGCCTTCTCTTGAAAGCACTTCAGTTACGGTTCTTGACCCTTCAGAAATAGGAAGGATCAGGAACTTATCTACGTTTACGGGATTTGATGCACATTCCATGACGATAGTCCCCTTTTTTCTTTAGACGTTATTATCAGATCATTTCCACATGAACATCCAGATCATGTACTCCAGGTTCATTAGGCACCTTATGTGAAGTAGTAGTGTAGTAGTCACCGTTTGAAAGGCTTCCATCACCATCTACATCTACGTGTACTGAAAGTGAATATGTCATTCTTTCATCAAGCTCAGGATGATAGATCATGTATGGAACTGGCTGAATGTCACCAGCATCCATGGAAACATCATCAATGGTGTCTTCTGACATGACAACTGATGCAACGTCCTGAAGACTTACGTCATTAACCTTCAGATATATGGTAGCATTAGAGAAAGACTCCACAGGTTCGTCAAAGATTATCATTCCCTGAACACCATTTTCTCCCAGTGTCAGATCTCCATTATCTTCACCCGCTTCGTGATCGTTTACTTCATCAGTTTCACTAACGTCATCTGCTGGCCCATCTGAACCGTTTTCCGTGCAGCCCATTGAAAATGCAGCGGCCATTACTAACAAAAGTGTCAGGCTGAATACAAAATATTTTTTCATGTTGACCATTCCTCACTATTAACTAAATGAACAAATGATCCGTAGATATAAATCATTTATTTAAGCTACAAAATAATTCGTAGTCTTGGAATCGGGAAATTTAGTGAAAAAAGAGAGGAAATATCCATATCAGGCCTTTGTTGGCCTGAAGATATCTTCCTTAAGGATACCATAATCATCGAAACTTGAACGCATGGTCATAAATATACCAATGGCAACCGTCATTACGGTGGAAACATAGATCCCAACCATTATGGCCATCTGATATTTGATAGCGAGGATCGGACTGGAACCTGCTATTATCTGACCGGTCATCATCCCTGGCAGTGAGACGATACCAATTGTGGACATGCTTGCGATCGAGGGCTTCAATGCAAGGTTAAGACTTTTTCTGGCATAGGGAAGAATAGCTTCATGTTTTTTCGCACCCAGAGACAGACTGTACAGATAACGATTCTCGTTTCTCCGTATCGTATCATAGAAGTTACTGATGCTTACGAGATTTCCTCTCAGGGAATTTCCAAGGAACATGCCGAATATGGGTATCAGGTACCGGGCATCAAAGAGATTCTCAAGATCTACAACAAACGCATTGAAGTAAACGATTATCAGGAAGTTTCCTACTATAAATGAAGCAAGTGTCGGCAGTAGCAACTTTTTCAGGTCAAGACCAACATCATTTATGGTGGAATGAGTTGCTGCAAGGACCATTAACATTAACCACAAAAGATTCACGACTGAATTGTTCAGGTCAAAAAGCACTGTAAGGAAAAAACCCACAAAAGAAAGTTGTACGACCATTCTTGAAGCCGAAACAACTGTATCATGGATTATCCCGAGCTTAAGATAATGACTTACAAACAGAGGAATTGCAAGTAAAAGGAAACATGCCATGAGGGATAGATAGGTAATATCAACAGCTTCCATTCAAACACCCACCGGCACGATTCTTACATTTTGCTTTTCCCAGACATCATCATGGGATATCACCACGAGTGTCCATTCCTTGCGCTCCAGGAAATAATTAGCCACCTTTTCTTTCAGTGCAACATCAAGGGACGAAGTGATCTCATCGAGCAGGTAGACATCCTTTCCAATCAGCACTGACATGATTATGCCTATTCTCTGCTTCTCGCCACCGGACAGGTCCTCGAAATCCATTTCAAGAACGTCTTTCTCAAATCCCAGATAAACAAGAAGCCTTCTGAGCTTGGTCCTGTCCAGTTTTCCTTCATTGAAAGAATAGGAGAATACTTCCTCGATAAATTCGTTCACCGAACCTTCGTAGATATCAAGGTCCTGTGAAACATAAGCGATCCTTTTCCTTGCATCCCATACAGTATTGCTATCAAGCAACCGGTTGTTAAAATAGAGGCTTCCGCTTGTAGGATGGGCAAAGCCCATTGGCATCTTTAAAAGTGTGGACTTACCTGAACCGGACCTGCCTTTCAGCAGAATCCGATCCCCTTTCTTAATATCAAGGTTGAAGTGAGACAATACCTCCTTCTCCCCATAGCGGATGGAAATATCTTCATATTTCAAAAGTTCTGAGCTCATAAGCTTGTTTTCACCTTATTATTTGGAGATGATATTAGAATATATAACATTCAACAGGGTAACATATAAATCACTGTTGGCAAAGGACATAAAAGCTAGTGTACATGAATATTATATGAAAGTATTTATCCAAAAATTACTCTTTTTACACATCCATTAATACATATTTCACATTTCATGTTATTTTAGTTAAATCAAGATTATAGTAATAACATTAACTCATCAGATGGTTATTTGACAGAAATGAAGAACAATAAGCTTATCCAAATCCTGCTGAATGATCAATTTATCAGCATTTTTGAAATGAATTTGCCCTGACGTTACTTATATATTCCATCTTCTCAATACTTTTTAGTATGACAGCGTGGAAGAAAGCTTCAGAGGAACTTGGGGAACTGATGGGAGAAGCCGTTTCTGAATATGATGTTGAGTTTCGGAAGATGTTCGGCAGCCCTGTCTATTTTGTAAATGGCAACATGTTCATCGGTGTTCATGGTGACGGGATCATGCTGCGCCTGCAGGAAGAAGATCAGCAGAATCTCTATGAAGAATACGATGAAGCAGCACCTTTCACACCAAACGGCAGGCGCATGAGGGAATATGCCCTGATTCCACTGGCAGTATATGATGATGAGATCGAGTTCAGGAAATGGCTGGATATCTCGTATAGCTATGTGAGTTCCTTGCCGAAGAAAGAGAAAAAGGAAAAGAAGAAAAAGCAACTTCCGGGAAAACAAAAAAGAGCGAGAAATGATGCTGTGATCACATCTTTTCTTTTTTAGGTGATGTGAGATGTTTCAAGCCCTGAGAACTCGTAAGAGATTATCTATACTTGTTTTATTGTCCCTGTTAGCTATTTCCATCTATGTAGTATCCACATATCTGATAATTGGCCCGGGATTACCTCCTGCTGAGATCATGAAAGAATGGTATCTACCTGATAGAGCAAGTGATAATGAAGAAGATCTTTCTTTATTCCCAGCTATTTCTGAATACTCAGCAGCCGGAAGGTACTCAAATTCCACGATCATGTGTGTGTGGTATTTTGAAAAGGAATCTTCTTTTCTAGAAGGTGAGCAAAAATTATCAGAATATTTAAAGGAATCAGGACAGGTTGAAATTGTCGAAGTAAATATCACAAACGAGCTGAACAAAGTTATCAATGATCGCGGAAAAAATTGGCAACCTACCAACGGACCACGGGTATTTGATGTAACCAAATACCAAGGAACAAAAACATCAGGTTACTTCATCGTTTATAAAACCCCGTTCCTTGAAAAGAGCGAGGATTATTTCATAGCATATTACGGTACAAAAGACACGAACAATTTCACTACTAAGAAAAATGACCTTTTGTATCTGATAGCCCGGTCATATTATCTCGGAGAAGGAAATGTAACATCTCTGGATATCGAAAACAGCGAGAACAGGAAGAGCTCTCCCCTGTCCTCTTTAAAAGACTTTATTGGCTGGTACTATTGTCCTATTGCAATCTGACCTTGTTTTGCATCACATATCTTCCTTGATGTACTTGATCATCCTCGGCGTAAGCAGTGGAATGATCTGCGGAAGCATGTTAGGCATCAGGTTCTCCATTGACTGTGGCATGAGATCAGGCATCTGTTCCTTCATGTCATCGGACATCTGCACACGTTTCTCCACAGCCTTGAGCATGTCAGGCATGACCTTTGGCATTATGCCTGGTAGAAGCATTGGCATCATGACAGGCATCATTGGCTTCATCATGAGGTCCATACCAGGTACGTACTTGACCATCTTCATCATACCACGCAGTGGAGCAGGCATTGCAGCCATCATCTGTGGGAGGAGTTCCACCATCAGATCGGTCATGTTCTCAGGCTTGAGGAGGGCGATCATCTGGTCGAATGTAACCCATGCTGTGAGTGCGGTGTTCGTTGTATCAGGAATATCATATCCCATGCTACGGGCGACTGTTGCTGAAAGGTCCTGGACATCCACCGGACTGCCACTCTTCTCTGCAGCGATCCTCAGCTGTACCTGGCAGCATGGACAGGCAGCGACCATAATGTCAGCACCGATATCCTCAGCTTCCTTCAGCCTCATGTTACCAACGACGTTAGCGATAGCCGGGTCAGCGACCAGTGTCAGAACTGAACCACAGCAGTGACCTTCTGCCCTGTTGTGCTCCATTTCACGCAGTTCGACACCTGGAACAGATTTGATAAGATCCCTTGGTGGCTCATAGATACCACCGGCACGACCCATGTGGCATGCATCGTGGACTGTGACGACTTTGTCAAGAGGTGTTACGAACTTCTCGGAAAGTACGTCGAGCTTGTCCTGAAGCACCTGTGAGTAGTGCTTTGCCTCGAAATCGTATTCGATGCCAAGCTTCTCCGCCCACTGGCGATAGAAGGTGTCCCATACCAGCCAGCATGCAGGACAGGATGTGATAACGGTCTTTACACCTTTCTTCTTCATGTTCTCGATGTTCATCCTCATGATCTTCTCGAAAACATCCCACTTACCGGCAGCAAGCATAGGGATACCACAGCAGGACTCTTCCTTGCCGAGATATGTGATCTCCATTCCTGCATCTGTCAGCAGACGAACTGAAGCTTCAGCGATGTCCTTCTCAACAAAGGAAGCTGTACAGCCTGCGAAGTAAGCATATTCAGCCTTGTCCTTTATCTTGGGTTTAAGGTCCTCAGGCATCCATTCTTCCCTGTTCTTGAGGTACTCTCCCCAGATGTTCCTTTCCTTGAGCAGGCTGGAAGCCATGATCTCGAACGGTGGGATGGTCATCATGCCACGTTCCACGACAAGTTCTTCTCTCATGGTCATCCAGGAATCGTTGATCGGAAGGTCAAGCTGGCATCTGTGATCACAGAGCTCGCAGGTCGTACAGGCAAGGAAAGTATCCACTTGCTCCTGTGTCATCTTGTCCCTGCCGGCAAGGTATTCCTTGATAAAAAACCACTTACCTCTCGGGGACTGGGATTCCCAGCCGCGACCGTAGTACTGGTCACACTCTTCCACACAGTAACCACACTGTGCACAGGTGTATGCATGTGATACGATGTCTGCAGGGATATCTTTCTGCTTTTTGAAGGTCTCTTCACCTACACCGCTTCTGTTTCCGACGAACCTCATGATCGGCTCGAATGCCTTGGACATTGAGATACCGGCCTTGAGGATGCCTTTACCTGAAATTGTCTCCGGGTTCATGATATCATCCGGATCGACCTGCTGCTTGAGGACGAGCATCTTCTTCAGGCGGTCTCCGTAAACCTTCTCGGCCTCCTTTGCGAAGTAGAGACCTGAAGCGTATATCCTGCCACCATTCTCCTCGGCGATCTTGATGATGCTGATTCCAAGTGTGAATGCAAGGTTGAACTTGAAGGATCTCTCAGAGTGAGGAATGAAACAGAGCAGTATCACGTTTCCGTTCTTCTCCACCATACCTTCTATTAGTACAGGAAGATCTACCTTAGCTTTGATCTCATTGAAGACCTTGCCGACCTTGTCGACAGGAACAATTATCTCCGCAGGGATGAACGAAGGACCAAGCCTCTTGACCTTCATGGAGCGGAACCACTCGCCTGCTTCATGTTTGGATATTTCTTCAGAAAGGATCTTGCCACCATTACTGGTTATGATATTTTCAAGGGCACTAACATCCCTTGACTCAGGATAAATAAAGTTACAAATATATGACGCAGGCAATTCCGGTCTGTCCTCAACAACCGGTTCGCCGTGATGGGTTGAAAATGGCATTTCATTCTTCATGCCTGCCCAATCGGGATTTATAAATGATATTGACCAGAGTGGCACTTTTTCTGCAGCTACTGCCTGAAGGGCCTTCTGCATGGATTCTGAATCAGCAAATTCTGCTGAAATGGATGCAGTATCTTCCATATTGCGGACCTTAAGGGTGATCTGTGTAATGATACCGACAGTACCCATACTTCCGATGAGGCTGTCCATTTCATCGCCTGTGAAATCCCTGACCTCACCGTTTGGCAATACTGCCCTTGCAGATACCATGGTGTCCTGCGACCAGCCGTATTCATAGCTGCCGTATCCTATACCGTTCTGTGCAAGCCAGCCACCTACTGTTGCTGCGGGGGCACTTGAAGGCATGGCACATACAGAAAGGTCCTTTTCATTGAGCTTTTTCTCAAGGCGCTCCCATACGATACCTGCACCGACTGTAACGGTCATGTTCTCAGCATCGATGGATATGATGTCGTTCAACAGGTTGACATCTGCAATGATACCGCCCTTTGTAGGAATGACACCACCGTAACCGGATGATGCACCGGCACGAGGAACAATAGGAATGGAATGTTTACGGGCAAAGCCCATTAGCTTGACAATGTCTTCCTCTGTGCGAAGTTTTACTATCGCTGCAGGGTCGGTATTTCCTAACATCATCTTTGCCATTGACGGAAGTGCACCGACATCATGACAGTAGAAGTGTCTTTCTCGTTTGCTGAAATTCACGCGGTCGCCAAATATGCCACCGAGTTCTTCCTCCTGAGAGGAGGTGAGGTTTGCTGTGTTTTTTGCCATACGTTCTTCCCCCTTATAATGTGGGTCGTTTTTCAATATAAACTTATTACATTAATTGTGAGATTTATCCAATTTTAAAAAAGAAAAAATTGGAAAACATGTTCTTCATTTTAGAATGAAAGTGAATCCTTCGGACATTTGTCAACACATCTTCCGCATTTGATACAGTCAGGGTTGTTGCCGATATCGCGAACCTTCAATTGCATCGGACAGACCTTCTCACAGAGCTTGCAGTCAACACAGGTATCATGATCCATCTGAAGCTGGTATTTGTTACCGCCGATGATCCTCTGCATTGTTCCCATTGGACAGAAGTTACACCAGGACCTTGTGTTGAAATGCCCACCAAGGATTGTGCCGATGATTGTCGTCATAAGACATACCGAGACAAAGATGGTACCGATGAGATCAAAGGTGTTCTGTGCAGCAAATGTGACCGAGATACGATACATCATGAAAGTGATCATTGCTGTGAATACAGGGATCCTGAGCCACATGCTTGACAGGATCTTCGGGATCTTCCTTTTCTTTGATATCTTGATTATGCCGTAATCGAAGTAGCTTCCACGTGGACAGAGATTACCACAGAACCAGCGACCTCTGAAGATACTGGTGATGAACAGTGTTCCCATTACAACGAGCATAAAGTAACCCAGTATAGGATACCAGAGACCTCCAAGGGAGACTATGATGACCAGTGAGCCAAGATAAGGTCGTATTTTATCAAGATATGGTTTTGTGTTAAACATTTACCAGTCCTCCAGTTCCTGTTCGACCTTCGCCACCCATTTGCTGACAATGCCCATAATCAGCTCTTTTATCTCTGCTTTGTTGTTTATCCTGTAAATGAATGAATATCCGCCTCCATCGAGGTTGTTTTGTGATTTTGTGAGTATGCCTTTCTCATGCAGTTTCTTAACAGACCTCTGGACGGTTGAAAGGTCGAGTTCTGTCAGGGTTGCAATCTGTTCCGTTTTGCTCCAAATATCAGGCTCTTCAAAGAAGTACTCCAGCACTTTCATGTCAGCCCGTGTCAGGTTCAGAGCACATTTTATCACATCTTTAATTTTGAATTCCTTACATGCGAAATCGATCATTGAATCACCTTCATTTATTGTCAGTACTGCTAAATTCTCACAGTTGTATATAAACATGGTTAAGTACTGGAAAAAGAGGGATGGTTTTGGCAGTACCGTGGATAACTGCGAGGATCTGGCAGTCTCCAAAATGCACTAGTTATTTAACTTTGAATTGGATCCATATAAAGTGCCTCAAACAGTAAGTTTGTGCATTAGGAAGGCGGCTTAAAAACAACTCATATTTTCATTTACGACTCTAAAGCTGTATATCCCCACCTCATATCTTAAATTGGTATCATCAGACCTGTTCTCGGGTTTTGAATCACAAACACCAGGTTGCTGAAAATTCCAATATTTAAAATATCATCAGACCATGGCG
This sequence comes from Methanococcoides methylutens, assembly GCF_000765475.1. NCBI lineage: Archaea > Methanobacteriati > Methanobacteriota > Methanomicrobia > Methanosarcinales > Methanosarcinaceae > Methanococcoides > Methanococcoides methylutens. The sequence continues at coordinate 255,456 of NZ_JRHO01000014.1, forward strand.
AGATTTTTAAATAGTTATAATCTTATAGATAATTGGGGGTATTGAAATAAACAATCAAGTATCTTCAGATTGTGATTGTGAAAAAAACTCTTTAGAGCCTAAACGCATCGAAGATAAAGATTAGTCCGAAACAGATGTAGATGGGTGTGATTTCTCAGATTACATTATTAAAAATGTAATCTTTTCTAAGGAAGGTCAGCAAGGTAGAATACTTAATAATGTTATATTTAAAGGTGCTCAACTTGAAAATGTAACATTTGATAATGCATTTATAAAAAACTCCAATCTTGATTTATCAAAGATTAAAAATGTTACATTTAAAAAGAGTCAACTTGAAAATGTAACATTTGATAATGCAAATGTATAGGACTGTAATTTTAGTCTATCTAATATTAAAGATGTTACATTTAAAGGTGCTCAACTTGAAGATGTGAAATTTGATAATGCATTGATAAAAGATTGCAATTTTGATTCATCAGAAATCAAACATGTTACATTTAAAGATATACAACTTGAAAATGTAATATTTGATGATACACTTATCGAAGACTGTAATTATGACCCTTCGAATATTTATGATGTTACTTTTAAAAATGCTCAACTTGAAGATGTTACATTTGAGAAATCACTTTTAATAAACTGTAATTTTGATTTATCGGTACTTAAAAAGATTAACTTCAGGAGATGTGAACTAATAGAGTCTAGATTTCGTAAGGCTAAGGTCTCATGGGGTGATTTTAAATATTGTGATATAAATCTGGCAACATTTCAAGATTCAAATATTAAATATTGCGACTTTTATAGAGCTCTTTTTAAAAATGTAGTCGTTTTTCGACATTGTAAAATAAGAAATAGTAGCTTGTATTGTACGTATTTTAGCGAAGGTGCAACTATAAGAAAAGATAATCTTAAAGATGGCAAAATCTTACAGCAAGATGAAGATACTTACAGAGACTTTCTGGAATACTCAAAAGAGCGTGGCATTAAAAATAGAGATTGGAATTTGGAAAAATCATTAAATGATCGATTTTTAGATGCAGAAGATATCTTTAGATCTCTGAGTGGGTTTTGGTTGACTAAAGGTTATATGCACGATTCCAATTGGGCTTATGTACAAGCTAAAAGGATTGAACGCAAACGATTGAAAAACGAATTGGAGATTAAGAAGAAGAAGAGCTCATATTATGTAAAATTTAAAATGCATAATGAAATTTTTTGGAATTATATTGCTGACATTTCATGTAAATATGGCGAAAGTCTGACAAGAATAACACGAACGTTGTTTGCTACACTACTAATTTTTGCTCTTATATATTACATTGAACTATCTTTAACATCCATTAACCAAGCACTATGGATAAGTTTTCAAAGAATGGTGACAATCAATCCCGAAGAATTGACAAATGTACCTAATCTGATTCAATTAATTAGTCTAATACAAACAATAATAAGCATATTATTGATTGGATTACTTGGATTTATTTTAGGTAATAAAGTAAGACATCAATAATTATAGAGATATTGATAATGATAAAATGTGGATTACGAATATAATCCCATTTTACTTTTTTACAATTTATTAAAATCAAATATAGAATTGCAATCTAAGGGCATTATTCCTATTAAAAACTAAAAATTGAAACATAAAAAGTGAACAAAAGCTCTCAAATCCAATACATATACACCAACGTACAACAACAGACATTCCAAAAAAGAATCACCTGCCGGATTTTACCTACATATTTATCAATGATGGACTATTATCAAAACGGCAGGAGATTAACATGAGCACACGCGAGTATATGCTTGGAAACGTGGCGATCGCACGCGGTATTGTGGAAGGAGGAGGTAAAGTTATCTCCGGGTATCCCGGTACACCTTCTTCTGAGATCGTTGACACGTTATCTGCAATGAAAGAACGTGATTTTTACGTTGAATGGTCAGTTAATGAAAAAGTTGCTATGGAGGTTGCTGCAGGAGCTGCCATGACAGGTGTGCGTTCTGTGGTAACAATGAAACACGTCGGTCTAAACGTTGCAGCAGACCCTCTTATGACACTTGCCTACATGGGTGTCAAGGGTGGAATGATCATCATTGTCGCTGATGATCCTGCATGTCATTCATCACAGAATGAACAGGACACACGTAAGTATTCCGAATTCTCACTTATGCCATGTCTTGACCCTTCCACACCACAGGAAGCAAAGGACATGATCCCATACGCTTTCGAGCTTTCCGAGAAGTTCGAGATCCCTGTGATCTTCAGGCCAACAACAAGGATATCACACGGCAAGTCTGAGATCGAACTTGGAACCATCACCGACCACAAGATAGAGGCAAAGTTCGAGAAGGACACCTCACGCTGGGTAATGGTACCAAGCAATGCAGTAATTCGTCACCCACACCTTCTTGGAATACAGGAAGGCATCATGGAAGAGCTTGAGAACTCACCATGGAACGAGCTCAACATCAATGAAAACTCAAAGATCGGTGTCATCGCATCAGGTCTGGCCTCAGTATATGCTAAGGAAGCAATGGAGAACCTCGGTCTGGAAGCATCCTTCCTGAAGATCGGAGCATATCCTGTTCCTGAAGGTCTTATCAAGAAGATGTACGAGCAGTGTGATACAGTGCTTGTGATCGAAGAGCTTGAACCAATAGTCGAAGACCGCTGCAAGGTCCTCGCAAAGGATATTGACAGCCCTGTAAAGATACTCGGCAAGACAGGAGGATACATCCCAAGGGTCAGCGAGCTCAATACCGATGCCTGCGTAAGGGCAATTGGAAAAGCATTCAACATCGAAGTCGATGTTCCGGAGATCGCTGAAGCAGAACTTGAACTCCCACCAAGGCCACCAGCACTCTGTGCGGGATGTTCACACCGTGCTACCTATCACGCAATGAAGAAAGTGTTCGGCAAGAACGCTGTGTTCCCAAGTGACATCGGTTGTTACACACTCGGAGTTCAGAATGGAACAGTCGATACAACACTCTGTATGGGTGGCAGTATCACCGTTGCATCAGGCATCTACAATGCAGGCGAGAAGCAGCCTATCTGCTGCTCCATTGGAGATTCCACATTCTTCCATACAGGAATCAACGGACTGCTCAATGCTGTCTACAACAAGTCCAACATCACAATAGCCATCCTTGACAACCGCATCACCGCAATGACAGGACACCAGCCAAACCCAGGTATGGGACTCACATCCACAGGTGAGCCTACAAAGGAGATCGACATGGAACTCCTCTGCCGCGGACTCGGTGCAGAGTTCGTGGAAACGGTCGATCCATACGATGTCAAGGCAACAGAAGAAGTGTTCAAACGTGCAAAGGACTTTGAAGGTCCTTCCGTGGTGATCACCAGACAGGCATGTGTCATCCACGCACGCAGAGCAGGTGTCAGGCGCATTCCGTTCAGGGTAGATACAGAGAAATGTATCGGATGCAGAATGTGCGTCAACCTCGGATGTCCGGCAATCGAGTTCGATAAGGAAACAAAGAAAGCACATATCAATGCAATGTGCACAGGCTGTGGACTCTGCAGTGCGACCTGCAAGTTCGATGCTATCGTGGAGGTGCAGAAATGAGCAGCAAAGCTTCTGAATTCGATCTTGTGATCTCAGGTGTTGGCGGGCAGGGAACCATCCTTGCATCAGACATCATCGGAAGGTCAGCGGTCCTTGAAGGAAAAGGCGTAAGGGCAGCAGAGACCCACGGAATGGCACAGCGTGGCGGTTCAGTGGTCAATCACGTTCGTATCGGATGTGAGCTCGGTTCCATGATCCCACTCAAGGGAGCAGATTGCCTCCTGGCACTTGAACCCGTGGAAGCCCTGCGTTACATCGAGTACCTCGCAGACGACGGCGTGATCATAATGAACACCGAATCGGTTTACCCGGTAACTGTCACAACAGGAAAGGCAACTTACCCATCCGTTGACAGCATCGTGGAAAAGTTGAAGGAAACACACCGTGTCATCGCTTTCAATGCAAGCGAGAAGGCAGCAGAGGCTGGAAGCAGGCAGGCAATGAACGTCGTGCTTGTTGGAGCAGTCTCCAACTTCCTGCCGATCAAGACAGAAACCCTGCTAGATCGCGTTAAAGAAATGGTCCCTCCAAAGACCATTGACACGAACGTAAAGGCTTTCGAAATGGGAAGAAGCATGGTCGAGTAAGACCATACTTCAATTTCTTTTTGTTTTCAAGACCAGAGATGTACACCATCAAGACAGAAGATTTCGACCTGGATTATACGCTTGACTGCGGCCAGGTATTCCGCTGGGACAAGGACGGAGACTGGTGGACAGGAGTGGTCAACGGTGCCGTTGCACGCATAAACCAGGATCCTAAGACAGGTGAACTTCTGGTTGATTCATCCCTAGATGAAGATTTCTTTTATCATTACTTCAGGCTCGACGACGACCTGCCTGCAATTTTTGAGCAGATCAACAAGGACGAGCACATGGACATCGCGATCAACAAGTATCGCGGATTGCGTCTTATACGCCAGGACCCCTGGGAATGCCTGATCTCCTACATGCTTGCCACCGCCTCGAACATCCCGAGAATAAAGAAGAACATAGCCATGCTTTCAGCAATGTTCGGGAAAAAACTGGAAGACGGCCTTTACAGCTTCCCGAAAGCAGAAGACCTCGCTTCCACCTGCTGCGATGATCTCTGTGAATGCAAGATGGGATTCAGGACAGCCAGGATAATCAAGGCAGCATATGTTGTTGTCACCGAGGATATCGTTCTTGATAACCTCTTCAGACTTGACTACACCGCTGCAAAGAAGGAGCTGATGTCACTGGAGGGTATCGGTGAGAAGGTCGCCGACTGCATCCTGCTGTTCGCCTTTGACAAAATGGAAGGCTTCCCTGTGGATACCCATGTTGAGAAGATCGTCAGGACCTACTATGGCGACGATCCGTTCTTTGAAGGCAAGGCCACCAAAACAAAAATAGGGAACTGGGGCAGGCACTATTTCGGGAAATACTGCGGCTATGCACAGCAATATTTGTTTTACCAGAAGCGTCTCGAGGGACTTATCTAATCCTACTCAGTATATTCCCACGCTGTTCAAATAATTTGGTTAAAATTGCCCCGATTGTTAAACCATAGTTGCTGTCCTATACAAAAGTGAGATGGTTCGACTCCAACCCCCCGCATGGCACGTTGGGGATATATACAACGCTAGAAAAGTGAACGGGATTGTGTGAATCCACTATACAACCAATGCCTAAACATCAAAGTATAAATAAAATGTTTTTTCATGAAGTTGTGCATAATTTTTACAAATCACACTTTAGATTCTAGAACAAAAAATGCATATTAAAAATTTAGATATCTTTTTAAAATATGGTAACCATTCTAGATTACAATGAGTGAAAAGAATGAAAAGAGTGCTAAAAGTGCCACTCATGAAATTATGTCGTTAGCGGCATATTATCTAATTTTGCTTATAGTATACCAAGTAGTTCTATATTTTTTAGGGGACATTATAGTCTTTGATCGTTTCTCATCACTAATTTTAATCATATTCATTATATTGCCGTTGTTTTTGATATTTACCGAAATTGAAATATATGGGTTTAAAATTAAGAAAGAATTGGATGAGTTTAAAGATTCGGTGGTCACAAGGTTAGACCGTTTTGAAAATACTTTAACTCAATCATCAAATCAATATACGACAGTAATTGTTGATGGAAAAACATCTGAACCAAAACAGATTGATCTAAAAGATATTGATAATCTGGAATTTAAATTTAAGAAGGAATACGAAGATGCCAAAAGATGAATTTTCAGTTACTTTTTGGATTCGAATCTCGGAAAATCCAAAATGGAGTAATTTAAATAGTACAATTCGTTTTCCTCCAATCTATACGCAAGAGGGCGTTAGTATATTTATTACTAAATTGGGATCCCAATTGAGAGTTTTTGTACTTGACCCTGAAATAGGATATAGAAAGATTAAGACCGAAATAGCTACCTATATTAAAGATGATACTTTCGTTGCATTAGTTGTGAAAGGTGATTATACAACACTATATCTCAATGGTGAAAAAGTAGAAACCGTAGATAAAAAATCAATGGATAAAGAAGTTGAAATTGGAGACTATGTAATCGTTGATGTTAAAGAAGGAGACCTCTCTGGAGTTAAAATGACCAACGACTTTTCTGTTATGTTTCCAGCTGAAGTGAAACAAATATTTGGAGATAATGGGACTTTTTATTTCTTTGGTCTAAATCAAACTGTTGTTCTACCAATAAACAGAATACATCGTTGGTAAAAAAGTAAAGAATACCATCAAGCGTCGATAGTGAATATCTTCCTCATCACCTTTGTATCCAACTTAAAATTCCCTTCCCCTACTCGATCTTTTATTTTTCCAGCGTGCTCCTATGCTTGATTCCAATTTCCCTAGCTCCATCAGGAGTTTAAGATAGAATTGTCTTCTTAATCTCATCTTCATCAACAAATACCTGAGCCTGCCTCACATCCAATTCCTGCTTATCAATATTATTTGCTTCCTTCCCAATGTAAACAACACCATCAGCATGAACATGTCTCCTCTCAAGAATCCCAATCTCTCCATTAGACTTATGCTCAGGATGTTCCACATACTGCCCGATTGTCCTACTAAAATCGTTGAATTTGGATAGATTTTAATTTTGCTAAGGATCAAATTTATCTTTTTAAATACTGAAACAGTATAGTTATGGAACAAGATCTCTCTATTCCACCAGTAATTATCCGACCTGCAACCGAGATTGACACAGCCCAAATAATGATCTTCATCAGATCCCTTGCTGAATTCGAAAAATTAGCTCACACTCTGACCGCAACCGAAGATGACATGAAAACTTCTTTATTCGGAAAAGAACCATGTGTAGAAGCAGTGATAGCTGAGATCAACAACAACCCCGCCGGATTAGCACTCTATTTCCACAACTTTGCTGCATATATTGGAAAACGCGGACTCTACATTGAAGCTATATATGTTGATTCTAAATATCGCGGATTAGGGGTTGGAGAAGCACTTCTAAAACATTGTGCGAAGATTGCAAAAGAGAGAGATTGCGGGACAATGGATTGGGTGGTTTTGGACTGGAATCCTGCAAGGAAATTTTATGAGAAAATGGGTGCTAAAGCTGAAGATGAATGGGTTGTTCACACTCTGGATGCGAAAGGAATAGATGAGCTTGCAGAATGAATACATTCGTGTACGTTATTTCAAATTCATTTTCATCTATTTGATAGCTTCAAGACTCAGAGATCCACTTCTGCTATACACAGCAATACTATATCCCCTCAATTCTCTACTAGAGGTTGTAAAGTTATTAGATATTGAGAATAGTAAACAGGATTGAAAGTCAAAATTAATCAAAGGGCAATGTACAAAGATTTAAAAAAAGAAAACAGGAATATTCGGTCACTGGACCTTTGCCTGAATTTCCTTTGCAAATTCCTTTGCTTTCTGAACACGGGATTCATCGGGCTGTCCTTTTGTGGAAGGACCCATCTCACCAAATGTTTTCATCTGAGGGTCATCGGACTTTAAGAGCATATCAATAATAGGTTGTGCAAGTTCACCCTGACATTCAAATGTACCAAGATAATTTCCACTGGCTGCGAGATCCTTGCAGGAACCAGTCCATGAATGTATGGCTTCAAATCCTTCAGGAACAGCATGGGTCATGAAGAATGCTACGTTCTTGCCAGCTACATTCTCTTTTACGAATTTTGAAACATTCTCAGGAATGTTGAATTGCATTACCGGGAAGCCCACAAATACAAGATCATAAGCTTCAAAATTATTTACATCCTTAATGTCTTTGATGTCCTTTTCGCCAGCAATTTCACCATAAATAGCTTCTGCGATCTTCTTTGTGTTTCCTGTCTGTGTCATATATGCTACTAATGTTTTCATGAACTCACACCTTATGATTGATATAAAAACTAGGATATATACATTTATAAAGACAGAGGTTAGTAAAATGTACAAACATTAAATTAGTACAGAAAAATATACTATAATAAGGAATCTTTACAAACTTTATCCCCAACAAATCAGATCAACACCAACTTTTAATCTTAATAAAGCATTGATATATATTGCATTTCATTATTTTTCTAAAGTGCATTGCCAGGAGATGTATGTGTGTCGAGAAATATGTGTACATGGAAAAAAGACGACATCAGAGACAGGGAAGATGAATTCAAAGAACTTGTCACAGGCGCGAAATTCTACTGCAAAAACTGCGGAAGAGCATCAAATGATATGAAGTACCTTTGCAGACCGGGGAAACTATAAAGCGATCCCGGAACACATTGTCAATGTGATCATGGTTTCCTGAGGGGTAATTTCCATAAGTTTATCCGTCATTTCCAATAGCTTCTGCAGGACATGATTCCATGGCATATTCGCAATGCTTCTTTTCAGTATCATTCTCCGGCTGTTTGTATACGTAAGAATGTGAGAAGTTTTCGTTCATCCTGAAATTTTCCGGAGCTTCATCGATACATCTCTGACAAGCGATACACTGATCATCTACGTAAAAAAGTCCTTCCACATTTTCGGCTACTTTGTTATTTATATCTGCCATGAATAAGCCCCCCTAATAAGTATTTATGAAAGCTTTCAATTTTTGAAAGCTTTGTATGTACTTATTGATTTTCAGTAATTTATAGCACTCGCTTGGTTGCTGAAATCCAAAATAAAAAAGATTTGTCAGATGACTCTCAGAGCCATCCGTTGAGGAAGCTTCGCAATCCCTCATCCTTCAGATCAAGTATCTGTTCACCCTCGAGAACGGTGAAGCCTTCCCTTACGCTCTTAGAGATGTGCTTCCCGAGGGAACATCCGCCAACTTCGGATTCCAGAAATACAACTGCATCAGTATGTTTGCGTGGGATCTCGGCAACATAGAAACCATCCTGAATTGTCAGCGAATAGGCATCCGGGTTGTCCACATATTTTGCCCTGAACGCCTCGGCATGAGCTCGCACCCACACAGGTGGCCCCCTATGCCTTTTAACATCCGGCAGATTCTTTGACAACAGTTCCAGGAATACAACCGAATCCTCACCGCTCCACTTGCCTGCCTTCAGAACGGTAAATTCATTCTTCTCAAGCATTGGTACGATGGAATGCTCCATCTTCGCAAATTGCGGATAGAAAATATCATCCACAACATCAGGCGTCTTGAAAACAATTGCTACAAGCGATGTACCACGGAGGTCCATCCTGTCCAGCAACTCTGCATCAGAGATGGCAGGTTCTGCAGAAGCAAAGAACATGGTTTCATCGGGTTTCTCAAGGAAGCTCCTGGAAACATCTATGAAAGTGCAGAACTTGTCTAGGGACAGTGCAGCAGCCACATTCCTTCTGGGGTCTGTGGGATCGATGACAACAAGAGGGTCATCGAATTTCTGGGCACCGTGTTCCATGAGATCCAGAAGCAGACCCGGGCGCCACTCAGAGGCAGCCTCCAGCACTTTCTCGAAAGAACCGTAGTTGATCACCAGAAGCTCTGTTAGATAACCTGAGAATCCTTCGGTCTTCAGCTCGGAGCCATAGACACCTGTGCCTTTCATGAACTGCTTGAGCAACAGCACATCATCCTCGCGACCATTGAGATGAGCTTTTATGAACTCATTGTGGAAAGGTGTCCTGTCCACTGCAGAAAGGATGCACGATGCACTGGAAACACTGTAACATGGAACAAGATCGACATCAAAGCCACCGTATTTCATCTTCACATAAGGATGCTCTGCATAGTGCTCATCCCACTCCTGTGCCTCTTTTGCTATCTGGCGACCAACGGAAAGGCCATAGCTTTCAAGGTCCTCGCGGCTTGTGGTTTCAGGGAACATGATGAATATATCAAGATCATGGGTTCCGGATATCCAGGTACCCCTGGCTGCTGAGCCTACAAGTTGTGTTTTCACACCGGTCAGGCCGACCTTAAAGGTGATGCAATCGATCTTGTACATCAGCTCATCGGCCACTTTGGTCAGGTGCTCCCTTTCTTCATCTGATGGCTTGATCTTATCCAGAATTCTGTTTTTGATATCTTCCATGTTCACTCTCTCGATGATAGTCCTTGTACGTACTACTCCTCAAAGGTATAAAACCATTTGAGATGAACAATTTGATAGTCGAATAGATTCAGATTTAAAGGTGCTGTATCCCCATTCAAAATCTGCCAATACAGATAACCATTTATACAGATTGAAACTATATTTCAATGTACTTTCAGAAGAAAAATACCATTCGGAGGCTCAGGGGGAACACCGGAAATATCGGGGAGCCAGTTCTGGAATGGAAGAAGAAGAAGAAGAAGAAGAAGAATACATCACTACGGAGGAGTCTCTAAAATGATAAGTGAAAAGATGACAGATGCGCTTAACACGCAGATCAACAAGGAAATGTATTCCGCATATCTCTACATGGCAATGTCAGCTCACAGCTCTAACATCGGGCTTAACGGATTTGCGAACTGGTTCATGGTCCAGTACCAGGAAGAGATGCTCCACGCCATGAAGCTCTACAATTATGTTAGCGATCAGGGAGCACCTGTCAGGCTCATGCAGATCGACGAACCACCACAGGAGTTCGGCACTGCACTGGACATGCTCTATGCAACCCTTGAACATGAGCAGTTCATCACAAAGTCCATCAACGACCTCGTGGACCTTGCCATCGAAGAGAAGGACCATGCAACCCATATTTTCCTCCAATGGTACATCACCGAGCAAATCGAGGAAGAAGGCAATGACAATGAGATCATCGACAAGCTCAAACTTGCAGGCGAGGAAGGCAACGGCCTGTTCATTATCGATAAGGAACTCTCTGCAAGGGTATTCAACCCGCCTGCAGCAGTAACCGACTGGACACAGATCAGGTGATATCAATGACAGGAAATACAGAAGAAATAAAGCAGGTCAAAGGCTCCATGCCAAAGGCCATCAAGATGGCAAAAGAGATGGACGATGACTTCGGACAGGGACTTGCAGGATTCTACAAGGCCATCTGGAAGGACAGGGAAGACGGACTTTCAATGAAGAACAAGCACCTGATGGTCTTTGCCATAGCATGTTCAAAGAACAACACCAACAGTGCCAAGAAGATCCTAGTGAAGCTCAAGAAGCACGGTGCTACAAGAGCAGAGGTCCTGGACGCAATGATGATGGCAGCATGGACCGGCGGCATCCAGAACTTTACTGACATCAGCACCGATGTGCTGCCGGAAATGGATAAACTTGGATACTAAGACCTGATCCTGGTCTTAACTTTTTTTTTGATGTTAGCGTTCTCGATAGAACATTAGCACAGCTATCTGACCAATTATGTCAAAAAACAAACCCTGAAGAAAGACTTTTTTAGAACCGAATAATAAAAACAAGAATCGAAGAGCGAAAGCTCACTCTTCGCCGTCGTAATAACCGATCTCTTCTTTTGTCAGGTAGCATGCAGGGTCATCTGCCCAGACATTGTCATAAACAGCCTCGGCTCGTACACGGAAATTGCCATTGCAGACATCGAACCATTTGCACTTTGCACACCTGTCGGCATTTGCCTTGATGAGAGGTTTCCTGTCCTTAAGGCCTGCCATGAGTTCATCGTCAAGATCGGTCCAGATCTCGCTGAACTTCCTGTCCTTCACGTTTCCGAAGCTGTAGTGTCTCCAGAACTGATCAGGGTGTACTGAGCCGTCCCATGAAACGCAACCAAAGCCGATACCTGTGGAATTACCGCGGTTCATCTGCAGGAGCTCGTAGACATCATCTGCACGTTCCGGGTTCTCTTTTGCCAGTCGCATGTATATGTATGGACCATCACAGTGATTGTCCACTGTCAGTACCTCAACAGGCATTCCTTTCTCATGAAGCTGCTTTGTGCGGTCCATGATCAGGTCAACTGTCTTGCGGCTGTCCTCCAGTGAGAGGTCTTCGTCGATGATCTTGGTACCCCTTCCGGCATAGACCAGGTGGTAGAAACAGATACGAGGGATGTTCTCTTCCTCGAGCATATCGAATATCGCAGGAATGTCAGCTACATTCTGCTTGTTAATAGTAAAACGCAGTCCGACCTTGATGCCCTCTCTCTGGCAATTGCGAAGACCTGTCATTGCAGCATCAAAAGCACCTTTCATGCCACGGAACTTGTCGTTGGTCTCACGCACACCATCAATGGAGATCCCCACATATGAAAGACCGATCTCCTTGAGCGTCTTTGCCATCTCCTCATCGATAAGAGTACCGTTGGTAGAGATCACCGCACGCATTCCTTTGGAGATCGCGTATTCTGCCAATTCAGGAAGGTCCTTGCGCATCAGCGGTTCACCGCCTGAGAAAAGGATCACAGGGGAGCCGAACTCTGAAAGGTCGTCGATCAGTTCCTTGCCCTGCTCGGTAGTAAGTTCGTCCTTGAACTCGATGTCCTTTGCGTGTGCATAGCAGTGAACACAACGAAGGTTGCAGCGCCTGGTCATGTTCCAGACGACAACAGGCTTCTTGTCCTTTGCGAATTGCAGCAGGTGTGAAGGAAGTCGTTTTGAATCCCGCCCGTAACGAAGGGCGTCTGATGGTTCAACAGTTCCGCAATAGAGTTTTGAGATTCCTATCATTGTGATCCTCCTGCAATATTAGTTAATGAACAAAATTTCGTTTCTCATTTTAAATTTTTAATTTAGTTGTTATCAAGTGCTGCTTTTGCAACCTTGAGTATCTCTTTGAAAGTGTATTCATCCGGTGTGACGTTCACTTCAACATCATATTCCTTCAATGTATTGGCCGTAGGAATACCGATAGCAGCCACAAGTGAATCGGCAAGCACTTCCCTGATCTTTTCACCTGCACCCATTGCTGCTGCCTGGTCGAAGAAACTTCTTACCATCATGGAGCTTGTGAATGCAAAAACATCGATCTCTTTGTTGAGACTTCTGGTAATAAGCTCCTCCTGCAATGGTCCTTTGGGCATTGTCAGGGTGTAGACCTTTGTCTCAAGAACGTTCGCACCACAGTCCCGAAGTCCGGTAATAAGAAGTGTTGAACCGTATGCACTCCTTGCAGTATCTATGTTCTTACCCTTAACTTCAGGACAGAGGAATTCCACAAGTCCTTCTGAACTGTAAACACCAGGCATTCCCATTACTTCGATACCAAGATTTTCCAGTTGCTTCCGGGTCGTTGGACCAATAGCAATAACTTTGGTGATGTTGAGCGCTTCGATGAATTCATCACGCCTGTCCACCGGGATCTTCTCCAGGGTAAAATCAATGCCATTAGCACTTGTAAATATAACGTAATCGGACCTTCCGGAGAATACGTTCTCTGTGAACTCGTCGAAGTACTCGTCTTCCATAGCCTCAAGCTCGATCATGGGAACAGCCACTACATCGAACCCAAAGGATTCCGCAAGTTTTCTGGAACCCTCAACATATCCCTGAGGCCTCATTATTGCAATAACAGGCTTACGATCAGTTAGATCCATATGAACATCTCTTAAATATTTACGATTGATTTTCAGTTATCAGTAATATATCAATTACCAATTTATTATCACATAGCCGTCAGTGAACTCTTCAGATCATGGAACCCAGTATCTCATGGAGCTTGACAACATCACCAATTACGGTAAGTGCCGGTGCTTTTACATTCTGGTCCTTTGAGATCTGTGCGATTGTCTCAACTGTACCGAGAGTCACGCGCTGGTCAGGACGTGTTCCCCTTTCTACCATTGCAACAGGGGTCTTTGGATCCTTACCGAATTTCATGAGCTCGTTCATGTTGCGCTCAAGCATCTTGACACCCATGAAGATAACGATAGTACCACCAAAGGCTGCAAGGGTCTCCCAGTCGAGAGCTGTCTCTTCCTTGGTAGGGTCCTCGTGTCCGGTGATAAAAGTCACCATTGAAGCATGGTCCCTGTGAGTTACAGGAATACCTGCATAAGCAGTAGCTGCCAGTGCAGATGTTATGCCGGGCACAACTTCGAACTCAATGCCTGCCTTAACAAGCTCTTCAGCTTCTTCGCCACCACGGCCGAACATGTACGGATCCCCGCCTTTAAGACGGAGTACCATCTTGCCTTGCTTTGCTTTCTCAACGATCACATCGTTGATCTCGCTCTGAGTAAGTGTGTGATCGCCTGCATGCTTGCCTGCATCTACTTTCTCAGCTGCCTCCGGCATGGTATCCAGGATCTGCTTTCCCGGAAGCTGGTCATAAACTATGACATCAGCTGTATCCATAAGCCTGCGAGCTTTCACGGTCATCAGTTCAGGGTCGCCGGGGCCTGAGCCTACAAGATATACTTTTCCGTATTTTTGAGCCATATTACCAGATATCCTCAATTTCTATTTTGCTGATGGTAAGAACCTGATGTAATAAATAGATTGATATGCGTATCTTCCGGGATTACAAAAAGATGTTCAGAATAAAAGCTCTCATGATTTGGAAAATAGCACAACGTGTAGAAAAATGCCTATCGAAAAGAAAGAAGAGGTTACCCAATGAAAACTGAGTAACATGAAATGATCAGCTTTTGTCCAGAATATATAGAAGCATTTCCTTGTTCAGTTTTCCTTCACGTGAAAGCTTCGCAGCAATATCATCATTTACAATTCCTTCAGATTTCATCTCCTTGATCTTCTCAATGATCGCAGGTGAAATGCTGTAGTATTCATTTATATCCTTCCTGTGTCCCCAGACATCGCCTTCAATGAGCTTTATCTTCTGCATTTCAAGGAACATTTCAATCGACTTGGAAACAGTACGGCGGTATGATGCAGGTATCTGGATAACTTCTACATCCTTGCATCTTTTTATGAGATTGAAGATATCCTCATTCGATGGCCTGAATGCAAGATGGATCACTTTTTCGCCGGTGTCAAGATTTTGAATTTCATCTCTTTTGCTTACGACTCTGATTTTCATAGAAACACCTCATTATATTCAAACAGTCTGATTTAACTTATCAAATTTATTATTAATCGGCGACCTATTAAATAATTAACGACTGAAAATTTCTTTCGAAACCGATCAATCATTGAGGCGAAGTTTTACAGAATCAGCATGCGCCTGCAACCCTTCCTTTTCAGCAAGAGAGATTACCGTATCCCCGATAGAGCTTAAGCCTTCCTTCGAGATCTTCTGTATGGTAGAATACTTCAGGAAGTGGTGGATGTTCAGACCGGAGTATATCTTAGGATACCCAGCTGTCGGGAGTACGTGGTTCGTACCTGATGCATAATCACCTGCTGCCACAGGAGCATAGTTTCCCACAAAGATTGAACCTGCGTTCTCGATCCTCTCAAGTACGGAATCCTCATCTCTGACCATGATCTCAAGGTGCTCAGGTGCAAAGTCATTGGAGATCTCAATGCACTCATCCATGGTATCGGTCACGATGATAGCTGCATTCTCAAGGGAAGAATCAACTATCTCTTTACGGACAGCTGCATCTGCCTGTTTTTTGACCTCATCGTTCGTCTGCTCTGCAAGTTCAGAAGATGTTGTCACAAGCACTGAAACGGACTTTGGATCGTGTTCAGCCTGTGCAAGAATATCGGATGCGATCATAGCAGCATCGGCAGAATCATCGGCAATAATAAGCACTTCACTTGGACCTGCAGGGAAATCGATCTCTGCCTTATCACGCACCATCATCTTGGCAACGGTAACAAAGACATTTCCGGGTCCCACGATCTTATCGATCTTCAAAACAGATTCTGTACCATAGGCCATTGCTGCGATTGCCTGAACACCGCCAAGCTTGTAAATATGATCTGCACCTGCAACCTTAGCTGCTGCAAGTGTAAGCGGATTGATCTTGCCATCCGGACCCGGTGGTGTGCACATTACAACGCTCTTCACTCCTGCTACTTTTGCAGGAATGATGGTCATAAGTGCAGTGGAAGGATAGGAAGCCCTACCCCCTGGCACATAAGCACCAACTGATGCAAGCGGTGTTGCCATCTGGCCAAGCTTGATACCTGGAGTAGGTTCGATGAACCATGTCTTCTCCGGAAGTTGTGCTGCATGGAAGTTCCTGATGTTCTCTGCTGCGATCTTGAGATGTCTGATAAGTTCGGCATCGACAAGTTCCATTGCCTCTTCGATCTCTTCAGGAGTAACTTCTATGGCCTGGATATCTGCTTTGTCAAACTTCTTCGTGTATTCACGCAACCCATCGTCGCCTTTTTCCTGCACATCATGGAGTATTGCTGAAACGGTATCGGTTACGTCCATCAGCTCTCCTGTGCGATCAAGAAGCTTATCCATCTCTTCTTCGGTGACATCGGATAGGTGTTTATACAGCATGTGATCATCTCGTTTAAGGTTAGAAAGGACAGAAGCTGCACCACAGATCGCAGGTTTGTCCGCATCAAATTATTTTAACATTACTGGAAATCACTGAATGTTTTCTGGTCTTTGTCCAGTAATGTATCTAGAGTATTTGAATTTATAGGTGTGCTCTTATCCACCTGTTTCCTGACACGAACACCGATGTTTGAAAGGATATTTGCAGCCACATTAGGCCCAACAAGCTTCGATAATATTGAATAATCCGCCTTTTTAAGTTCTGCAAGTGAAACAAATCCGGCTTTGTGGAGCTTACGTGCACGCACACGTCCAACTCCCCTGATACCAACAAGCTCCATGAGCTCCGGACTGGCACCGTAATGTATCCGCTTCTCAAGTCCGCGTGCATATCCCAAATACTTCACGCCGATAAGTTCCGCTAGTTTCGTGGTCGCATGCATCAGCCACTCTGCAGTATCCGCAAGAGCATGAATGTCACCTTCACCCACATTGAAGTGTTGTGTTATGTCGTCTGCAGGAACCTCGGTGATCCACTCTTCAAGAAGCATGGCGGTCTTTACCTCACTCATGAACCATTCGTGATTAGCCTTCACCTCAGCCATGAGCCACTCATAATCAGCATCATCTAATTCATCAAGAAGATTATGGAAATCGTCATGAATCTTAGGGGGAGAATCAGAAACCTTATGGAATGCATCTGCAAGCTTATGAAATATAGAGTGAATGTTATAGAACTCATCATTATGGCTCATGATATATTCAGTAACTATTGTATAGTCAGCATTACGAAGATATAACTGCCTCATGTCAGGCGTACTGCATATCAAATGTAGAAGCGTAAGATCAGTAACATTGACAGCCTTTTTCAGCCCGTCCACGATCTTTGCCCCTGACATCGGATCAATATAAAGCATCGAGATAAGCTTCCCGAGCTGGGTCGAGCTTAAAGAGATCGAATCCGGCGTTTCATTCTTCACGATCATGTCATTGTCAGCCAGGAAATCGATACAATCGTCAATAACATCCTCAAGGCTCCAGGTATCCTGCTGGAATGCAAAGAACGTCGCACCCATGAATTCCATGAGCTCTGCCCGATCAGATGCAAATCCGTTCACAATGGTGGAAAGAACGTGTGTCCTCAGAGCATTTTCAGTACCAAGCTTCGACCATATATCCTCTGCATCAGCTTCCACATAGTTTTCCAGCAACTGCTCGAATTCCGCATACTCCTTAGCAAGCAGCACGGATTCCCCATAAGGATCGAGATGGGGACGTCCCGCCCTTCCGGCCATCTGCTTATATTCAAGCACAGGGATCGGTTTCATCCCGAAATTTGAATCGAACCTGCGATAGTTCCTGATGACCACCCTTCTGGCAGGAAGGTTCAGGCCAGCCGCCAGTGTCGGAGTGCTCGAGATTACCTTGATAAGGTTCTGCCTGAAACCGTCTTCCACAATCTTCCTATGGGATGAGTTAAGCCCCGCATGATGGAAAGCCACACCCTTCCTTATACAATTCGCAAGCACCTTTGCAGTATCTGTCTCACCGGTAGATTCCACTTCATCCGCCATTTGTGCCAGTTTCCCGCGAACATCAGAATCAAGCAATTTCACAACCTTGTTCGAGGAAGATTTTGCAAACCCCGTACAATTTCGGCGGCTGCTCTCAAAAACAAGGCATTGCCCGCCTTCAATGATGGTATCAAGCACAAGATTTGTGGCATTATCCTTGTCCCGCCGTTCAATCTTTTTCTGTTTTCCTAAGAAATTGATGGCCTCTCCAAAGAAAACGCCTTCATGCAGATCTGTGGGTCTCCATTCGCTCAGGACAAGAGCTGCATCAAGCCAGTCTGCCATCTCCCGGGCATTGCCAACAGTGGCCGACAGCGCGATTATCTGGCAATCCGGATTCAGACGCATGAGTTTTGTTATGGTGACCTCAAGGGTCGGCCCCCTGTTCTTAGAATCCAGCAGGTGGACCTCATCAACAACGATAGTTGTGATCTCTTCCATCCATGAGGTCCCATTGCGGAGAAGAGAATCGGTCTTTTCAGAAGTTGCCACTATGATGTCATTTACGCCAAGCCATTCATCCCTTGATTCAAAATCGCCTGTGGATATGCCAACCTTGATACCAAAAGGTGCAAGCTCCCTGAAACGATCGAACTTCTCAGAAGCAAGAGCCCTAAGCGGAACTATGTATAGTGCTTTCCCACCATTACGGATCGCCTTGAGCATTGCAAGCTCTGCCAGAAGCGTCTTTCCTGAAGCAGTTGGTATTGCAGCAAGAAGGTTCTTCCTTTCAAGAAGACCATTATCGACAGCCTCAGCCTGTGGAGGGTAAAGCTCCTTGATACCGGAATCTTCGTAGAAACGGATTATATCATCGGGAATGTCAAGCTCTCTTATCAGCATGGGAATTTCACATCACTTTACAGCGATTGCTCCAGTATCGTATAAGTAATTTCTTAAAACCGGAAAATTAGTCCCACCACAAAAGATTAAATTACCAGGGACCTTTCACTATCTGATGGACGTCGAAGAGATCATTTCCCGCCTTAAGAAATTGTATCCGAAAGGTTATTTTCACATTAACAGAGACCCTTACTACCTTCTTATTTCCACAGTATTGTCCCAGCGAACCCGGGATGAAGTAACGATCCCGACAACCCAGAAACTCTTTTCTGTTTTCGACACTCCTCAGAAAATGGCAAGTGCCGACGTAGATGAAATTCGGGAACTGATAAGGGAAGTAGGATTCTATAACGTCAAGGCACAGCGTCTGATAGAGATCTCACGTGTGCTTCTGGATGAATACGACGGCATCGTTCCGGATGATATCGATGAGCTTGTTAAGCTCCCGGGAGTTGGCAGGAAAACAGCTAATTGTGTCCTTACCTATGCTTTTGATAAAGATGCCATTGCTGTGGATACCCATGTACATCGCATATCCAACAGGATGGGACTCGTTGAAACAGATACTCCGGAGGAAACGGAGATCGAGCTTGAAAAAGTGGTCGATAAGGAAATGTGGAAGGATATCAACGGGCTGATGGTACTATTCGGAAAGAGCATCTGTCGGCCAGTATCGCCAAAGTGTGATGTATGCATTATGAATGATATTTGCCCGAAGCTGATCTGAAGACCAGCAATTGGATCAGGTGACAATAGTGTTCATTCAAATGTAACAGGTTCACCATCTATGAGAAGCTGTTTTATAACGGGTGAACAGCCCGGACCAACTGAAACTATTACTGATGCGTTTTCCATCTGCATCTGTATCGGGATACCTTCACCTTCAGGTACAAAGTAGCTTTCAATACCCCATCTAACGTGAAGCGTATCGTCGTAATTACCCGTAACCACTCCCTTCATGCATACTTTCTTATCACTAATATCAGGTCTTGTATGACTTATCGAATCTATCATCCAGTAATTTTCTTTTTCAGAAAGCGTGGCGTATACTGACTCGCCAAACAGAAAATCACGATCATAAGGAGTTTTGTCAAGGTCTATTGTGGAGATTTCATAGTTCAGGTTAACATAGTCTCCCCGGAACACATCCCTTGGGTCCACAGGTTCGGTTTTCAGTAAAATATCATCACCAAAGCTCAATGCAACCATCTTTGGCAGGAATATCAATGTAATTATGATCAGAGAATAGACCATAAGCATAAGAAATCTCTTTGAGTTCATGCAACAGGACCTCCTCTGATCTCGTTTATGATCGAACGCCTCTTATTTTCCAGATACCATCCAAGTGTGATCAATATCAGACCCCCGGCAATGAAAGCAAGAGACCTTGGCAATAGTTCGTAAAGCGTTGTAAAATACAGATGCAGCACACCCAGCACAAAGAAGAACATACCGATATTGACGAACGGTACTGTAGCTTTATAATATCCGATCAGGATGCTGCCGACGGATAGTATAAAGAATATCAGGTTGAACAATATGAATAATAATGTAGCTATTGTCGGGTCTATTCGAGTGTAGGTATGACCATATTCTGTGACCGATGTTGTCAATGAATTTATGAAGAAGGTTAGCAGCCATGCACCTATCCACCCTGAAAATGCCAGTGCAAGTACGATGAGCTCGTATTTTGTATTCTTGACCTTTCGGTACATTGAAATGTTCGATATCAAAAAGATAACTGATGTTACTGCAAATAACAGGAAGAACAACTGGACCTGCCAGTTTACCGGCGTGAGCCGTGTCAGGATGTCCCTGTATGGTGTTTCTAAACTAAAATAGAAGTATGAGATCAGGATGAAGAACAGACCAAAGCCCTGATGGATGATCCTGAAATGAGCATATTTTTCAAATTTCAGATGCAATTGCCCAAGACCATAGAGATTGATACCTAATAGCAGGTATAACATGAATATCTCGAAGCTGCTCAGTGCCAGATACCTGGCCTGTGAGATATAGAACGTTGTCCAGAGAGCAAATGTGACTATATTCAAAGATATAATAATTGAAGACCTGAAAGCATAACCGAACGGAAGTATTGCCAGGAACCACACCAGTAAAAGCCAGTGCTCATTGGCATTCACATTGAATATCTGGGCAGTCAGGAATATGGTTGCACCAACGAACAACGAAGCAAGGAAAAGCAATGCTTCACCCATTGCAGGATGTGTTCTCCTGTTAAATTTCAATTCCCATCCAATGAAGTAAGTTCCATACGTTGTACCAAGCAGAAGCACCATTTTTACAATGGTAGGAATCTTTTGCCAGTTCGATGCAACAAATAGTATTCCGCCGATGCCGATCAGGAAGGCACCCAATATTGAAAGTACTGTGACAAGTTGTGATGCATCTTTTTTATTGCTGAGGTTTTTATTGCTGGAAGGTGCCTCAGTAAGTCCGTATCTTGATAGGATCAGCTTTGCCTGATGATCGTCAATTATTCCTTCCCTGTTCCAGTCCTCAACCTCTTGCTGAAGCCACATTTTATGCTCATGTTCCCCCATTGCAATACTATTAAAGAATTTATGGATATTTAATGTTTTTGTTACGATGTTGTAATAAGAACTTCTTTTTGAAACTTTGAGTGAGATATTATGACAAAATGATCAAATCGTACAAAAGAAAACAAACTATCTTTTGAAAGGGGTTAGAAATATCAATTTTGGTATGTAAAAAAAGAAATGATTGGCCCATATCAGGCCATCATGCTTATTTTCAGGTATTTATGGTATGGTTATGACTTGGGATCTGACGAACCGTTAAGGTCACAGTCTCAACTCCACCTTTTTGACCCAAGATTATTGGCGTAAGTCCAGGCCCAGGTTCCGGTCCTGCATGTACTGGAGCACGTCCTCGCATATCTGGGAGTGCGAAAGTGGTCCGTCCATCGCCGCCATAGGTTGTACCAAGGATGACATATAATAGCGGATAGTCACTAACCTGCAAAAGTCGTCCATCACAGTAAGCCCAGCCATCCGGCTCATAATTTCCTGCAAACATTCGAATTTCACCAACATATGGCCCTGGACCTGAACCACCATTAAGATCACCACGTGGAGGAAAATCCCCATTACCGCAAATAATATAGTTTACGCCCAGATAAGGATCCCTATTTTCATGAGACTCACCTTCGCCTGCCAAGCCTGTTGATTCTGGAACCTCACCGGGGTCACCCTGGAGACCTTGGGGGCCTTGGGGGCCAACATCGCCTTGATCACCCTGAAGACCCTGGGGTCCTTGAGGACCCTGAGGACCGACAGGACCAGTTTCACCTTGATCACCCTGAAGGCCTTGAGGACCCTGAGGACCGACAGGACCAGCTTCACCTTGATCACCCTGAAGGCCTTGAGGACCCTGAGAACCGACAGGACCAGTTTCGCCTTGATCACCCTGGGAACCTTGAGGACCAGTCTCACCCTGCGGACCCGTTGAACCTACTGCACCTGTTGCACCAGTTGGACCAGGTTCACCCTGAAGACCCTGCTCACCTTGAGGACCAATCGCACCCTGTGACCCCGTTGGACCAACATCGCCTTGTGGACCCGTTGGACCTCGTGAACCCCGCGAGCCTTGTTCGCCCTGAAGACCGACCTCACCTTGAGGACCTGCTGGACCAGTATCACCCTGAGGACCAGGAATTTGTTCACCACTGCCACTTGGCCCTCTTAAGTTATCTAAACCACCAAATAATGCACCCCACATGTCAAAGAATGTGCGGCCTTGAGTTCCATTATTCTGTTGATCGCCATTGTCCACAGCTGATGCCGGGATCGCTATCATTGCAATAGCAAGAATAATGGAAACTATGAGTACTACTTTTTTCACCATAATTTTACCTATTTGAGTTTTTATAATTACATGAATCTTAGTCATCCACCTAACAAAAGTTGCATGATATGAAATATATATTCAAAATGAAATTAATTTCATGTGGCTTAAATAGAGTATTTAACAACATATAAAGGTGATCACAGATAAATTTTATTTTATGGAAGTATAAAATGAATAGAATAGATAATCAAAAAATAAGAACAATAGGTTCAAAAAGAAGAGTTCTGAACCATAAATGTAAAGAAGAAATTCCCAGTCAATGTTCCTATTAAAACAGCAAATTACAGCAACAAAAAGCGAGCACATAGTGCTACTAGTATTATAAAAGAAGGAAGTAAAATTAAAAAAGAAAGGAAAGGAACACGGCTGTTAAGCCGCTTTCCAGAATTAATCGTTGCTAAGCTGGCCGCTGAAGTACTTATCGTAAGAGTACATATCGAAGTGACCGTGGCCGCTAAGGCAGAACAGGATGGTCTTCTCTTCGCCGGTCTGCTTGCACTTGAGAGCCTCATCGATAGCGCATTTGATAGCGTGGGTGGACTCTGGTGCTGGTGGAATACCTTCACTGCGGGCGAACATAACGCCTGCTTCGAATACCTCTACCTGATGGTAGCTGGTAGCTTCCATAAGTTTGTCTGCGGTCAACTGGCTGATTATTGGTGAGCAACCGTGATATCTCAAGCCGCCTGCATGGATGGCAGGTGGGATGAAATCGAATCCCAGTGAATACATCTTAAGGAGTGGGGTCAGTTTTGCCATGTCACCATAGTCATACTGGAATTTGCCATCACAAAGAGTCGGACAGGCAGAAGGCTCCACAGCAATGATACGTGGATCGTGGGTTCCTTCGATCTTATCCCTCATGTATGGAAGGCTGATACCTGCAAGGTTACTTCCTCCACCACAGCATCCGATGACGATATCAGGATATTCCTCGACCTTGTCGAGCTGCTGCTGGGCTTCAAGACCTATGACGGTCTGGTGTAACATGACATGGTTGAGCACACTGCCAAGAGCATATTTTGTGTTATCGTGCTTCACAGCATCTTCTACAGCTTCTCCGATAGCAATACCAAGACTGCCTGTTGTGTCTGGGTATTTTTCAAGCATGTGACGTCCAAACTCAGTGTCAGGACTTGGTGAAGGCACTACCTGTGCACCCCAGAGATTGATCAGGGATTTACGGTATGGTTTCTGCTCGAAGCTGGAGCGTACCATATAGACCTTACATTCAATATCAAAATAATTACAGCTAAGTGAAAGTGCACTTCCCCACTGACCGGCTCCGGTCTCGGTGGTTATCCTTTCAGTGCCTTCTTTCATATTATAGTAAACCTGTGCCACAGAGGTATTTGGTTTGTGACTGCCTGCAGGACTGACACCCTCATATTTGTAGTAGATCTTTGCAGGAGTGTCAAGTAATTTTTCAAGCCTGTGTGCACGGAACAGAGGAGCAGGTCTCCAGAGCTTGTAGATCTCAAGAACCTCATCAGGGATATCAATATATCTCTCACTGCTCATTTCCTGTTTGATGAGCTCCATCGGGAAAAGAGGAGCTAGGTCCTCTGGATTCAGTGGCTCATTATTTGCAGGATTAAGTGGAGGAGCCAATGGAGTGGGCATATCCGGAAGGATATTATACCATTTTTTTGGCATCTCGTTTTCATCAAGTAGGATCTTAGTCTGTTCCATAGATATTCCTCATATAATGCACAAATAAGTACTATGATGTAGATTTAATTATGATATATAGATGTTGTGTTCTAAAATGAGCAGACATTCCAAGAAACGACTGCATAATAACTAAAAATATCACAGAAAAGATAGCATTAAAGGCATTAGCAGAACAAAAAAATCAGAAAAACTAAATTGTTTATCTGAAGTTATCTACCTGAAACCGGATAATGATATTGCCATCATGATTTATGATTAGATATTATGGTTATATATTGGTTAGATGTTGTTGAGGATCTAGTTAGAAATTAGGGTTTACATCCAAGAGATATCCGTTCTTCAGGAGAAAGTGACAGATAAAAATCAATTACCTGAAAATCATTGAATTCATTTTCATGCAATGAGTCAAAGAACCTGTCAAGAGTTTGGATGGTCTTTTTATCCATTGGTTCCGTCGAAGCAAGTTTTTGTGCCTCTTTTTCCAGACCGATCTTGCTCAGACTTGAGGTTATGCGTTCGATTGCCTCATTGTCATGTTTAATAAAATCCTTTCTGATCCTGTCAAGGTCGCCATATCCGGGATTAATGCTGAAACCTGAACCATTGGAATTGCTAAGTTCCATTTCCCTGCAATCCTTTGCAGTTATGTCAGAATAAAGATTATTATACCTACGGGTCAGATCACTATGCTTTTCAAGATACCAAGCCCAAAAACCATTGGTATTATTATGGTCAGTCATCTCCTGATAGACTTCTAGCTGCCTGGACTTCGCATTTTCTACGATCCATTCCTTGCGCCATTTATTGAACTCCTCTTTAGAATTGGAGTCTAACCTGGCAACATGACCCATTGTAAGACTGTTCGAATTAATCATTCAATACCACCTATGTAAACACATGCCCTGAATTCTCTATAAAGAACACATAGACAAGTGCAATTAATCCTTGAATGACAACAACCAAACCGCTGAATTACGGTTCGTTTCATCCCTCTCTTGTGAACCCATACCAGAGATATGGCTTCCTTAAAAATATTGGTATTTTAATATTTAAGCTTATCTGCACTTCAGTTAATACTAATCATCATCATTATAGATAGAGGAAACTATTTAACCAATTTACAAAAGAGGATAAAACAGAGAAAGAAGTCGTTTGATGCTGATTTACGGAATATGAACCTATAAATATCATCAAATACTATAATCAGCGACCAATAACAGGAATTTATTGAACATATTTTTACCGAACTGCGGAAAAATATTCATTCTAAGATCATCTGGCATTAACAATCTACATCATACAAAAGGGGAATACCATGGCATCAAACACCGAACCCACATTTAACGAAGAGGAATTGATTGAGAAAATCGTATCAGGAGAGATCCCCCTAAGGAAGATCGATGCATATACAGACAAGGATACTGCGATCAGGCTGAGGAAATGTGCGATCGAGAAGATGGCAGGTGTCCAGTTCGAACATGTTCAGAACTATACAATTGATGCCGAATCAGTTACAAAGCGCAATATTGAAAATATGATCGGTGCCATACAGATCCCCCTTGGAGTTGCAGGAGCCATTAAAATAAACGGCGAATATGCTAACGATGAGTTCATGCTTCCACTTGCCACCACCGAAGGAGCACTTGTTGCAAGTACCAACCGCGGATGTTCTGCCATTACAGCTTCCGGCGGTGCCACTGTCAGGATATTCCAGGATCAGATGACACGTGCACCTGTTTTCAAAATGGACAATGTTGCACATGCAAGGAAATTCGTGGACTGGATAAGAAAGCCTGAGACATTTGAAAAGATGAAGGAAAAGGCCGGCGGAACAACACGCTTTGGTGAACTGCTCAGCGTTGAACCATACGTTACAGGAAACACCGTTTTCTTAAGGTTCGCCTATGATACAAAAGATGCAATGGGAATGAACATGGTAACCATTGCCACCGATGCGATACTCAACCTCATCTCCGATGAATTCGGAGCTTACCCAATATCCCTTTCAGGGAACATGTGCACTGACAAGAAACCTGCAGCCATCAATAATATACTTGGCAGAGGAAAGACAGTTGCAGCCGATGTAACGATCCCAAAGGAGCTTGTCGAGAAAAAACTAAAGACAACTCCGAAAATGATGGAAGAGGTGAACTACAGGAAGAACCTCCTTGGTTCTGCAAGAGCAGGAGCACTTGGTTTCAATGCACATGCCGCTAACATCGTAGCAGCATTATACCTTGCATGCGGACAGGATGCAGCTCACGTCGTGGAAGGCAGTACCGCCATCACAACAATGGAAGTAAATGAATATGGAGACCTCTATTGTGCAGTTACCATGCCATCCGTGCAGGTAGGTACAGTGGGAGGAGGAACAAGTATCGGCACCCAGAGAGATTGTCTGAACCTATTAGGAGTTGCAGGAGCTGGCGAAGTTCCAGGCGAGAACTCAAAGAAACTGGCAGAAATAGTAGCAGCAGCAGTCCTTGCAGGCGAGATATCACTGATAGGCGCACAGGCTGCCGGACATCTGGCAAGAGCTCATGCCGAGCTCGGCAGATGAACTTTTTTTAATACTAAATAAAAAATAACTTAACCCGATCATAATTTAATATCATCATATTAAATTATGATTTGGCTTTGATCTTTAGTTTTGATCTTTAGTTTTGATCTTTAACTTCTTTGAGCAAGATAGATACTCTCGATACGCTCAAGGGTCTCGGCTTCTTCAGGGGACTTGTCTTCCCTGACATTCACAAGCCTTGGGAACCTCAATGCATATCCGGATTCATAATTAGTGCTCTTCTGGATCTCCTCGAAGGCGACCTCGAACACTACTTCTGGTTTTAGCTCGATCTCCCTTCCGGATTCAACAACGATCAGATCGGACAGAAGCTCTGTCAGTTCTGCAAGTTGTTCATCTGAAAAACCGGTAGCTACCTTTCCTATTGGAAGAAAAGTGCCTGCATCTGGATCAAAACATGCCAGTGCATAGGAACCAATAAGGTTTGCACGCCTTCCATAACCCCATTCCGCACCAAT
The DNA here is from genome assembly GCF_000765475.1 of Methanococcoides methylutens. Classification (NCBI taxonomy): domain Archaea; kingdom Methanobacteriati; phylum Methanobacteriota; class Methanomicrobia; order Methanosarcinales; family Methanosarcinaceae; genus Methanococcoides; species Methanococcoides methylutens. Next base: position 282,809 of record NZ_JRHO01000014.1, read on the forward strand.
GACCACAAGGTCGAGAGTTTCCATGATAGGTTTCTTCTTTAACCAGTTCTTGCCCCTTTTGCCGGGTGAATAGGGAGCATTTGGATTTTTGATCATGACACCTTCATGACCTGCAGCCAGTGCCGCAGAGTAGATATCGTTCACTTTTTCGGCATCATCGGTAAGCACCTGCTCATCGACCATTATACTACTTGTGTTTTCAACACATCCTACCAGAGCATTTCTCCTGTCGGAAAGTGACATATCGATCAGCACTTCACCATTAAGATAGAGAATATCAAAAAGGTTCAGCTTAAGAGGGATCTCACGAACCGTGGTATCAACATCATACTTCCTCCTGAAGCGCTTAAGGATATCCTGAAATGCACGAGGATTTCCATCCTCATCCACAGCAACAGCCTCACCCTCAAGAATTGCAGAATCTGCCTTTACATTATTCTTCACAGCTTCAACGATATCTGGTAATGAACCTGTAACATTCTCAAGACGTCTTGAGAAGATGTTGATGTTATCCCCATCCTTGTGTATCTGCACCCTGGCACCATCGAACTTCCATTCAACAGCCACAACACCAAGATCATTGATAGCGGTTTCAATACTTGGCGTGACCTGTGCCAGCATCATCTTGATCGGTCGGTTCAGTTCCATACCAAGCTTTGAAACAGCCTCCAAACCACCTTCTTTTGCAGCAATTGCCACAAGGCCGAGATCATTTGTAAGCATAAAGCCACGTTCAATATCCCCTGCAGGCACTCCGAATGCTTTGGAGATGGCATCCCTTACGATACCTTCACCAACACCAATTCGAAGATCTTCTATTGCCAGCCTTGCGAGATAACGGGCCTCCTCCGGAGTTGCTGAATTGAAAAGATACTGCAAATTCTTTATCTTGGTCGTCTGTGAACCTTTTCCGTTTGTCCTTGAAATGTTGTTGAACCTCTCAAATACTTCCATGATAGAAAGCGATGGAGTATCATCCATGAAAGCAGAGAAAGTTGCCTGATTCTTAGTTTCTTTTTTCAGTGCTGCAATTGCAGTCTCACCGATATCCCCGGTATTTCGCACGAGGTTCTCGATCTCTTTTTGCGAGAGACCTGACGATCTGGACAGAGCTGTGTAAAGAAGACTCGGACCAACTCCAAGCTGCTCTGTGCTCCATGCAGGGAAAACATCGCCCATAACAAAATGAGCAACAACCGGAAGTTCTTCACTGGAAACCGAATATAACATCTCAGAGACGATATCCGTCATATCCAGTGAGCCTGCAGTATGTTCTATTTTCTTACATACATCAGCGAATTCTTTGAAATCAGTCATGCAGATAACTTCCTGTAAATATTCCCCAATAACAGCATGGAAAGAATTTCTTATTCCCTGTAAATGGATATGACATCACTCAATATCGCACTTGCAGTTTCAATGGAACCTGCACCCCTTCCGGCAACCGTGACGGTGCCTGCAAGATCGGTACGTACTGATGCAACATTAAGTGTCCCGCCAACCGCCAGCGGATGGGAAGCCGGTACAAGACGTGGTGATACACGGAGGCGATCCTTCCTGACCTCTCCAATGAGCTTGATAACATAGCCCTCATCATACGCAAGAGAAAGTGATTCAGGTGTTATCTTGGTAATTCCGGTGACCTCAACGTCCTGGAAAGTGGCATTCTGCCCAAAGATTGAATTTGAAAGAATTACCAGCTTGCATGCAGCATCGATACCCTCTACATCGTAGGTAGGATCGGTCTCAGCAATGCCCAGTTCCTTGGATTCAGCCAGCATTTGCTCATATGATGCTTTTTCTTCCATCATACGCGTAAGTATGTAATTGCACGTACCATTAAGGATACCTTCGATGCTCTGGATCTCGTTACCGGCAAGTGTGCCTTTTATAAGATTGATGATAGGCATTGCACCGCCTACGGTAGCCTCAAACATGAACTTACAGTCTGCATCACTTGCAGCCTTCATAAGCTCCTGGTATTTCAGTGTAAGAGGACCCTTGTTAGAGGTTACAACGTCCCTGCCATTTTCAAATGCTGCAAGCATATTGACAAGTCCGGTACCACCGGTCTCAATATCGGTAGGTGTCGTCTCGATGACAAGATCATGATCAACATTCCTGATGACGTATTCACCGGTGAGATCTTCAACGGCCACAGTACCGGTTTCATTTTTCCTTGCAAGAGCAGCATTAAGATCGATGCCTTCGGAGTTGACCTCAGCCCCCCTAGAATCGGCTATTGCAACAACATCAAGGTCGATACCAAGAGACTTCAGTTCATCATCCTTTTGCAGTATGACCTCTGCAACACCCCGTCCCACTGAACCAAATCCAATAATGGATGCGCGTACTTTTCTCATTGAAATATCACCTTTATGCAACTTCGGCCTCTATTGGCTCTATGACCAGAAGGTCCTTTTTCTCTGCTACTTTCTTTAAGACAGCCATTGCTTCATGAAGCTCTTTCCTGCCAACAGCATCGATCTTCAGGGAAGCGGATGACCGCTTGTCGATATGAGGCATTGAAAGACAAATGTCCACAACTTCTGCAAAACCTGTCTTGTCAATAGTATCGATAGTGTCCTGTATATCGGTATGTACAATGTGACCTATCAAAATGACCGCACCATGTTCCATAAAGCGCTTTTCATCAACCCTGGCAACACCGATACCGTTCTCTTCAAGACGTGAAATAATAGGATCGAGGTTCTCATGTTCCACCTCGAACACAAGCTGAACAGGAATAGTACTTCTTGGAGTACGATCTTCATGGTGGTGTACGATGGACTTAAGGTTCCCTTTTAGCTCTGAGATCGGATTCAGAGCCAGAAGCAACTGTCCCGGAGCATCCTTTAGTTCGATATCCATTGAAACTCTCATGTGTTCCCTCTTAGTTATTTCTCATATAAATGTATTGATAAGAAAAGTCCATAGCTTTAGAAATAAGGGAATTGCGCAGGAAAACATCCGAAAAACATCCCATGATCGATCCAGAGATCCATCATGGAAAAGGATTCGGGAAAATTGTATCCAGGATCATCTCTGGTCATCAGGAATTATTATGATATTGCCCCTTCCTTTTTTGAACTTCTCCACAAGTCCCCGGTTCTCAAGGTCTGAAACGATCAGACTTACTTTTGCTTCAGAATAGCTCACCTTTGAACGCAGGTCTTTCTGAGTGATCCGCCCGCCACCTGACCGGATTATATCAAGCACTTCCTGCAGGTCCGAAGGCAATGATTCCACATCTACCACACCGGAAGTTTCTGGTTCCGATCTTTCGGACCCATCCATTTCACCGGAAGGGACCTCATCCTTATTTTCCATAGACACACCATCTGTCACAGCAAGGATTTGCTCCCCCTCCTCAGCTTTTTTATTTCCGTTCTTCTTTGAGAACAGATAAAGACCGGTTCCGGCCACTAAAAGAACGATAAGAACTGCAACATAGTATAGTGTGCGATCATCTGCTCCATTTTCAATTGCTTCAGAGTCAGCTTCCAACGAAGTGGTGATGTTCAAAAGATCAGGATCTTCGGTAAGGTCACTATCATACGAAGGAAGAAGTATCAGGTCTATAATATAGTCACCATCATCAGTTATTGTAATAAGTTCCTGAGTAGAGGCCGTCAAAGTGTTGTTCTCGTAATAACTTGCAGTTACCACGTACTCACCAGGGACCAGGTTCATGGAATACACACCATATTTTGCCACAATGGACTGTGGGGGTGTGGAGTTTACCTCAACGATAACATTTTCCATCAGCTCAAAAGTGTCCCATTCATAGATGGCACCATGTATGGTCGCCGTTCCTTCGGCACTGACCGGAGCTATTGATAAAAGACATGCAGAAATACAAATGCTGAAAATAAATAATGTCCTGATCTTCACAGTGTAATATTACCGGATTCAACTATTATAGTTTGTTGTTTACCCCGAACCTATTTTTCGATCATTTTCATATAACATCGCAATACATGACACACATCAAAGGAAACAGAACATCGTAAAGACAAAATAATCGATAAAAAAATAATCATATGCTTTTAATTCCAATTAAAAGACATATTAATTTTTATTTTTGACAAATAAACAATAATCAAGTTTTATTAAAAATATTATGCTTGAATATATCCCGAAATTACAGGTACAGATTATCTGAAAGAATTATTTCTAAAGTAAGCTTATATTCAAAGATACCAAATATTATTTTGTAAGTTTATTTCAGATTAATGGAGGGATCAAAGATGAAGAAAGGAACAATAAAAGGTTTGGCATTAATTGCTGCTGTGCTCATGGTAGCAAGTATTCTGCCGATCACTGCACTTGCAGACAGTGGAAATAGCCCAGAGACTGCACCAGGACCATTGGAAAAGAATAATCCCAGTGACACTTTTGACCCTGTACTAGACAGGGACAGAGATAGTGGCGTGGACATGGATATGGAGAGAGAGAGGGACAGAGATAGTCTAAATACCCAGAAAAGGACGAATATCCAGGATGCTAAGAATGACTATAATAAGATGACATCTGAATTCCAGATGATAAAGGACAAGCAGGCAAGGGGTCAGCTGACATCTGAAGAGATGTTCGATGAATCTAAAGACTACCTCAATGGTACTATCGACTATATGATCATACGCCTTGACGATCTCAAAGAGAGTGGAGATTATTCACAAGAGGTGAACGACACTATTGATGATCACATTGCAGAACTCGAAGAGATCAGAGTAGATGTTAAAGACGCCGAAACTAGAAATGACCTTTCCGATGCAAGCAAGGATATCAGGAATGTCTGGAAAGATGCTATCAAGGATATTAAAAACTCCAGCGCCATTAACGTCAACAATGGACTTCAGAATTATCTTGCTAAAACCAATCGTGTATCCGAACGCTTACAGAACGAAATAAATCGCATGGAGCAGAACGGACAGGACACCGATGAACTTCAGAAGATGCTCGATGATTACAATGCCCTGATACAGCAAGCTAACGAAGAGCAGGAACGTGCAAGGATAGCATACCAGAACGGTGATCCTGAAGCAAGGGAATACCTTGGAGAATGCGTTCAGACAACCAATGAAGCAAACAATGTCCTCAGAGAGCTCTTGCAGGAGATGAAGCAGTCCAGGCGTGGTTTTGTGAACATGGAAGGCGAGGGACCACTTAATGCAGAAGGCGACGGTACTATCGTCCTTTCCGGACAGCTTAATGTCACCATCAATGCAACAGAAGCAAGGCTTGTGATCAAAGACCTTGCAGGAGATGCGGAGATAAATATCACCGGAGAATATGAACTGGTCAATGAGGACAGGAAAACAGACGAATGCTGCTCCTTTGTATATGACGACTTTACAGGTGATGCCTTCATTAACGGAACAAGACTTACCATCATGGTGCGCGGAGAGGATATAAAAATCTTCGCAGAAGGAACCGGAAGTGCTTCACTCTCAGGAGAGGGATCATACCTGATCGGTGAAGGTGACGATGCGCTTGAGATGGAGTTTGCAGATGATGACAGCTCAGACGACGACAGCTCAGATGATGACAGCTCAGAAGACGACAGCTCAGAAGACGATAGCTCAGAAGACGATAGCTCAGATGATGACAGCTCAGAAGACGACAGCTCAGAAGACGATAGCTCAGAAGACGATAGCTCAGAAGACGACAGCTCAGAAGACGATAGCTCAGAAGACGATAGCTCAGACGATGACAGCTCAGACGACGACAGCTCAGACGATGACAGCAAGGGGGTGTGATCATGGCCAATATTAAACACATTGGAATTATCGCCATCCTTCTGATCGGACTTGCTTTCTCAGGTTGTGTAGATGACCAGGTTGCAGATGATGAGGTAAATGCCGAAGCACCAACTGCAGACGAGATACTTGCAGAGGAAGGCGTTGGACTGACCGATTCAGAAATAGAGGATCTCGAAAGTGAACTTGATGAGCTGGAAGCCACACTTTCAGAACTTGATGAGGACGAGAACCTTACTATTGAAGAGGTCTGAACTGATAACAGTTCAGGCCTATTTTTCTTTTTCTTGTTTAGCCACGATAGATTGTGGTGATGGTGGCGTTTTCACTTCAACGATAACATTTTCCAGCAGTTCAAAAGTGTCCCACTCGCAGATGGCACCATGGATGGCAGCCGTTCCTTCGGCACTTAACGTAGCTGCTGAAAAGAGGCATGCAAAAATACACATGGTGAAAACAAATAAACTCCTGATCTTCAAAGTGTGATATTATCGGATTAAACGATTATAGTTTATTGTTACCCTATAACTTATTTTACAATCATTTTCATTAAGACCGCAATACATGATAAACATCATAGGGAACTGAACATCGAAACAACATTATCATGTGTCGAAATACTATCTTAAAGTCTTAATTCAAATTAAAAAGCTTTTAAAAACTTATTACTAATAAATAAGCAGTTATAAAGTATCATTCCAGATATTATGCTTTAAAGTTCTTGTAATTTTTATGAAGCCGGAGTCCTGAACGATCAAGTTCTAAAGTAAGTTTATATTCAAATATCCCAAATATTGCTTTGTAAGTTAATTTCATGATAATGGAGGAATCCGTAAATGAAGAGAGGAACGATGAAAGGTTTTGCAATTATCGCTGCTGTGCTGATGGTAGTCAGCTTACTTCCAATGACAGCACTTGCGAATAATGGAAATGGGTTTGAGAACGCACCCGGACAGATGAAGAAAAATGCTACCGGAGAGACAGTAGGTATACAGGACCAGGACAGGTTAAGGACAAATTACCAGGAAGCTAAGAATATACAGGCTGCCAAGAACGACTACAACAAGATGACATCTGAGTTCCAGATGATAAAGAGGCAGCAGGCAAGAGGTAATCTTACAACTGAAGAAATGGTCAACGAATCAAAGATTTACCTCAATAGCACTATCGACTACATGATCATTCGCCTTGAGAATATCAAAGACGAAGGCGGCTATTCTGATGAAGTGAATGATACAATTGACGATTACATTTCACAATTTGATGATATTAAAGAAGACGTTGGAGATGCTGAAACAAGAAAAGACCTATCAGATGCACTGAAGGACATCAGGAAGCTCTGGAAAGATGCAATAAAGGACATTAGAAAAAGCACAAGAGAGAGAGTGGGCGATGGACTTGAAACATACCTTGAGAAATCCGATGATGTTTCCGAAAGTCTACAAGATGAAGTCGACCAAGTGGAAGATGAAGAGCAAGCTGCCGAGCTTCAGGAACTTCTCGATGAATACAACCGCCTGATAGCTGAAGCTAAGGCACTGCTGGAAGAAGGAAACCTTGAGGATGCAATCGATAAAACCAAAGAAGCAAACGAGGTTCTTAGAGAAATTCTGGATGAAATGAAGGAATCCAGAGACGGTTATGTTAACATGGCAGGCGAGGGTGCTCTCAATGCAGAGGGTGACGGGACCATTGTTCTTTCCGGACAGTTTAACGTTACCATCAATGCAACAGATGCAATGCTTGTGATCAAGGACCTTGCAGGGGATGCAGATATTGATATCAGCGGAGCATCATACGATGTCGTGAATCAGCAGACAGAAGACGGATATCGTGCCTCTGTATATGATAACTTCACAGGTGACGCCCTCATTAATGGAACAAGGCTTACCGTCATGGTAAGTGGAGAGGATATAACAATCTTCGCAGAAGGAACCGGAAGTGCTTCACTCTCAGGAGAAGGAACATATCAGATCGGCGAAGGTGAAGAGATGCAGTTTGCAGAAGTCGAAGAGGATGAAGAAGTCACTGCAACAACTGATTCCACTGAAGAAGAAACCGATGAAGAGGATGAAGAAGACGATGAGATCGAAATCGAGATTGAAGTAAAGATCTTTGAAATCAACTCATCTGCAACAGTGGAGATCAATGATACTGTAACCGAATACATATTCGAGACCATCGATGAAGAAGAGATCAAGAACGAGATCGTGAACGAAACTTCATTGACATATGAACAGGTGAACAACACCATAAAGTTCGAGATAGAGGATTTTACCTCATCTTCAGCAAGTGATGCAGAAGAAGATGATGAAGAGACTGAAGAGCAGGAGGACTAATCGTGGTCAGCTTTAAACACATTGGAATTGTCGCCATCCTTCTGATCGGATTAACCTTCTCAGGTTGTGTGGGCGACCAGGCAGCAGATGACGAGGTTGAAGCAGAAGCACCAACTGCAGATGAAGTACTTGCAGAGGAAGGGGTAGGGCTGACCGATTCAGAGATAGAGGACCTCGAAAGTGACCTTGACGAACTGGAAGCCACGCTTTCAGAACTTGATGATGACGAGAACCTGACCATTGAAGAAGTCTGAGCTGCTCGCAGTTCAGTCTTCTTTTTTCTTTTTCTTATTAGCCTTGTTTCTTTTTTGTCTTCTGATATATTGTAGTAGCATTGTAGTAGCATTGTAGTAGCATTGTAGTAGCATTGTAGTAGCATTGTAGTGGCAGAAGTATAGATAGAATAGATAGCCGTTCTTTAAATAATGCACCAATTCGTTTATATAGAATTACAATTCAATGGATTACAGGGTATGTGTGGACATATTAATGGTAGTTAATTCGATCAAAAACATCCACCCCAAAATGAGGTAGAAAATGAAAAATATGTTTAAGACCACATTATTGCTGGCATCCCTGACAGGACTGCTGGTCATTGTAGGTAACCTTATTGGCGGCACTAGCGGAATGATCATAGCTTTTGCTTTTGCTGTCATCCTGAACTTCGGTAGTTACTGGTACAGTGACAAGATCGTCCTGAAGATGTACCATGCAAAAGAAGTAACAGAATCTGAAAGTCCTAAACTTTATGAGATTGTCCGCAAGCTTGCAATGCGTGCAGACCTTCCAATGCCTAAAGTTTACATTGTGGAAACATCCATGCCAAATGCATTCGCAACCGGAAGAGACCCAAAACATGCAGCTGTTGCGGCTACTACAGGCATCCTTAATCTTCTGACACCGGAAGAGATCGAAGGTGTACTGGCACACGAGCTTGCACACGTAAAGAACCGAGACACACTTATCAGTGCAGTTGCAGCGACCATTGCAGGTGTTATAACAATGCTTGCAACATGGGCAAGATGGGCTGCTATCTTCGGAGGTATCGGAGGAAGGGACGACAATGGAGGAAGCAATATCGTAGGATTCATTGCACTCGCAATTGTGGCACCACTCGCTGCGACCATAATCCAGCTTGCGATCTCCCGTTCACGTGAGTTCGCAGCAGATGCAGAAGGAGCACGCATATCACAGAAACCATGGGCACTTGCCAGCGCACTCTCCAAACTGGAGTCAGGTGCACAGAACTACCACCCTCGCAGGAATGATGTACAGCCATCCGAGAATACGGCACATATGTTTATCGTCAACCCTCTGAGAGGTAGCAAAATGATGAATCTTTTCAGGACACATCCAACCACAGAAGAAAGGATCCGTCGTTTGAACTCAATGTAAGCACAAGCCAATACAATTAGAAACTGAAAAGGTCTGCCTGACCGGGATTGGTCAGGTGGATAACTCTTATTCCACTGGATTCCAGTTCATTTGACAGCTTATACCTGTGGCAGTTCTTCGGATTTTTCTCAGCACACATAAGGACAACATCAGAGCCGTTGCTATTTACTTCTTTTATCTTGCCGATCAATTTTGTGAAAAATTCCCGGAACTCATCCGTTCCGATATAATTGATATAGCTTTCTTCCCGCAAACCTCCAAGCCCGGGACAATGGGAATAAGCAATATCATATTTCGGCAATACGATCTCGAGGTTCTCCTTATTGAACTCTTCACGTACCGAATGCGGATAGCTGCGAATATCAACCAGATATGAGAGGTCATACTGTTGTAGTATATCGATAAATTCTTCCAGTGACCTGTTTCCATATCCAACGGTATAGCATCGGGCATCTTCATCCATCGGGATGACTGAATGGATGTGAAGTTTATTACTTTTTCTGTGTTCATTATCAGCAAAGCTTAGTTCAGCGATTGAGCAGAAATACAAATCCCCTTCGTGACGATTCCCGGATTATTTTTAAATAGATAGCTATATTAGAGGATAATGCTTACTTTAGTACACTATAGGGAGAATTTGTCATGACGCAGGATGCGGCAATTGGAAGGATCATAAAAGCTCAGACCATCAGTGATGCATGGTACCGCGGACTCAATGTAATATGGAATCACGGTAAGGTCATTACAGATGAGAGAGGAAGCCAGATACGAGAGTTCATGAACCTGATGGTCGTGATAGAGGATCCGTACAGGGATGAGATCCCTGCAGATATAGCATGGAACCATGAAAGGCTGGAAGAATATGCAAAGCAGCTTATCACCGGTGAAAATGCACAGGATTTCGAGTATACATACGGCCAGAGGCTTCGCAACTGGGATGAAAAAACAGACCAGATCGCCTATGTAATTGAAAAACTGAAGAACAACAAAACAACACGAAGGGCTACAGCAGTCACATGGATCCCAACTGTGGATACCCATGTTGATGAAGTACCCTGTATGATACTTGACGATTTTAAGATCAGGGATGAAAAGGTCCACCTGACAACAGTATTCCGCAGCCACGACTTTGCAGGGGCTTATCCCGCTAATCTCTATGGCCTTTCCAAGCTTCTTGAGTACGTTGCCGAACATGTGGGACTGGAAGCTGGAACCATCACCACGATGAGCATCTCTGCACACATATATGACCATGACTGGGACAAGATCGAGAACATTGTAAAAGGAGTGCAATAAATGAAAGTAACAGTTGGAAGATCCGATGTGCATGGAGAGGTATTCGCACCTCCTTCAAAGAGCTATACCCACAGAGCCATCACCATAGCCGCTCTTTCAAGAGAGGCAACCATCCACAGACCACTGCTATCTGCAGATACACAATCCACCATTCGCGCTAGTGAGATGTTCGGTGCATATATTGAAAAGGATGGAGAAGACCTTCTGATCAGCGGTGTCAATGGAGTTCCGCAAATCCCCGAGGATATAATAGATGTAGCAAACTCAGGAACCACACTTAGGTTCATGACCGCCATCTCTGCACTTACAGAAGGAACTACTGTGCTCACAGGCGACAATTCCATAAGGTCAAGACCAAATGACCCCCTCCTAAGGGTCCTGAAGGATCTTGGTGTTGATGCCTATTCTACCCGTAACAACGGCTGTGCACCAATTGTGGTCACCGGTGGACTTACAGGCGCTATCGTCAAAATAGACGGGTCCATCAGTTCACAGTTCATATCAGCATTACTGCTTGCATGCCCGCTTACAAGGAACAGTACAACCCTCTCTATCAAGGGCGAACTAAAATCCAAACCTTACATTGATGTCACACTGGATGTCATTGAAAAGGCAGGTGTTGAGATCCTAGTTGAAGATCATAACAACCCTAAGTTCATAATTCCCGGTAACCAGAGCTATAACCTTGAGGAATACACAGTACCGGGTGATTTCTCATCTGCATCATACCTTCTTGCAGCCGCTGCAATGACGAACTCCACCCTGACGGTCAAGAACCTGTTCCCTTCAATGCAGGGCGATATAGCCATCATAAACATACTGAAAGAGATGGGGGCAAATATATACTGGGACATGGAAGAAGGAACAGCCACCGTAAGAGGCGGAGACCTCCACGGGATAACCATGGATGCAGGTGCCACCCCTGATCTCGTACCAACAATTGCCGTCCTTGGAGCTATGGCAAAAGGTGATACCATAATAACCAATGCTGAGCATGTGCGCTACAAGGAGACGGACAGACTTCATGCAATGGCTGTGGAACTTGAGAAGATGGGAATATTCTGCAAGGAAGAAAAGGATAGCCTGACCATAAGAGGAGGGGAATTCAAGGGTGCAGAAGTACACGGATGGCACGACCATCGTATCGTAATGGCTTTGACACTCGCAGGTATGGTGGCCGGAAATACCATTATCGATACCGCAGAATCTATCTTCATTTCATACCCTAACTTCTTTGATGCAATGCGTTCAATAGGTGCTGACGTCATACTTAGTGAGCAATGAGAACGAAACATTGTTCATTTTATTCTTTTTACTTTTTGAGTTGTCCTCATGATCTATGATGTTGTCGTGGTCGGAGCCGGGCCTACGGGATCCACAGCTGCACGTTATGCTACCAGATACGGTGCAAAGGTGCTCATGATCGAGGAACATTCATCCATCGGCACACCCGTAGAATGCACCGGACTACTGAGTACACGTGCTGTGGCGGAATGTGATATTAAGCCAGATGACGAATTCGTACTGAACAGTGTACGTGGTGCTTTTGTCCATTCACCAAATGGAACCTGCCTTCCCATAGACGGCAGGAAGACAAAGGCATATGTCGTTTCCAGGAAGATCTTTGACCGAGACCTTGTTTCAATGGCAGTGGATGCAGGTGCAGAACTGATGCTAAAGGGACGTGTGACCGGCCTTCTGGAAAAGGATGGAATCCAGTTTCTTTCAGTAATGCATATGGGAAGACCAACCACCATAAAAGCCAGGGTTGTCATCGGAGCAGACGGTGTAAAGAGTACTATCGCCAGATCTGCAGGCCTTGGAAGAGTTGACAGGGTCCTGTCAGGAGTACAAATAGAAGCACCTTACAGATCAAGAGGTGATGATTTTGTAGAGCTTTTCGTGGGATCGAATGCACCTGGTTTTTTTGCATGGACCGTACCCGTCAGCGAGAAGATATCAAGAATAGGACTTGCTGTTGAACCAGGCAACGAACAAAATGCAATTAACTATCTCAAAGGAGTTATTTCTTCAAATCCTCAGCTTTCCACCGGTCACTCCGGATGTATGCTTGATCTTGTGGTGGGTGGGATCCCCATCGGTCCCCTTAAGAGAACTTACGGTAATGGCGTACTCATTGCAGGAGATGCTGCAGGACAGGTAAAACCTACTTCCGGAGGTGGCATATATACCGGAGCTGCCTGTGCGAAGATCGCAGGAGAGGTTGCAGCAAAAGCCGCACTTGACGGTGATGTTTCCGGGGAGAGGCTAAGTTCATACGAAAAACGATGGAAGGCCGAACTTGGACGTGAACTTGGCATCGGGATGAAGATACATGATTTTGTCGCCGGACTAAACGATGATCAGCTGAATGAACTGATAGGATCGATGAACAATCCTGCCATACTTGAAATGATAACAAAGTATGGGGATATGGACCATCCCTCGATACTGGTCAAAAAGTTATTGAATCCAATGAACTCAAGACACCTGATAGGTGTTTTCAGAGCATTTGCAAAAGCAGTACTGTGACCCTTTTATGTCTTTACTTTTTTAATTTTCAGTATATGCTGACACCTTTGACACCTTGAAGATCAAGGATGTCACTAACAAGTTCACCAGGGATCTTTGAGTCGGTGATGATAGTCAGTTTTGCTTCATTATTAAAATAGGGATCATCGGATACTGCCTGCCTGATACTGAGACCGTGGTCGGAAATTACTTTTGAAACGTTAGAAAGGATACCTACATTTGCAGCATCATCCGGCGTGATTATGATAACACCAAGACCCAGGGACGGAGCAACATCACGAAGGAATGGTATAGATTTTACATTCTGGAAAATGTTAGTCAAAAGTTCATCTGTGAGAATGGTATCCGTAGTAGCATCGACCACCCTGCGGTCCACGCCTGCTTCCTTTGCAAGTTGTGTGTGAGGGATCTCAATTGAACCTGATGTCACTTTTCCCTCATCATTCACCTGAAATCCACGTTCAAAAAGGATCTTTATGACCTTTTGCTGTGCAGGATGTTTTTCGAACTTTTTGAGTACTGTGCTCCACATGATTACCATCTTGTTTCCCAAATTATAAAGATTTAAGCTCTAACCCATACTAAAAGGCAGTTAATAAATGTTCCGTTATTAAAGAAAGTTGTAAACTATATGACATTTACTCAAAACTATTTTGATGAAGAAAAAGAAAGACATTTTAAGGATAAAGTATTACAGGAGCTAAATCAAAGAGAACACTCAATCAGATGATGATGTTTTTTACAAGCAGGTTCTGTTCAGAAAACGGACTGTTCTTAAACCGTTTTGTCACTAAGAAATATAAAGGACCTGTGATAGCTTTAACCACATATTTCGCAGTTGATTACGTCCAAGGAGGTATTTTATGAATATATACAAAACTTATGAAGATCTTCCAAAGATCAAACTCCCACTGGGACAGGAAGTAAGCATAAGTGACAGTACCATTCGTGATGGAGCACAGATGCCTGGTATTGTCTTAAAAGCAGATCACAAGCTCCAGATATACGAGTATCTGCATCAGATAGGAATTGAAAAACTGGAAACATTTGTCTACAATGAGCGTGACAGGAACGCAGTTAAGATGATGTTCGACAGGGGCTATGAATCACCCGAGATCACCGGCTGGGCAAGAGCCGTACCTGCAGATATAGACATGGTTTTGGATATTGAAGAAATTGAAGAGACCGGAGTATTGATGTCAGTCTCCGATGCCCATATCATAGATAAGATGGGACTTCCAAACAGGGAAGCAGCAGAAGAGAAGTACCTGAACGCACTCCAGTATGCAGTGGACCATGGTCTTCGCACCCGTGCACATATCGAGGATATGACACGAGCTGACAATACTTATTTCGTATACCCACTTATCGAAAAGATACTTGAGATCGATCCGAATTGTACGATCCGTCTTTGTGACACCATCGGTTTTGGAGTTCCATTTATAGATGTGGATGAACCTTTCGGCATACCCGAAATGGTGAAACATTTGAAAAATGACCTTAATGTAAAGAACATTGAGACTCATTGCCACGATGATTTTGGCCTGGCAGTTGCCAACTCCATTGCAGGATACTGGCACGGTGCAAACTGGTCCAATGTAACTTTCCTCGGAATTGGAGAAAGGGCTGGAAATGCGGAAATGGAAAAGTTGTTGCTTTTCCTTAGCCGCCGTGTTGAAGGTTTTGACAAATATAACCTTGAATGTCTTGCAGAGTTTGCAAAATTCATGCAGACGGAAATTGGTATCAGGATACCAAGGAACAAGTCTGTCGTCGGGAAAAATGTTTTCGCCCACGAGTCAGGCATCCACACTGCAGGCGTCATCAAGAACCCATTCACCTACGAACCATACCCACCAGAGATCGTAGGCGGAACCAGAGCTTTCCTTATAGGCGATTCATCAGGTATCGAAGTACTTCGTTTCAAAGTACAGGATACACTGAACGAACTTATTGGCGTTCAGATAACCGTCGAAAAGAACGACTCACGCCTGAGGTCGATACAGAACGATATACACGCACTTTATGACAAGGAAAAGCGTGTTTCCTGCATCTCTGATGAAGAGATACAAGCATACGTGGAGAAGTATTTCCTCTTCGAGCCTATAGTCGAGAAGAACATGGGCAGAAAAACGGCCTGAAGCTTGTCCGCTTTTTAGCGGATAAGTATCTCTTTTTTAATATCAGTTATTGATTTTTTATGCAATCTCGGTTTTGAAGTGCTACTTATATCACAGGAAATGCCCATTAAAGATTTTTGTTGAAGAACAAGATCAAGCATCATTCGAATTAATAATAACATCTTCACCCAGAATCTTTCTTTCGGTTTCACGTTTTGAGTGTTCAAAGCGTTCTTGCATTGCTGGTTTCTTGCTGCCCACCCATTTATCCATGATCACACAGGTTACAAGATCCCCGGTGACGTTCACAGATGTGCGGCACATGTCAAGGATCCTGTCCACACCAATAATAAGTGCAATACCTGCAGTCGGTATGCCAACACTGCTCAGTATCATTGCAAGTATAACGATACCAACCCCCGGAGTGGAAGGTGTACCGATAGAAGCACCCACCACGGTGATCATGATCAACAGAAGAGCACCAAATCCAAGTTCCACACCAAACACTTGTGCAAGGAAAACTGCTGCTATGCTCTGGTAAAGAGCGGTTCCATTCATGTTTATAGTTGCACCAAGTGGGATGACAAATTGAGAAATAGAAGGTCTGACACCTAATTTATCCTCAGCGGTCTTAATGGACAAAGGCATGACAACAGCAGAGCTGGATGTTGAGAATGCAAGTAACAGTACATCCCTTACAGATCTCAGGAAATCAATCGGACCTTTTCTTGAAATAATGAAAACTACCAGCAAGTAAAAAATAAGTAGTGACAGGAGCCCAAAAAGTACAGTACCCACATAGACCAGCATTCCCAGAAGCGCAGCGAGCCCAAGATTCAGCGTGAACTTGCTTATAAGACCAAAAACAGCAAGAGGAGCAAGTAACATACTCCATCGCACAACTGTCATGCTCACTTCCTGAAGCGAACCCAGCAGATCAAGTAAAGGTTTTGACTGTGTGGGTGACATCGAAACCAGAGCCAAGCCTATTATGACAGAGAACACAACCACTTGAAGCATCTGTCCGGTAGCTAGTGATCCGAGCGGATTCGTAGGCAGGATCGTTGTGATCATACCCGGAACATCTGCAATGCCAGGAGTTGTAACAGCAGCTTCATTGACTTGAGGAATTTCCGACCCCATTGTACTCTGGACCAGTTCACTGCTGATATAGCTACCCGGGTTTATCATTAAAGCAAGGCTGAGACCGATAATTATGGCAAGTGCTGTGGTTGCGATGAAATAGCCAACGGTACGTACCCCGATCATTTTGAGCTGCTCCATATCTTCCCCGGAAGCAATACCCCTGATTATAGATGCAAAAACAAGAGGAACAACTATCATCTGCAGCAGTGCCAGGAATATGTATCCCGGTAATGCAAGCCATTCACCTATCGCATATGAAACATTTTGACTTACCATTCCAGTCGATGGTCCAAGTATCAGGCCGGTAACGATTCCCAATGCCATTCCGATAAGTATCTTGAGCCAGAGTCTGCCCCTAACGAATGTCTGAAGCTGGAAGCTAAGATGCTTTAATGAACGTGGATGTATCAGAGATAGGGGTTCAGGAATGCGATATATTCTTGACATGATCACAACTTTGCTTACGTTTTTAAGGATTTGAGCGTTAACTAGCACACATCGTGATCCATATTTTTATAGATCCCTTCTGAAAATGATTTTTTGCATAATTAACCGTTATAATATTGAAGCACTGCCCGGTATAAATGCCTATTGTAGAGGAATATGGAAATAATTAGCAAAGATTGAAGTCGATATATTATTGGTACATGGATCGAGAAATTTTATTGTGACTTCGAAAAAACACCGTTGTAAAATAAATTCAAAATATGAGGAGTAGCATTTGGATTAAATTATGACCCCACAATTTACCAAAGGCATGAGATAAAAAGAAAAGAATAGTGTAAAGGATCCGCAGATCCTATACACCTCAAGTCCCATTCTCGCCAGAGTCGGGCTTACTTACGTATAATATTGTTTTACAGTTTTGCGATGATAGCATCAGTCATTCCGCTAAGGGATGCATCTCCACCCATATTATAGGTAAGATACTTGCCTTCTCCAATGACATCTTCTGTTGCCTTGAAGATAGCATCTGCCTTCCCAACCCAAGCAGAAGCTTTAGCTGCCTAATCACATTGCTTATTTAGATACTAAAAAGCCCCGGCCGAAACCGGGGCTTTCCTTTTGTTTCCAAAATAAAATTAAATAGAATCGATAATCCCATTCAAAGTCGCACTAGGTCTCATGGCCTGGGATTTCAACTCCTCATCTGGAGCGTAGTATCCTTTGATATCCATAGCTTTGCCCTGAGCTTCTAACAACTCATTGGCAATCTTCTCTTCATTTTCCATCAGAGCTTTAGCTACAGGTTCAAAAATCGCTTTTAATTCGCTATCTTTCTCCTGATCAGCCAGAGCCTGAGCCCAATACATTGCCAGATAAAAATGAGATCCTCTGTTATCAATCTCATTCACTTTTCGGGAAGGTGATTTTCTGTTTTCCAGAACCAGCTCTGTCGCTTTATCCAATGCTTCTGCTAAAACCAGAGCTTTAGGATTATCAAAACTGTTGCCCAGATGCTCCAGAGAAGCAGTTAAGGCCAGGAATTCTCCTAGAGAGTCCCAACGCAAGTGACCTTCCGATTCAAATTGCTGTGCGTGTTTGGGTGCCGAACCGCCGGCACCTGTCTCGAAAAGTCCACCGCCATTCATTAGGGGGACGATTGATAGCGTTTTCGCACTGGTTCCCACTTCCAAAATGGGAAAGAGGTCTGTAAGATAATCTCTCAAAACATTTCCAGTCACAGAGATTGTATCTTTGCCCTCTTTAATTCTCTCCAATGAAAACCTGGTCGCTTCAACGGGAGCTTTGATCAATAGTTCCAGGTCATCGATATCATAATCTTTCAAGTATTTGTTCACTTTTTTAATGAGCTGTGAATCGTGAGCTCTTTTCTCATCGAGCCAGAAGACTGCAGGATTGCCTGTCGCTTTGGCTCGTTTAACGGCCAGCTTGATCCAGTCCTGAACGGGTGCGTCTTTCACCTGACACATGCGGAAGATATCTCCTTCCCCTACCGGCTGTTCAATGAGTACATTATTGTTGTCATCGATAACCTGAACTTTTCCTGTACCAGTCATCTCAAAGGTCTTGTCATGTGAGCCATATTCTTCAGCTTGTTGAGCCATAAGCCCCACATTGGAAACGCTTCCCATTTTTGATGGATCAAAGGCACCGTGTTTTTGACAGAACTCAATAGTTTCCTGATACACTCCCGAATAAGAGCGGTCTGGAATTATGGCTTTCATATCTTTCAGTTTCCCGTCTGGTCCCCACATGCAGCCTGATGAGCGGATTGCTGCAGGCATGGAAGCGTCGACGATAACATCGCTGGGAACATGGAGATTGGTAATTCCCTTATCGGAGTTAACCATAGCCAATGCCGGTCTCCTGGCATACACAGCTTCTATATCTGCTTTGATTTCAGCCTGTTTGCCTTCAGGCAGATTCTGGATTTTTGTATAGAGATCTCCCAGTCCATGATTGGGATCTACACCCAATTCAGAAAGCAGATCACCATATTTATCAAATATCTCTTTAAAGAAGACCTTAACCACATGACCGAAGATAATAGGGTCGGAAACTTTCATCATTGTCGCTTTCAAATGAACGGAGAATAATACATCTTTAGCTTTGGCATCTTCTATCTGTTCAACCAGAAATACCTGAAGCGCTTTTTTGTTCATAACAGCTGCATCAATGATTTCCCCGGACTGAAGAGGGGCTTTGTCTTTTAATAGTGTTTTATTACCAGCGTCATCTGTAAAGAAAATTCTGAAATTGGTAGCCTCTTCAATTTCAACAGATTCTTCACTGCCGTAAAAATCTCCGCCGTTCATGCTGGCTACATGGGATTTGGAATCAGACTTCCATTCTCCCATGGAATGGGGATGTTTTTTCGCATAATTTTTTACAGCTTTAGGAACTCTGCGGTCAGAATTCCCTTCTCTCAATACAGGGTTAACAGCACTACCCTTGACAATATCGAATTTCGCTTTGATCGCCTTTTCTTCATCATTAGAAGGATCTTCGGGATAATCGGGCAGATCATACCCTTTAGCCTGGAGTTCTGCGACTGTCGCTTTAATCTGGGGAACTGAAGCGCTGATATTGGGTAGTTTGATAATGTTGGCTTCCGGAGTTAAGACCATCTCTCCCAATTCGGAAAGGGTATCGGAAATCTTCTGGTCCTCTGTCAGTCTTTCGGGAAACTGGGCAATGATTCTTCCCGCCAGAGAGATATCCCTCGCTTCCATAGTGATTCCGACGTTTTTCACATAAGCCTGTACAATAGGCAGGAGCGAACTGGTTGCCAAAGCCGGAGCTTCATCGGTTTTCGTATAAATGATTGTCGATTTCTGTGCCATGTTAATCCTTTCCTATGTAAATTAATAATATTTTATCGAATCGAAGCGCTTTATTCTATATAAAGAGACCCCATCCCTTTTTACCCAGGAATTCGTCATTTTGCACAATGATCTCTCCGCGGCTCATTGTCATCTCCGGCCAACCTGTTATTTTCTGGTTTTTATAGGGTGTCCATTGAGCTTTTTCATGAAGTGTCTCTTCGGTAAGTATTTCGAGATCCTTCTTATGTCAAAAGGGATGTTAAAACCAACACAAAGGGTTTCTAGCTCAAACACTTCTGGATAAAATACCTTATCAATAAACTCATTTAGAAGGTAAAGAGAGATCTCATTTTTTCTTGCATAACTTAAAAAAGCCTCTTTTTCTTTTTCAGCGAGCATTGAAGGATCATAGAATAACCCCTCATGTTGAATGAAACCTTCATGATATATCTGGAAAGAACCGATCTTGAAATTCTGGTATTGATCCATTGTTGTTTCAGTATCAAAGACCAATACCCTATCATGCCTTAATGGATCTTCTCTTGGTTTGAAGAAGGAGTTACTTGTAGGCCCTTCAACCTCCTGAGTATATTCCCTTACAGCGATCTTAGACATCTTCCCCATCTCCCATCCAAGAGTGATTAAACGCTGTCCTAGTTCCTTTAACAAAGCTCCAATTGAAATGATATTGTAAGCTCTCTTGTTATGAGAAGATGTTTTGCTAGATCTTATTTTAGCCGAGTGGTGGGTTGGTGTTAGGAAAGGTCTTGACAGGACGGACATTTGCATAAAGGTTGTATTTCTGCCTGATGGATACTGCCACACTTCTTGGGGAACCTGCTCCGCCAGGTGTTGTGGTAGGACCCTTGTAACATGCATCTGCTTCGTCAAGGATAGACCATGTCTCATCAGGAACAAGGGAAGTTCCACCGTTCTTCTCCCACCATTCTGCTCCTGCTTCACATTTCACGAACTCGACATTTGTGCCAATGGCCTCTGCCACTTTAAGCATAGCATCTACGAGTTCCGGTCCGACTCCATCTCCTTCAATTACTGCTCAGTTTTGCTCATATTATTGATTCCATTTTGTCGTTTAGAATAGTATTAAAATTAAGCTAATTGTGTTATCTATGTAACACATCGTCTGGTTGCCTCTTAATCCCACATACAATATATAAGGCATGGAAAATCAAATTCCTGACATATATTCACCAAGGATATAAAATTGATGGAAAAAAGGAACATAAGGGTCAAACCATTGAACTATCCACAGTATGTATCGAAGGTAGCTCAATTACAAAAGAAGCTCCTTTTGGAATATTATCCGATACAGATACAGTACCATTGTATCTTTCAATTGTCTTTTTTACAATATAAAGTCCAAGACCAGTATTGCCGGTACCACCGTACTTGAAACCCTCACCGAAAATATACGCTTTGATCTTATCCGGAATCCCGACACCATTGTCCATGATGCAGATCTTACAATTGATTTGGTCATCATCTATGGTTACATGAATACTATCTGCTTTACCGTGGACCTGTGCATTCCTTATTATGTTCTCGATAACTGAGGGCAGAGCGTTGTCTGCCATAATGAGGGCATTACCTTCTATCGAACTTTTAATATCGAAATGCATGCATGCACCTTTAATTAAATCGTGGACATGATAAGGTAAAAGATCCTGGCTATCTAATAAGAATTGACTTTCAATATCTTTCATATTCCTGATCGTTTCTACACTCCGATGTGCAGAACTCTGTGCCATTTCAAGGAACTTCGCATCATTTTTGAGGTTATATAGCTCGATCGCATTTATTTCCACATTCAGATTATTTGCAATATCATGCCTCAGGATCTTGTTAACTACCTTCAGGGTATCGGCAAGGTCTTGTTGTCGCTTCCTGGATTCAAGTATCTCCTGGTACCTTCGGATATTAGACACTACAAGAGATGAAGCATTTGCAATGATAAGAGCTGTATTCAGGTATTCGTTTATATCCCCGGGATAAGAAAATCCTTTAACTTCAACAGTTGCCATGACATCTGCCTGATTTTTTATCTTCAACAAGAAACCATCTCGGTTCTCGCTTATCAGGTATTTTTTATCTGTTTTTAGGAAATCCCTGTTCAGCTCATTATCAGGATCAGAGCTTGTCGAAAATTCCGATTGAACAAGTCCATCATCTAATGAGATATAACTGACCTTTTCTGGTGCAAACAGGACATTGTACATCTGAGTTATTTTCTCTGCGACTTCTTTCTCATCCTTAAGTTCCACAAGTTCCTTTATGATCTCAATGGACATGGAAAAGGAAGCCATCTTCTCTGTTGCCTCTTTTAACTTCCGGGTCTTACTAACGCAATCATGTTCAAGAACAATATTTTCCAGACTCAGCCCCATGAAATCAACATCCACATGCATCGTCCTGAATGGTTTTCCCACTGCCTCAGAAAATTTCTCTAAATTCTTAGAACTACCTTCATAGAATCCAGTCTCAAGATGAAGGATGGAGGAACAAGATGAATCAATGCATTTCCTGATCCTTTCAATCCCCAGTTCATCATTTTCTACCTGGCTTAGGATCTTATCAAGCCATCCTGATGAAATTATGAACTCACTATTGTACTCTTCCAGTTCTCTGCTACTTAACATCAGCTCGTACAGGTTCTCCATTCCATGAGTATAAAGTGTCCCTTTACATTCAGGAGACTTTATTATATCAGGACATTCAGAACCATGGATCAGTAAAGCCTTGTAAAAACATTCAGAGCTCTCAAGTGCCTGTTGGATCAAACCGCAGTTCACATAATCACATTTCTGTTCGAGGAGATCAGTGTAAGGCACCCCAATCACATTGACATTTTTAAAAAGGTCATTATTGCCTGCAATATACTCGACCTCCCTGATGATACCTTCAGGAACAAGTAAACACATATTATCGATCAATAATTTTCACCTGTTTATTGGATAATTCCCATACTTACGAACTGCATCAGAAATAGCCATAAGAACTTCGTGTGGCACCTGACATGGGATCTCACCATGGTTGTCCGAAAGGATGAAACCTCCCCCTTTTGCAGCTTTATCAATGGCTTCTCTTACACTATATTCTGTTGTTTCAACAGTCCAGTTCCTCATATCGATACCATTCAGATTTCCAAGTACAGACATTCTTCCTTTGCATGCTGCTTTGACCTCTGCAAGGTCCTCCGTTGCACTTGTACAGACAACTGAAGCTCCTGTATCTGCAATATCATCTATGATCGGTAAAGCACTTCCTGATGCAAGATGCACCGCAGCAGGCCCTTTTAAGCTGGAGATCACCTTTTGCTCTACCAGTTTTCCAGTTTCCATATACAGCTCCTTTGGAACTATTGTTGGTGAAGATATAGGATCAAAATAACAAATAGTCGTAGCACCTGCTTCCAATTGTGCATTTGCCCATTCGATGCAGAAATCAGTATTTAATCCCATGAGTCTGTTGAACAATTCACGGTTTTCATACATGAGATCAAAATATTTGCTAAAACCAAGCTGCATAGGTGGTACAGAAAATGGAGACATGACCACTCCAATTATAGGCACATCCTCTCCGGAATCTTCTTTTAACAATTCAATGGTTTTTAGGACCTTAAGAAGCTGAGGACTATCCCACACATCGGGAGCTTCGAGACTTTCTATATCTTCCATACTCTTAATGAAAGGTGCCCCTGCATTAGCGGGTCCGTCCTCGTAGAATATAGTCTTGCCCCCCCAGGCTTCGGTCTCAAGTGACGCATAATAGAAAGGATAATAACAATCATGCCCGTATCTTTCCCTCATACGAATCTGCCCTTTAGCTACATATTCAGGCCTGGAAAAATATTCCTTAATTGACATACCCAGCTCTTTGGCACCATGCATGGTAAGTAAAAGGAAGTAAGGCACCCTGTCAGGTTCCTCCTGTCCAAGTGTGGTAAGTACACGTTCCATAGATGTCATTTCTTCGTTGACCATCAGAATTCCCCAATAAGTTCCTGAGCTATATGCATACCTTCCACAGCAGTTCTGGCCATTGCACTGGCATTGACCTCTTTCCATAATTCATCATCAAAAAGGAAAGGTGCACCACCTACTATGACCTTTGTGCCGTTTTTTTCCTTTTCTATGAACTCGGTAACCTCTTTTACTCTGAGTGCGTGGTTCAGCATAAGGGTGGAAATAAAAAGAACTTCGACTTTGTCAGATGCTATCTTTTTCTTGATCTTTTCAATAGACATACTGCCATAATCGATGAAATTGAACCCCATTGAACTGATCAGGGCCTTTAGGATCTGTTTTCCAAGCATGTGTTGGTCTTCAAGGGTCGTGATACCTATGACAGCTCTTGAAGTCCTCTGCGAACTTTCAACTGGAAGCGTTTTACTGGTTAACTCTTCTGCGATCTTGCTTGCCATATATTCCTGTGAAAGTGCGATGTCACCATGTTCCCACTTATATCCAATGCTTTCAAGTGCAGGTGAGATGATAGTATCAATTACCTTAAAAATATCTCCATTCTCATCAGCTAAAGCTTTTTTAATGATGTTCTCTGCTGCTATCCTGTCAATATTAAGCAAAGCATTCTCAAACCCTATAGCTAATCTTTTGTCAATACCCATATTCAAGTCCCTGAAATGTATTAATCCTAGAACTCATCATTCTACCAATATTAATAATAAATTTAAGAATTGAATCATATTAAGCATATCGCTATGATCCAAACCTATCGGCAAATATAGATTTTTCAATCAAAATAAGAGCAACTATAATTACATTGGGAGAACAATGCACATTTGGCACACCTAAATGAGTCCTTGTTGCCAATAAATATCTCATTTTTCATCGCCCCATTGGAATTGTAAATGTGAACTTGCTACCTTTGCCCGGTTCACTCTCGACCCAGACATCGCCGCTATGCATTTTAACATATTCCTTAACAAGCATGAGACCAAGTCCGGTACCACCATATTTACGAGTAGTTGACCCATCTAACTGCACAAAGGGCTTGAATATAGTTTCCAAATCCCCTTTTGAGATACCAATACCAGTATCAGTAATTGATATTTGTACATGATCTGTTTTTCGGACAGCATTGATAGTCACCATCCCACCAGTCGGTGTAAACTTAATGGCATTATCTACAAGAGCAGAAAGGATCTCTTTGACCTTGAACGCATCAGCAACAACCTCCGCTATCTGTGGGTCAACATGTGCCTCCAATAGTATACCTCCCCTCGATGCCATGTCAGCTTTTGAATCTTTTACTTCCGCAATGGCATTTTGCAGATCAAAAACATCACGTTTAAGACTCACATTACCAGATTCGATCTTGCACAAATCGAGTATATGATTGATGAACTCCAGCAGTTGGACACCATTACGTTTGATATTAGAAGCATATCTTTTCTGCTTCTTGCTAAGCTCACCAGCCATTTCATTGGCCAGGATGTCTGAAAATCCAATGATAGGATTAAGAGGTGTTCTTAGTTCATGACTAATATTCGCAATAAATTCTGATTTTGCCTTATTTGCATCTTCAGCTGCAATCTTAGCATTTATCAATGCCTCCTTTGCTTCCATCCAAATTGTGACGTCCCTGAGAATTGCCATCGTTGCCGGAAAACCCTGATACTGTATAATAGATGCACTTACATTTACAGGAATAGCAGTCCTATTTTTAGAGATTATATCTACATCATAATGATTTGAAATTCTTTCCCCATTTAATCTTCTCTTATACTTTTCCATTATAAGATCGATATATTCAGGTGAAACAAATTCAATAAAACTCTTATCGACTATTGCTTCATAAGAATATCCAGACATTTCCTGCATTGTTTTGTTCGCATATTTGATCGCATCACCCTGAAGGATAATTATCCCATCATTACTATTTTCCACGAGACTTGAATACTTTTTCTCACTCTCATACAGTTTTATATCGGCCTTTTTGCGTTCAGTGATGTCAAGTCCAGTAAAAGTAACTCCTTTTAATAGATCGTCCGGGTCTATAGGTGATGAACTAAGTATTAAGTCAATTATCTTGCCATCTTTTCTCTTCCATTGAGTTTCTACAGTTCCGATGCCCTGTTTTTGTATCTGGGAATATTTTTCCCTCCCGACATACTCAAATTCATCATCTGTAGGATAGAGTATCCTTGAACTCTGACCAAGCAATTCATCTCTTGAGTATCCTGTCATTTTACAAATCCGGTCATTAACTTCCCTGAGGATCCGCTCCTGAACAACACCTACACCAGTAGGTACAGCCCTGAAAATACTATTAAATCGATTTTCCCTTTCGCGGATATGTTCTTCTGCAACTTTGCGATCAGTGATATCAATATGCTGTAAAAGAACATTTGAAGGATAAGTTTTCGAAAGTGGTGTGACCTTCAGCAAAAACCAGCATTTTTCATCAGGACTGTGACAGGTGTACTCAATTTTAAAAACATTTTTTGTCCCATTTATGACATCAATTATACCTTTTGTTGCAGTAGAAACATCAATTGACTAATTACCATTTGGCCCATCGCATACTTTCAAGTAATTAGTGCCTTCATTGTATTTTACCGGATCAAAACCATTGTCTTTAGCAAACTGTTTCCAACTTTGATTCGTATAAATAAGAAGGCCATCGGGAGAGATGATTGCAATATGATCATCCCACATATCAAACAAAGAAGCTGTCTTTAAAATATCTTCAAAACCAGATCTATAAGTGTTAACCCCTGATGAATTATGGTCGTATTTTGTCATTAGCCACCAAACAAATATTATTGAAAATAAAATATAAGCAGTAATTTAATCATCACATATAATTTTTACTACAATATGAAATTATCCATATAAAACTAATATAAAATTATACGAATGGCATAATTATATAGCAACCAGAGAATTTCCATACAAGTTTAATAGAGCTGCGAAATTAAATAAATTCATTTAAGTTTTTAAAAAACTACCAAATATATTGAGAACATTTTCCCGACAAAAGTACCAACTCTTAAGAAACAGTAACATTATTTGCCTTCACCACATCTATTAACACATGAACACGTCACCAAAGATGCCTATAACCGATGAGCACATGCACATCGACCCCCGCGCAAAGGGACTGAAAGCTGTCAAAGAGTTCCAGAATGCAGGGGGAACCCACATCATTCTCGTTACAAAACCCACATGGACCATCGGCGTGGAGGTCACAAGACCGGAGGACTACAGGATCGTCTTCGATGAGACCGTTGACCTTGCCAGACAGATCAACGAGACCGGCGTGAAGGCGTTCCCGGTACTTGGTGTACACCCTGCTGAGATCACAAAACTGACCGAACGCATGGAACTTGAAAGGGCTGTTGAGCTTATGAAGAGTGGTCTCGAGATAGCTGCAAAGTACGTCGATGAAGGCCTTGCCGTGGGACTCAAGAGCGGGCGGCCTCACTACCCCGTTTCAGATGAGATATGGGATGCATCCAATGTCATCATGGAACATGGATTTATGCTTGCTAAGGAACAGGACTGTGCGATCCAGTTGCACACAGAGAGTGTCGAGGAACCGGAACTTATCGATATTACAGAAAGGGCAAAGAGAACAGGCATCCAGCTGAATAAGGTGGTTAAGCATTACGCCCCCCCTCTTGTAAATGTTTGTGAGAAGCTGGGTATCTTCCCGGGAATACTTGCAGGCAAAGGTGCCATCGAGCAGGCCCTTGAAGAGGGAACACGTTTCATGATGGAGACCGATTACATTGATGATCCTGAAAGACCGGGGGCTGTACTGGGACCAAAGACGATTCCCCGAAGGACATTGAAGCTTGTGGAATAGCACGGTGAAGAGCCGTTCTGGAAAATTCACAAGGAAAATGTTGAAGAGGTCTATGAAGTGGAGATCGAGCTATGAAGCTTGAATATTAAGTATTAAATCCCAAACTTTTTATTTTTAATTTTTAAACCCCGAAACCTTCCTGCAGACATTTTTCCCTTCTGCATCCGGCTGTTAACCTTAGCTCCTCACGTATCTTGATACAATTCTGCCACACCCCGTGGACATTGCAGTATGCAATGGCACAGAATTCCCGGTACTTACCAAAATTCACCAATCCGAACACAACCTCCGGTTTTACTCCCGGACCGAAGGTTGCTCTTCCGATGGTGACAGTATTCATCATCTTGGTGCGACCATACAGTTCAATGTATTCGATATGATGTTCCGGAGTGTTCGGATGTTTCACGTTTTCCCCCACAACAACCCGAATGTATTCCCTCCCTGTATTGTCGTAATTCCTGAGGACATCGATAGTGGGGATGTGTCTTTCTTTTGAACGGTCATCGACATTGTTTGTGTCTTCGGATCTTATGATGTCACTAAATTCCATGATGTCACCTGCTGGTTGTTGTGTTGTATTTTTTGGATCAAGGGCTATATGTAGGTGATTGCTGGGCACTGGAAATTACAAGCCCTACTCGTAAATTCAGATTCTCTTTTTTCTTTCAAGAGAAAAGGTCATGGCTAACATGAGCACTGCAATAACTACACTAAATCCGGGTGTTTTTTCAGGAGGAGATTCTGGCACAGATGCTAATGATGATGCAGGTCTGGATACCAGTTCTTCATCAAGAACAATTACTGATATTGCTAATCTGTCGCCCTTTATTGCTGTCGAAACAATTTTGTCCCCTTTTGGTGACCACTGAAGCATCAAACCTTCACCAATTCGAATCTGGTCAGTTCCATCACTGTTCATGATCCAGATTCCATATTCTCCAATGCTCCCGGAATTGAAAACAATTTTACTTCCATCAGGCGACCAGTCTGGATAAGACTGTGATACAAAATACTCGGAATTATTGGTAAGAGGTTTTTTATTACTACCATCACCATCTATTACCCATATGCTTGATGTATAATTTTCATGATCACCCTTTACATAAACTATTTTTGTACCATCAGGGGACCAGTCAATATTGTAAGCAGATCCGTCTACAAGTTGTATTTTATCGGATCCGTCTTTGTTCATTACCCAGATTCCACCATTGCCGGATTCATTTGATACAAAAGCTATTTTTTCCCCATCTGGTCGCCATGTTGCCCCGATATTATCTTTTCCACTGGTGGTGAGCTTTAGATTATTACTACCATCGTGATCAACAATCCAGATATCGTAATCTTTAGAAACTTTAGAAATATTGAATATTGGTTCTTTTTTGCCATTTATTTCTACGGTTTCCCAAACATTCCTGTTTTCAGAAGATGCAGAAACATAAACAATCTGTGAACTGTCTGGACTCCACGAAATGCCCCATCTGCCCGTCAATCCAAGCAAATTGTTTTCAAGATGTGCTCCGTGAGTTAATTGTTTCTTATTTGAACCGTTGACATTCATGATCCAAAGCTCATGATCACCTGTGCTGTTTGAAATGAACAGGAATTGTGTTCCATCGGGAGATAAAGGATTATTAAATCCAAGTCCGAGTATAGTATCTCCAGACGTGAGTTGAGTTTTGTTACTTCCATCAGCATCCATCATCCAAAAATCTACAACCCAATCTCCTGACGTTATGGTTTCGAGATCCGATGAAGTGTAAATGATCCTGTCACCATCAGGAGACCATTGAGGGAATCCGATGGATTCGGTGTCATTGGTAAGTTGCAATATTTCACTTGCATCAACAATGTTGATTGTGAAAAAACAAAGAAAGAAGATCAAGACGAGTTTTGTTTTCATAGCTTCATATCCAAGAGATAATTCTTTGAATTTCATTTTATAGATTTAACTAAGAATTTATATAATTATATGTATAAATTGTGATAATCAATGATATTATTTTAAATGATATGATTCAAATTATGAATTTGAGAACTGTTCCCGAGATGTTTAAGCAGAATTGGTATTGTCATCAATAACACAACATAACACGAATTAGAATTACATGATTTTTCCATACTGAGCTTTATTTTATAGAATTGATAGTTGCATTTATTGTAAAAAGTATGAAAAGACCTTTGATTAATATATTCTGAAAACTACATCCAGTGAAAATGAAAAAATGAACTTAAAAACATTGCTACATGATATACTATAAAGTGAGAACGTATAAGGCGTACAACTGCCGAATCAAATTCCGGTAATATTTCACCTCAACAGCAAACCTTTAATCCTGTCACCCAAATATCTCAAATCCGAACATATCCTTAAAAATACTACTTTCCACAAAACATGTCCCTCAAAAATATAATCGTCAAAGGTGCCAAAGAGCACAACCTCAAGAATGTCGACCTAGTCCTACCCCGTGATAAACTGATAGTCATCACAGGTCTCAGCGGATCAGGAAAATCATCCCTTGCTTTTGATACCATATATGCAGAAGGGCAGAGGCGATATGTTGAATCGCTCTCAGCTTATGCAAGGCAATTCCTGGGACTTATGGAAAAACCGGATGTTGAGTACATAGAAGGACTTTCCCCTGCGATATCCATCGAGCAGAAGACCACCAGCAAAAACCCTCGTTCCACAGTGGGAACAGTTACCGAGATCTATGATTACCTGAGGCTGCTCTATGCAAGGATAGGCATCAGGCACTGCCCTAAATGTGGCAAGGTCATCGAACCTCAAAGTGTCGACCAGATCGTTGACAGCATCATGAAAATAGAGGAAGGCTCAAAGGTCCATATCCTTGCACCTCTTGTGCGTGAGAGAAAGGGAGAGTACAAGAAACTGCTCACGGACCTCAGGGGAGAAGGATTTGCACGTGCAAGGGTGGATGGCGAGATCGTTGAACTGGATGATGCCGAAACCATCGAACTGGGACGCTACTACAAACACAACATCGAGGTAGTGGTAGACCGGCTTGTCATAAAGAAAGGAATGGAAGAAAGATTATCGGATTCCGTGGAAACCGCACTTGAGAAAAGCGGCGGGACACTGATGGTACATGTCCTTGACGGCGAAGAGATGGTGTTCAGTGAAAACCTGGCATGTACGGACTGCGGGATCGGGTTCGAGGAAATGGAACCTTCTGCATTCTCATTTAACAGCCCGCAGGGTGCCTGTGAAGAATGTCATGGACTTGGGACTTCAATGGAGTTCGACCCTGAACTTATCGTCCCTGACCCCACCCTTACATTGAGAGAAGGTGCAGTTGAGACCTGGAACAAGAAAGACGGTTACTACATGCAAGCCCTGGAGTCCGTGGGGAAGCGTTTCGGATTCTCACTCGATGTGCCCTTCGAGGAACTTGGACAGGAGCACAAGGATATAATCTTCAACGGCACCACCGAAATGGTCGATTTCGTGCATGTCGGTAAGAACGGTGGCATGTGGAAGCACAAAGGACGTTTCCGGGGAGTCATCTCCAACATCTCAAAGACGTATGATAATACTGAGTCAGAGAACACAAAGGACAGGCTGAGGAAGTACATCACCACCAAACCCTGTACGACCTGCACAGGCAACAGGCTAAAACCTGCCAGCCTTGCTGTGAGCATCAATGAAAGCAACATCATTGAGGTCACGCAAATGTCTGTGGAAACTGCATTGCATTTCTTTGAAGAACTTGAACCAAACCTTACGCCTCGCGAATATTCCATCGCAAGGCTGATCCTTAAGGAAATAAAGGCAAGGCTCGGGTTCCTCATGGACGTCGGACTTGATTACCTTACATTGAGCCGCTCGGCTGCGACCCTTTCAGGAGGAGAGGCACAGCGTATAAGGCTCGCAACACAGATTGGATCCAGTCTTATGGGCGTGCTGTATATTCTGGATGAGCCCAGCATAGGGCTGCACCAGAGAGACAATCTCAGACTTATCAATACATTGAAACATCTTCGTGATATCGGCAACACAGTTGTGGTTGTGGAACATGATGAAGAGACAATCCTCAATTCCGATCATGTGGTGGACATGGGACCAGGGGCCGGCATTCATGGTGGAGAGGTTGTAGCAGAAGGCACACCTGAACAGATCATGGAACACCCGGATTCACTTACCGGACAATACATGAGCGGAAAACTTGAGATAGCCGTCCCAAAGAAAAGACGCAAGCCCACAGGCAAACTGATCCTCAGGGGTGCATCACAGAACAACCTCAAAGGCATAGATGTGGAATTCCCACTCGGGGTCATGGCATGTGTCTCAGGCGTATCAGGTTCAGGAAAAAGCACCCTCATCAATGAGACCCTCAATAAGGTGCTTGCCCAGAAATTGCATCGTGCAAGGGACAGACCGGGCAAATATAAGGACATAAAGGGTCTCGACCAGATAGACAAGGTCATAACCATCGACCAGTCGCCTATCGGAAGGACACCACGTTCCAATCCGGCCACATATACTAACCTTTTCACACCCATACGGGAACTCTTTGCACAGACAAAGATGTCAAAATCCCGCGGATACAAACCTGGAAGATTCAGCTTCAATGTGCGCGGAGGCAGATGTGAGACCTGTTCAGGTGACGGAATCATAACTATTGAAATGCACTTTTTGCCTGATGTTTATGTGCCCTGTGAGGTCTGCCACGGGAAGCGATACAACCGTGAGACACTTGAGGTCACCTACAAGGAAAAGACCATCGCTGATGTACTTGATATGACCGTAGAGGAAGCAGTGGAATTCTTTGAAAATATTCCAAAGATAAAGAACAAGCTTCAGACACTCTACGATGTTGGTCTTGGTTACATCAAACTTGGCCAGTCCTCGACAACCCTCTCAGGAGGAGAGGCACAGCGTGTGAAGCTTGCAACAGAGCTTAGCAGGCGTTCCACCGGAAAGACAGTTTATATTCTTGATGAACCGACAACGGGACTACACTTTGACGATGTGAACAAGTTACTTGACGTGCTCCAGCGACTTGTGGATGCAGGCAATACGGTCATTGTCATAGAACACAACCTTGACGTTATCAAGACAGCAGACTGGGTGATAGATCTGGGTCCGGAAGGTGGAGAACGTGGTGGCAGTATTATTGCCAAAGGTACACCCGAGAAAATAGCAAAGAGCAAAGTATCCTATACAGGAGAATTCCTGAAAAGAGTGCTCAAAAAATAAGTTTAAAACTTAAAAGTGATTAAAAAGTAAAGAACTTGGAAACTTAAAGAGTTAAAAAAGATATCTGACCAACGTCAGATATCATGACCTTCAAAGCAGGAAAGACAGACCATATTCCCATCTTTTACACGAAGGCGTGTTTCCATAGTTTCCTCACCGCACTCCGTACATGCAATGGAACGATATACCATTGCTTTTTCAGGCGGTTCTATCTCAACCCTTGTTGCAGTGAACAACTCATCAGCTGGAATATCAAGAATTGCAAGACCTCTTTCAGCATGCCTTTTCCTGAACTCTTCCTGTTCCTCATCTGTTGCAGTGCCATTTCTTACTTTGGGGAAAAGCTCATTGTAACGTGGGTCTTCCCGGCGCTGGCGCGGATTGATCGATATCCGAAGTGCTTCGCTCTCTCCCCTTTTGAAGAAAGTATATACGTGCTTGCCGAGGTCCTTGAAGACAAGGTTTCCTTTTCCAAAGGTACATCCATTGATTACCTGAATGGCATCCACGCTGCATGACTTGTTCTCAACGACAGCCACAAGTTCCTCATCCTCTGAGCGGTCCTTGAACTGCTCGGCTGCATAGGTTGCAACCCTGTAACCAATAACAAGTCCCGGGCAGAGGTGCCCATGGAACTTTATTGCATCTTCCAGTTCCATGATCTCACCTTAGAACTGGCTTCTTATCTTTGCAGCTACGTTCTCGACCTGCTCCACAGCAGTACCGATGTACCTATCAGGGTTCACCAGGTCTGTGATATCGGATTCACTTAAGTATTGTGTGACTTCCGGTTTGCCAAGAAGAACATCCTTAAGGTGCATTCCTGATTCGTGTGCCTCCATTGCGGAGCTTCTGACGATCTCATGAGCTTCCTGCCTGCCGACACCACGCTTTGCAAGTTCGATCATGACAGACTCACCCATGTTAAGTCCACGAAGGAGATCAAGGTTCTTGCGTATGTTCTCAGGATAGAACCTGAGGTTCTCGATAACGCCAATAGCCAGTTTGAGAAGGTGATCTGTCAGCACACAGCTTTCAGGGAAAACGATCCTTTCGCATGAGGAGTTAGTAAGATCACGTTCATCCCATAGAGTGTTGTTAAGCAGTTCAGGCTCGACCATTGAGCGAACGATACGTGCCAGACCACTTATCTGCTCTGACTTGATCGGATTCCTCTTGTGAGGCATGGTGGAAGAACCTACCTGTTTCTTGCGGAAGCTCTCCTCTACCTCTGCGATCTCGCTCCTCTGGAGGGATCTGATCTCCACTGCGATCTTATCCAGAGTTGTTACTGTATTCGCCATCCACATAACGAATTCTGCATGACGGTCACGCTGGATGATCTGATTTGAAACATCAACGCTGCCAAGACCAAGATATTCCATTGCGTACTTTTGTA
Organism: Methanococcoides methylutens; assembly: GCF_000765475.1. Taxonomy (NCBI): domain Archaea; kingdom Methanobacteriati; phylum Methanobacteriota; class Methanomicrobia; order Methanosarcinales; family Methanosarcinaceae; genus Methanococcoides; species Methanococcoides methylutens. The sequence continues at coordinate 317,157 of NZ_JRHO01000014.1, forward strand.
TTTCGATACCGTCTTTTCCGAATGCTGCCTGTGTACCTACAGCTCCGGTCATCTGGCCTACCAGAAGACGTGGTGTAAGCTGGCCCAGACGTTCAAGGTGTCTTGCCATCTCACTTGCCCAGATCGCAAATCTGAGACCATATGTTGTTGGTACACCTATCTGACCATGTGTCCTTCCTGCACAGACAGTGTTCTTGTGCTCTTCTGCCTTTGTGAGCAAGACGTCCAGAAGTGTACGTACCTTATCCTCAAGGATAGCAACAGCATCCATCATCTGAAGTGCAGTAGCTGTATCCAGGATGTCGTTGGATGTTGCACCAAAGTGCACCCACTTAGCAGCATCCTCTGTACACTGCTCAGATATCGCAAGAACGATAGCCATCATATCATGGTGGATCTCATCTTCTATCTCTGTTACCCTTTCAAGTTTTACCTGATTTATGCTTTTCTCGATCTGTGCTGCAGCTTCAGCAGGAACAACACCGATCTTTGCTTCAGCTTGTGAAAGTGCTGCTTCGGTCTTTAGGAGCTTTTCAAGGCGATTTGCCTCACTCCAGACATATTTCATTTCGTCAGTACCGTAACGATATTCAATAGGATGGATTGCCATATATTTTGGTCTCCTTGGATTATGAAACTAAATTTACCAATGAACTATATGGGGTAGATAAACAACAAACCCATAAATAAGCTTTGAGCATGGAATCCCATTCTGCCTTAGAATGAGGTACTTAAGGACCATCAAGAAGGTAATATTTATCTATTGATAGACACCATAAATTATATTGTAGACAGGGGGAAATGATCGTGGAAAAATTATATGTATTTCTTGAAAAGCTCGACAAGAATGAATTTACCGGACAGGATATCGCCCTACTTTTAAAACAAATGGAAGAAGATTCAAGGCAGGGTATCATTGCATTAACAAAGGATGACATGCAATGGCTCGAAACATACGCATTCGGGTTGCAGCAATTTGAAGTTATGTGTAGCAAGGATCCATCCAAAATGAGAGCTGGTGACTGGAGACAGGTTGTTCATGATTTCAGCAAGGTCAGATTCTTTGTGGATGACATGGAAGAGAGAGGCCTGGTTAAGAACGTATTCTGGAATGTGGAAGGAATTGTTACATTTGATATTCCCGACAACTTCGGTTACAGGAATTTTATATATTGCAGGATAAAAAGCTATCTTGAGAAACTCTACAATCTACAAAAATGATCAGAATAATTGAATATGAATTGATTATAAATTGATTCGTTAATATTCAATTCAAGTAGATTATAGAACGGGCCTGCCGGGAATCGAACCCGGGTTCTAAGCTCCGGAGGCTAAAGTGATATCCACTACACCACAGGCCCATAAACATAACTATGTGTAATATATGTCATCACGTTAGTGACAAAAGTAACTGATTGTAGGATAAACCAATTATTATATTATTGTTTTGGGATTAGAACCTGACAAATGAACATATTTTCACAAAACACTCATATTTTGGAACACTTCAAGCATAATTATCAAGAATATACTCTTAAATGAGAAGCTTTCTGCATAATAAGAATCAAACTTCTCAATCAGGAAGTAGTTCATTGGTATAATAGTATCCCATGGAATAGAATATATCATTGATATAACATTATTTTTGAAAACATATTAATACACATTTTAATACATTAAAGCAAAGGTATAATTTGAACTAAACCCAACATCATTGCAAAAACGACTCCAGTTTACAGAAAAATGACAATGGAAAATAAAGATATAGGTTCTGAAAAGATCAACGATCTGAAACAGACTATCAAGGACCTCAGAAATGAGATCGAACTGGTCAACAAGGAAGCCAGGGAAAAAGAAGATTTTTATAAGCTTCATGTTGAGAATCTCAATGATGTTATCTTTAGTGTCGACAAAAACGGAAACTTTACATATATAAGCCCGGCTATTGAAATTTTTACCGGCTACATGCCAGAAGAAGTAATCGGCACATCTTTTATGAAATATGTACACCCGAAGGATCTTCCGGGTCTTCTTGAAGATATGAACCTGACCCTTAAAGGTGAACACAAGCCATATATGTTCAGAGTTATTGCAAAATCAGGCAAGGTAACACACGTACACACATCTTCCAAAGGAATCATCAGGAACGGAGAAGTAATTGGTCTAAATGGGATCATGGTAAATATCGACCAACTCAAGAAAGTTGAGTTCGAGCTGATGAAAGAAAAAGAAAAAGCACAGCATTATCTTAATGTGTCTAATGTTATGTTCGTTGTTCTTGACAAGAACCAGAAGATCAAACTCGTGAATAAAAAAGCTGCAGAGACCGTTGGTTATTCCGAAAAGGAACTAATTGGCAGGAACTGGTTTGACATCTTCATACCTGAAAACATTCATGCAAATGTAAAGGCTGTGTTTAACAAAATTATTTCAGGAGATTCCAAAACATTTGAATATTACGATAATTCGATCATCACAAGATCTGGTGAAGAAAAGGTTATTTCCTGGAATAATTCGATACTTTATGATCAGGATGGAAATGTCAGTGGTTTACTTTCTTCAGGAATCGATGTTACTGAAAAGAAGATTGCAGAAAGGGCGCTAATATCTGCAAAAAATGAGGCTGAAACTGCAAATCAAGCAAAGAGCACATTTATTGCAAACATGAGCCATGAATTGCGGACACCTCTTAACTCAGTAATCGGATTCTCTGAAATTCTTCTTGAAAAGAAGTTCGGAGATATTAATGAAAAACAGGAAAGATACCTTCACAATATATTCTCCAGTGGTAAACACCTTCTTGACGTTTTTAATTTAATGCTGGAAGTTTCAAGGATTGAGTCCGAAGTGCTTGAACTTAATTATAGGAAAGTAGAATTAGTCGGATTTATGGAAGATATCCGGAAATATGTGGTTCCACAAGTTCAGGATAAAGAGCAGAGAATATTATTTAACATCAACACAGATATCAAATATGTTGTAGCAGATATCAAAAAGGTAGAACAGAGCATCACTCATCTGATTGAAAATGCCAGCAAATTTTCAGAAAATGGTAGCCCCATTACAGTTGAAATCAGGAGTACTGATAAGGATCTGGTTTTTAATGTATCAGATAATGGGATAGGGATCTCAGAGAAAGATATTGATACACTTTTTAGCCCCTTCACTCAGATCGATTCATCTTCAACAAGAAGCCATGGAGGAATTGGAATCGGACTATGCCTTGCCAAAAAATACTCCGAATTGCATGGTGGATCCCTGTATGTCAGAAGTAAGATAAACGAAGGTAGCAGCTTTTACCTTACAATACCACTAAACCCTGACATAGAAAAAGATAATTTATCAAAAAAAGAGAATTAAAAAGGAAAGAATCATTCCTTTGAAACATCGTAGTAGCATCTTTTAGGAGAGTAAACAAGACCCTTTTTCTTTAGTGATGCAATTGTTTTACTAACCAGTTTACTGTCCAGACCAGTAGACTCTGCAATATCACCAGGCCTCAAGGATTTGTCAGAGCCTTCCAGAGCATTTAGTACTGTTGATTCATTTTCAGTTAATGTTTCTTCACTCATGATATAACCTCACATTGATATGAAATGTGTAAGATATAAACATTATCAATAGATAAATAGAGTACTGACCAATAATCAATAGCATTGGAACTCAGTTTAAGATTTAAAGTTTAAAAATAATTAAAGAAATAGGGAGGAGAACTGTTACAGATCGAAATCTGTAACATAGTCCCAGGTCCTTTTGAATAATATCGAAGTACTTAATTCTGAAGTACAATCTCGATATTGATGTCTTTTGGAACCTGAATCCTCATGAGCTGCCTTAATGCGCGCTCGTCAGCTGCGATGTCAATAAGTCTTTTGTGGACACGCATCTCCCAGTGGTCCCATGATGCTGTACCATCGCCACTAGGGCTCTTCCTTACAGGAACTACCAATTTCTTAGTAGGTAGTGGTACTGGACCGGATATGCTTACTCCAGTGCGGTTTGCGATGGCTTTCACCTGATCACAAACACCATCCAGATTCACAGGGCTTGTGCCTGATAATCGTATTCTTGCTTTCTGTGCCATTTTTATCTCCTCTAAAAAGAAAGAGAAGAGTGTTACTGCTTGTTTTTAACACTCATGCACATACCGGCAGCGATTGTCATACCCATATCACGGATAGCAAATCTGCCGAGCTGTGGAATCTCTTTTACAGGCTCAATGCACATTGGCCTGGTTGGTCTGATTGTAACGATCGCTGCATCTCCAGCCTTGATGAAGGTTGGGTTCTCTTCCTTGACCTGACCGGACTTTGGATCCAGCTTCTTGTCGATGGACATGAGAGTACATGCAGTCTGGGTGGTGTGGCAGTGGAATACAGGAGTGTATCCGACTGTGATAGCGGATGGGTGCTGAAGGACAACGATCTGTCCGGCAAACTCTTCAGCTACCGATGGTGGCTTCTCTGCAGGACCACATACGTCACCTCTTCTGACATCGTTCTTTCCGATACCTCTTACATTCCAACCAATGTTGTCACCAGGTACAGCCTGATCGACCTCTTCGTGGTGCATCTCGATTGACTTGACCTCACCAGTTGCGCCGCTTGGCATGAATGTGACCTTCTGGCCTTTCTTCATGATACCGGTCTCTACCCTACCTACTGGAACGGTACCGATACCGGAGATAGTGTATGCATCCTGTACTGGGATACGGAGTGGAAGTGTATCTGGCTTTTCTGGTGTCTTAAGATCGTTAAGGCAGTCAAGCAATGATGGACCAGTGTACCATGGAGTGTTCTCACTTGACTTTGTGATGTTGTCACCCTCGAATGCAGATGTTGGGACGAATGGGACATCGTCTGCCTTGAATCCTACCATACCGAGAAGCTGTGATACTTCTGCCTTGACCTCGTTGTACCTGTCCTCACTGTATTCAGCTGCGTCCATTTTGTTCACAGCGACAATGAGCTGGTTGATACCAAGGGTCCTAGAAAGGAACACGTGCTCCTTTGTCTGAGCCATTACTCCATCAGGTGCTGCAACTACAAGTACAGCTGCATCTGCCTGGGAAGCACCGGTGATCATGTTCTTTACGAAGTCACGGTGACCTGGGCAGTCCACTACTGTAAAGTAGAACTTGTCGGTATCGAATCTCTTGTGTGAGATATCGATTGTAACTCCTCTCTCACGCTCTTCCTTGAGTGAGTCCATAACCCATGCGAAAGCGAAGGATTCTTTTCCTTTCTCTTTTGCTTCTGCCTTGTATTTTTCGATAAGGTGAGCAGGTACTGCTCCTGTCTCGAACATCAATCTACCGACAAAGGTTGACTTGCCGTGGTCAACGTGACCAATAACTGCTAAATTCATGTGTGGTTTCTCAGCCATATTATATTCTCCTTTATTTTTGATTGTTAGATGTAATATCTATAATTTTGACCTAAATTGTTGTTTCTACTCTTAAACCTTTCCAAAGGATAGGATATTTCATAAAAATAAGATGGATAAAATATCCACCTTACATGCTCATGAAGTCCTGTGCCTGTGGGAGGTCCTTCTTGAGTCCTTTTCGCTCACGGATGCCAGAAACAACTTCGGTGATCATGTTAGTTGGAAGTGGTTCAAAGCCTACGAACTCTGTACTCCACATAGCACGACCCTCTGTTGCGGATCTGATATCGCCGGCAAATCCGAACAATTCGGACACTGGTGCCTTGGATTCGATGATCGTTGTGTCACCCTCGGATGTCATATCAATAATGATACCACGGCGACCCTGGATCTCCTTTGTAGCTCCACCCATCTGTTCCTGTGGTGTCTGGATGAATACCTTCTGGTATGGCTCAAAGAGCGTATCGTCTGCCATGAGCATTGCTGCCTGGATTGCCTGCCTGGATGCAGGAATGACCTGTGCAGGACCTCTGTGGACAGCATCCTCGTGGAGCTTTGCGTCCATGAGCTTTACCTTTACACCCATGCATGGTTCTTTTGAAAGCGGACCTGCTTTCATAACTTCGACGAAACCTTCAAGGACCAGTTCCATTGTCTCGTTCAGGTGCTGGATACCTTTGGTCATATCAAAGTAAGCATTGCTCTCAAAGATGTCTGCGATCCTCTTTGCTTCATCCTTGTCAAGACCTGCTGCAATAAGCTTCTCCCTTCTCTCAAGTTCAGGCATCCTCATGGAGATCTCGCCCTCACGGATAAGCTCACGTACTTCAGGCTCGAGTGGCTCGACAACAACATAGAATCTGTTGTGCCTGTTAGGGGACTTTCCTTCAACAGGACCTGCTGTTCCTGTGATGGTCTCACGATATACCACAATAGGAGGTGTTGTTGAGATCTCTACACCCTTGTCACGCTCGATCCTGTGAGCAATGACCTCAAGGTGAAGTTCACCCATACCTGCCATCAAGTGTTCACCGGTCTCTTCGTCCAGTGTGATCTTAAGTGTTGGGTCTTCCTTTGCGACCTGACGCAGAACCTCAACAAGCTTTGGAAGGTCTTTCATGTGCTTTGCTTCCACAGCCACGGTCACTACAGGCTCACTTGCGTGTCTGATGCTCTCGAATGGAGACATGCCATCGAGGGTTGTTACAGTAGAACCTACAATAGCATCCCTAAGACCTGTAACTGCAGCAATGTTACCTGCAGGGATCTTATCCACTTCAAGTCTCTCCGGACCCATGAAAACACCAACCTGCTGGATCCTGTTCGGCTTTGCTGCACCTGATACGTAAACTTCCATACCACGTGAAAGTGAACCACTGAAAAGTCTTCCTGTTGAAACTTCTCCTGCATGTGGGTCCATGGAAATATCAGTTACCATGAATGCAAGGTCGCCCGTCGCATCAGCAACAGCCATCTGCTTTCCAATACCAGCCTCAAGATCGCCGTGCCAGATGACACCGACCCTGTCTTCCTGGGCATCGATAGGACTTGGAAGGAACCTGATGACCATGTCGTTTACAGCTTCGTGGAGTGGACATTTCTCACCAAGTGATTTCATATCTTCAGCACGGCAGTAGTCAAATACCTCACCAAAGCTGACACCGGTCTTCTGCATCATAGGAACACTGATAGCCCAGTTGTAAAGTGCTGAACCGAATGCTACTGTACCTTCTGCAGCGTCAACTCTCCAGCCCTGGTTATAGCGTTCTTCGTTCATACCTTTGATAAGCTTGTTGACGTGGTCAATGAGCTTACCGAGCCTTATCTGCATCTCCTGTGCATCGACCTGTAACTCGTTGATAAGACGGTCTACCTTGTTAATGAAAAGTACTGGTCTTACGTGCTCTTTCAGTGCCTGTCTCAGAACGGTCTCGGTCTGAGGCATGGTACCTTCTACAGCATCAATGACTACAACTGCACCATCTACTGCACGCATAGCACGTGTAACGTCACCACCAAAGTCAACGTGACCTGGTGTGTCGATAAGGTTGATGAGGTACTCTTCATCCTCGAACTCGTGCACCATTGAAACGTTTGCGGAGTCGATCGTAATACCTCTTTCCTGCTCCTCTTCATCAGAGTCCATGAACAACTGGCGACCTGCAAGGTCCTTGGAGATCATACCAGCGCCTGCAAGAAGATTATCTGAAAGGGTAGTTTTTCCGTGATCGATGTGAGCAATAATTGCGATGTTCCTGATCATTACCGGGTTGCTCATCAGCGCTGTTACACGCTCAACCATTTTTTTCCTTCGTCCCATAATAAAACCTACAATTGAATATTTATGAAAAAATAAAGAACAACACGATTAACGTGCTGCCTTTGCGACTCTTTCCTTTCCGTCCTTTCTGTTAATAGAGAAGCACTTTGCATCACGGTTGGAAGCTGCGATCAGCTCGGATGCAAGGCATTCGGATGCAGAGCGCTTTGATTTGAATGCTGACTGGTTTGCACCTATTGCGATATGCCTCAATGCAGTGTCAATACGCCTCTGTGGTGCAGTATCTACTGCTTTTGGTACAGAGATACCACCGTATTTGAGTCTTACAACTTCTTCCCTTGGACCAGCATTACCAATGGCTTCCACAAGTACCTGGACAGGGTTCTTTTGTGTCCTCTTATTGATCACATCAAACGCATCGTCCACAATACGCATAGCGATCTGCTTCTTACCAGTGTTCTGCGCATTGCGCATCACATTGTTGACAAGACGCTCAACGATACATAGATCAGATTTGTTGAACTGCTGTCTTGCGTGCTTACCTGATGTGTGTGGTATGATCACAGGATCAAGGTTCACGTATCTCTTGATACCAGCATCATTAACTTCTACCTCTGAAAGGTCCCATTTTCCGAATAACTTATACATGGAATTATCTCCTTGGCTTTTCCTTTCTTCCAATGACCATTTCTCTCAAACAAACATTGTTAACTGCAGTAACCTTGAAGCGCACTCCGGGAATATCACCCATCGCACCACCCATGCGGCCACCGATCCTTTCCACGGTCACTTCATCGTGCTCATCAATGAAGTTGATAGCACCGTCACCCGGACAGAATGCTGTTGCCTGACGGCCATTCTTGATCAACTGGATCCTTACACATTTCCTGATAGCAGAGTTAGGCTGTTTTGCCTCAACACCTACCTTTTCAAGTACAATTCCACGACCCTGTGGCGCGCCACTGAGCGGGTCAGATTTAACGTCCAGACCTAAGGTACGTCTGCTGTAGCTGGTGTCTTTCCACCTGGCATCTTTGCGAACCTGTTGAAGTCTGTGAGCTGCATATTTTCCATTTGGCATATATTATCCTCCCAATAGTGTTCCGTACATAATGAGTTGAAATTATTAATCATTTAGCGAACGAAAGTTCACTCTAAGATCACATCATCGATATCGTGATGGCGACTAACTACCATTTTTACTTTTTCAATGTTGCTTCCATTACGTCCGATAGCAAGCCCTTTATCACTCGCGGATACATCCACATAGGCGATTTTTTTGTCACCCTTACTGGATATATTGACGGACTTTATAGACACAGTACCGAAAGCATTCTTTATAAATGTAACCGGCTCATCCGAGTATTCGATAAGTTCTATGTGTTTATCAACGGACCTTTTGACCCGATTAATGTTGTCTCCACGTTTCCCAATAGCAGCACCCATGTCACCAGTATTCACGACATAGATGACCCTGCCATCATCGATAATACAATCCTTAATTGAAGCGTCGGTCATACTTTCAAACAGTGCAATATATCTTACACATTCAGTTGAAAGCCTGATCTCGCTCAAATAATACAACTCCTGATCTTAAGCTACTGCAAGTATATCAGATTCTCCTACATCCATTATAGCCATTGCAGCAATAGTGAATGGCTTACCGCATGCAGGACCAAGATCTACACTTGTCCCAGTATAGTTCAGGACCGGCACTTTTGTTGCTTCGATCTGTTCCCTCACGTGTGCAGGACAATTGGATGCAAGAACTATCATCTTTGCCTCGTTCTTGACAGCTGCATCAATGGTGCGGTTTGCCCCGATGATAACAGAGCCTGTCCTGATAACTTTGATCAGTGCTTTATCAACATTAATATCCATTTTACATCAACTCATATATATTGTCAATTTGAGATTTGTATTCTAATAACTGATTCCTTATATCTACTTTCTGGTTGTACTTACTCTTCATCAAGTTTAGCAAGAGGATTTCTAGCCACCAGATGAACGTCACCAGTACCAAGTTTTATAGGCTGACCAACAATGATGTTCTCAGTAACACCATTGAGTTCATCAATGTCACCGCGCATTCCCGCATCAAGTAAGTGGTTAACAGTAACCTCGAATGCAGCACGGGCGAAGACACTGGCCTTCTCTCCGGAAATTCCATGACGACCGATCTGTTTTACTTCACCATCACAGGTCATGATATCTGATACAAGCATTATGTGACGAATATCCACAGTAAGACCCTGCTCACGCAGAGTATCACTTGCTTCTTTTATGATGGAATTACGAGCAGCTTCGATTCCGAATACCTCATAGATCTCACCAATGTTGTTGGTGTACGTCCTTGTAATATCCACACCTTCAACATTGAGAACTTCCTTCAGTACTGAGCCTTCTGTATAGAGGGTATATTCCTCACCATCTTTCCTGATAACTACCCTCTTGATACCTTCAATACCTTTGAGAGTGATAGTATGGATCTTCTTGGCAAGCTGAAGAAGCTCCCTGTATGATGGCTCGTTTGGCTGAGCAATTATCTGATTGCTCACAGCACCTGAAACCTTAACTGAAACTCCAAGCTCCTCCTCGAGCTTCTCTGCAATATCATCCACAGCGATAGCCCTCTGGACGAGCATTTTTTCGTTAAGGTCAATAACAAGGTTCATGTTGGCAAGATCAGTGGTCACATCTGCAAGATGTGCAATGTGAGTTGCTTCGATCTCCCATGCGACCTTCCTTGCAAGATCCCTGTCATTTGCATGGTCTTTGTCAAGTGCAACTGTCATCATAGGAGTACTTGGAGTCTTTCTCGCATCCACGATCTCGATAAGACGTGGCAAACCCAATGTAACGTTGATCTCAGCGACACCAGCGTAGTGGAAAGTACGCATGGTCATCTGAGTGCCCGGTTCACCAATGGACTGAGCAGATACCACACCCACGGCTTCACAAGGTTCAACACATGCATATTCATAATCCGTCATGACACGTTCGATGATCTCTTCCAGCTCTTTCTTGGTTACTCCGACCTTCATTACATCATCTTTGAGGGTCGCAAGCGTAGTCATTGGAAGTGGAAGACCACCTATCATTGAATCAATAGTAGCTTCACTGATGGACATTATGCCACCTCCTTTCCCGTAACAGCCCTGACAACACGGTGTATTGCCTCAGGCTTACTGTAATCACTCTTAGTGGAGTCAATACCATCTTCCCCATATTTGAACTGTACAATGACCCCTCTGGTCTCGCGTACAGATCGGTCATACTGGACCTCAAGGTCCTGAAGTGCATTCACAAGACGCCTCTGCAGGTAACCTGACTGGGAAGTACGTACCGCAGTATCCACAAGACCTTCACGACCTCCAATTGCGTGGAAGAAGTATTCAGTCGGATTCAGTCCGCTCTTGTAACTTGCTTTGACGAAACCGTGTGCATCTGCAGCAAGGTCACCCTTATAGAAGTGAGGTAATGTCCTTCCGGCATAGCCCCTTCTTATACGCTCACCACGAACAGCCTGCTGTCCGACACAAGCAGCCATCTGAGTCAGGTTCAAAATAGAACCACGAGCACCAGACCTTGCCATGATAACCGCAGAGTTCTCCAGACCAAGCTGGTTGTCAGCGATCCTACCAGTATCATCTCTTGCCTTACCCAGGGTCTGCATGATCCTCATTTCAATGGTCTCTGCAAGGGTCCTACCTGGCAATGGTTCAAGTTCCTTGGCCTCATATGCACCGATAAGTTTAGAGACCTCTTCTTCAGCTTCCTTAAGCCTTGCTGCGATCTCGACCTTAGCATTTTTAGGAATATCCTCATCACTTATACCGAAACTCAGCCCGGTATGCATTACACCCCTGATAGCAAGCCTTGTGAAATCATCTACGAACTTAGCACCAGCTGCAGGGCCATATTCCTTGACCACCTTATCAAGAATCAGACCTTTGAAAGCACCAATGGACTGTTCATCAATGGTACCCTGAAGCAGTTCACCATCTTCAATAACAACATAAGCATCGTTTTCACAGCCTGCCTTCTTACAAACGTCACACTTGGAACAGACCTGAGCAGGGAATTCTACGTAAAGACCCTTAGGAAGGATCTGACTGAAGATCTGTTTACCGTTCCAGTAAGGAGCACCATCTTCAAGATGTCCTGCAGGTTCTGGGAGCTCACGTAACTCAGCCTTGCGGAGAAGTTCCAGAGCATCATTCTTGCTGATGAAATTCTCATTCCTTGTCAAAAGGAACAGACCTGAAATGTGATCGTGAATACCACCTATGATCGGACCACCGAAACGTGGAGAAAGAATGTTCTCCTGTACCTGCATGAGGATACTTGCCTCTGCACGAGACTCCTCGGTCTGGAGTACGTGCATGTTCATCTCATCACCATCAAAATCAGCATTGTATGGCGGACATACTGCCGGATTGAGCTTAAAGGTCTTTCCAGGAAGTACCTTTATGCGGTGTGCCATGATACTCATCTTGTGAAGAGAAGGCTGCCTGTTGAACAGAACGATATCCCCGTCCTGCATTTGCCTTTCAACTACCCATCCTGGCTCAAGTTTCTCCAGAAGTTCCTCAGTGTTGAGATCGGTCACCTTGATACGGCGACCATCCTCACGAATAACATAGTTCGCACCTGGATGGACCTTCTTCCCACGACGGACATATTCCTTCATGAGCTCGAGATTCCTGGAGATAACCCTTACAGGGATCGTCATATGCTTTGCAATTTCAAAAGGCACACCAACTTCATTTATACTAAGGTTAGGATCCGGGGAAACTACCGTACGTGCAGAGAAATTAACACGCTTACCGGACAGACTGCCTCTGAAACGTCCTTCTTTACCCTTAAGACGCTGGGTCAGTGTCTTAAGAGGCCTTCCTGACCTGTGCCTTGCAGGAGGTACACCTGAAACTTCATTATCGAAATATGTTGTAACGTGATATTGCAACAGCTCCCACAGATCCTCAATGATAAGCTGTGGAGCACCTGCATCCCTGTTCTCCTGGAAACGCTGGTTGATACGTATGATATCTACAAGCTTATGTGTCAGGTCATCTTCACTTCGCTGACCGGACTCAAGTGTAATAGAAGGTCTCACCGTGACCGGAGGAACCGGAAGTACAGTCAGTATCATCCATTCAGGCCGGGCAGTATCAGGGTTCATACCCATGACACGAATATCATCATCAGAGACGTTCTCGAACCTGTCACGGATTTCAGTAGGAGTAAGTTTGTGACCATCTTCGATATATTCACTTGGCTTCTCGAACTTGATATCAAGTTGTGCCTCGCCACAATATGGACAGACCTTTGGCTTTCTTGCCTCTTTAAAAACATCATTGATGACATCATCAGGAAGATGTCCCATATCCTTATACTTGGAAAGCTGTTCGAGGTAATCCTTCTTCTTGCTCTCTTCAAGCATTAGAGCGCTGCATTTGCAACAAACTGAACGTAAGATCTTACGAATGGTCTTGTTAAAGCCTACATGTATCACAGGGGCCACAAGTTCAATGTGACCGAAGTGACCAGGGCATTCCCCAGCGCGGCTTCCACAGCTCTTACATTTAAGACCCGGGTCAATAACACCAAGGCGCAGGTCCATGAGACCCATATCGATAGGGTACCCGTCATCATCGTAAGTGTCCGCAGTTATGATCGATGTGACACTCATCTTCCTGACTTCACGAGGGGAGATCAGACCGAATTTGATCGCACCGATCCTTTTTGGTATTGAAGGTATCATATTATCCATCTGTATCACCATCACACTGCATCATCAAGTCTAAGTCTTGGAGCAACTCCCAGAGATTTGATCTCATCAAGGAGCAACTTGAAAGCATAGCTCATTTCTACCGGGTGAATATCTGTTTCCGCACCACAGTTCGAACAGTACCTTATGTTACGTGTCCTGTCAAAGGTAGCAACCATTCCACAGTGTCCACATACAAGCTCAACAACCTTGTCAGATTCATCAAGCAACCTTTCCTTCAGGGTCATTGCAGCACCGTGTCCGATCAGTACATCTCTTTCCATTTCACCAAACCTCAGACCACCCTCACGAGCACGTCCTTCTGTTGGCTGACGGGTCAATACCTGTACAGGGCCTCTGGACCTGGCATGTATCTTTGATGCGACCATGTGATGCAGTTTCTGGTAAAGGATCACACCAACGAACACATCTGCCTGGATCTTCTTTCCGGTTACACCATCAGAGAATACTTCCTTTCCTGTGTGTGAGAAACCATGTTTCTTCAGACCATCACGAATGTCATCCTCGGTTTCACCTGAGAAAGCAGTTGCATTAATGCGGTGACCTTCGATACAACCAACCTTACCTCCGATCATTTCAAGAACGTGAGCAACAGTCATACGTGAAGGGATTGCGTGTGGATTAATAACAAGATCAGGAACCATACCGCCTTCAGTGAATGGCATATCCTGATATGGAACTATCAAACCGATAACTCCTTTCTGACCGTGTCTTGATGCAAATTTGTCACCGATCTCAGGGATCCTCTGATCCCTTATCTTAACCTTTGTAAGACGGGTTCCGTTAATAGATTCTGTAAGAATGACAGTGTCCACGATACCTTTCTCGTTGGAACGCATGGTAATTGCACTTTCCCTGCGCTGCTCAACAGTTATACCGAAATCAGACTGCTCTTCAAGGAACCTTGGAGGACTGGTCTTTCCGATAAGAACAGCGTTTGGACCTACAATGGTCTCAGGGTTTACAAGACCGTCAATGTCAAGATTTGCATATGCTTCTGCACTGCGGGCACCCCTGAACTCAGAGTCAGGTATCTCGAACTTGTCTTCCTGACCACCAGGATAACGTCGTTCTTCACCCTCGAATGTCCTCAGGAAGTGGCTCCTTCCAAGACCCCTCTGAATAGAACCTTTGTTGAAAACAAGTGCATCCTCAATATTGTGACCTTCGTAGGACATGACAGCAACTACGAAGTTCTGCCCTGCAGGACGGTCATCAAAGTGAATGGACTCACATGTGTGAGTTCGTGTAAGTGCCTTTTGAGGATAGTGAAGAACGTGTGCGCGCGTGTCTGGCCTAAGCTTGATGTTAGAGGTGGAGACACCGATACACTGCTTGATCATCGCTGCACCCATTGTGTTCCTCGGAGAAGCGTTGTGTTCCGGATATGGGACCATACCGGTACAGATACCAAGGATCAGTGAAGGGTCGATCTCAAGATGGGTGTGCTTTGGAGTAAGGTCCTCTTCGTAAAGACCAATGAAAGCATTCTCCTCTTCTTCAGCATCCAGATATTCAACACATCCCTGCGCTACAAGATCGACAAAGGATATTTCACCAGCATTAAGTTTCTCTACGTGTTCACCTGTGACCAGAGGAACACCATCTTCTACAACAATGACCGGCCTTCGGGCACGACCCATGTCTGAACTGAGGATAACTTCATGAATGTCCTCGTAAAGAGTCACATTCAGCTGACTGGACAGCATCCCATTACGACGCTGCTTCCTTATATCTGCGACCAGCTCTACCGGATTGTTATGTGTTCCGATAAGTTCTCCGTCAAGGAAGACCTTTGCTTCAGTCATTAAAGAACCTCCCCTGGTTTATCATCGCCGATAGGATCAGCGTTCTCATCCATAATATCATGATATTCAACCTCTGGTTTTACAGTCTCTTCAGGCACTATATCAAGCTCCTCTGCATAGACCGCATCAACGGAGTAGTCAAGCACCTTCTCAGGGACATATAATTCAACAGGAGCAACTCCAACTCCATAAAGGATGTTCTTGATAGCATCAATCTCTTCAGCACCTGTGGAGAGTTCGACCATCTGGGCAAAGTTCTTCACAAGACCACAGTTTGGACCTTCAGGAGTCTCTGACGGACAAAGACGACCCCACTGGGTTGGGTGCAGATCACGGGCCTCGAAGTGAGGCTGTGCCCTTGACAATGGTGATATCACACGTCTTAAGTGAGACAGAGTGGAAATATAGTCAGTACGGTCAAGCAACTGTGAAACACCACTTCTTCCGCCTACCCAGTTACCTGTAGCAAGAGGATGCTGCAGACGGTCAGTAAGTACATCTGCACGAACAAGGGTGGCTACATTCAGTTCCCTGTTTCTCATGTTAGCTCTCTCGAGCTGGTATTTTACATCGCGTGCAAGACGGTTGAATGCTACCCTGAACAGATCTTCCATCAGGTCACCTGTAAGTTTCAACCTCTTGTTAGAATAGTGATCCTTGTCATCGCCAGCTCGCCTTCCAAGTGCAAGTTCGAAGCATGATTCTGCCATCCTTCCAAGGAAGTGAGCTTTTGCTATCCTGTCTGCAGGATCGTTACCCAGATGTGGGAGCAGATAACGGTCAATGACGTAATTTGCACGCTTCATCTGGTATTCCCTTGCCTGACCTGAAGCAACACGGCCACCGATCTTCTCGATAGCATCCTCAATGGTGTCCACTTCGGCTTCCTCAAGGTTCTCGAACATGAACTTCATGATCTCCTGATCGGTAGAGACAACTTTCACAACATCCTCATCGGTCTCGATTCCAAGAGCACGAATCAATGTGATGAAGTTTATACGACCGGATATGGATGGGAAAGACACTTCCAGAAGGGATTTGCGTCCTCTTTCCACAACTACCAGAGCTCTGTAACCTCTTCTCTGAGAGAATACTTTTGCAACCTCGATAGTATCACCGTAACGCTCACCGAACTCGGCAAGTATCTTGTTAGGTGCAAGGTCCTCGAGAGTCATTACAACACGCTCGGTACCATTTACGATGAAATATCCTCCAGGATCAAGCGGATCCTCACCATGTTGGATCATTTCAGTGTCATTTATGCCAACAAGGTTACAGATATCCGATTTGATCATTACGGGGAGCTGTCCGATTTTGGCTTCCCTTGGTTCTTGTTCCTCACCATTCTGTACAACAGACATCTCCAGGAAAAGGGGAGCTGAATAAGAAAGGTTACGTAACCTTCCTTCATTTGGATACAATTTCTCAATTGCACCGTCAGCTTCCTTAACTACTGGATTTTCCACCCTTATCTTACCAAGTTTTACATAGATATCTTCAAGATCTGTCTCGATTATACCCTGCTCATCAATGATCTTCTGGAGACCAGATCTGGTGAACTTGTTGTAAGAGTCAATGTGATGCTGCACAATCTTGTCCTTTGTGAAATAGGCCTCTGATAGTATGCTTGTATCTAATGCGATGATAGCACCCTCTTTTAGTTAATTGGATATTTAAGAGAAATAAAGCGATTATGATCATTAGTAGCGTTCAATGGGATGAACACAGTATTGACTAGACCGGCCGTAATATGGGAAATGTGCAGTATATTGCGACCAAAAAAAGTACGTAAAAAATAAACGAAATGCCTCAAATTTGAAAACCTCGTGTTCACTCTATTACATATCTGTAATACAGTGCTTCACCTGCAGTCTGACTTTTGCGAGTGATCTTAACAACATCACCAGG